>NZ_LR699554.1:2768348-3136696 GCF_902459535.1 Paraburkholderia dioscoreae
CACACGCGCGGCATTGCGGGATCGATGTAAGCGAACGCTGAAAAGATCGCGTCGCACGACCGTTTTCCTCTGACGATACGGGCGCCCAAAGGCTTTTTTTGTCTGAACAGAAAACGGCGGCGCAGTGACTATTCGCAGCACAAAAAAATGCCGCGGATGACTCGAAGGTCAGCCGCGGCATCGGTTGTTCGAACGGCAACGCTGTCTGGCTCGATTCAAAAGTTTCGAGCCAGACGCGTCGTGTCCGCTACTTTTTCTGCTGCAAGAGCGACTTCAGCTCCTGAACATTCTCTTCTACGCGTTTTGCGATCACCGCATACGACTCGGCTTGCGTCTGATAGGCCGCTTGCGCCAACTGCTGCATATCGGCAAGCGACTTGTGCAAGCTCTGCTGGATCAACTCGGCGGCTTTGCCCGAAGGCGCGGCGCCACCGGCCGATAGCTGGCCTGTCAGCGACTGCAATTCGCTCAGGGTCGAGCGCAACATATCAGCCTGTTTCTGCGCGAGCGACTGCATCCCCTGGAAAGCCGTCTGATTCGCCTGAACCAGTGCTTCCATGTCCTTGCGTCGCGCTTCCATGATGGCGGGTACGTCGAAGCCGGGGAGCTTGAACTGCTCCAGCATTTTGGTGAAATCGCCAAACGGATTGGCGGCGTCAGGTCGGTCCATGCGAAATCCTCCTTAACGGTTGAGTACCCGCCGGCGGTGCATTGCCGCGTTGTGTTTCCGTGACGCATGCACCGGCGGCTTCGCGTGCGCCGCGCGTTCCGCAGAGGCTACGGGTTCTGGGGTCGGACGGCACATCGCTTCAATCATGCGCCATCCGGAAACAATGCGCCAGCGTACACACCCTGGCTCGTGCCGCACGTCATAAACGGCGCTTGCGGCGCGCGGGGGCCGCGCGGCAACCCCCGCTCGCATCTGCGACTGGAAGCGCTCCCGCCAGCACGTCGCGCGACCATTCGGCATGCTGCGTTGGCTGTCCCACATTGACGCTTCACTGACCACTGTTCATCTTCCGTCAGGTGATTAGGATATGAGCACTGCAACACTGGTGTCCTCGAGAAGAATGCGCTATCCGCTGAACATGGCAGTCGCCGCCGTCCTGCTGATTTTCGTCCTTGGTTGCATCATCAAGCTCGCCCTGAGCTGATGCCCGATACACAGGGAGCCGCACACGTCACTGTACGACTTCACCCCGCCTGCCGGCGCGGTCGATCCTCACCCGCACAGCCTCATTTTTCCTGACACGTCCCGATCGCTTGCGTAACGGGCGAAAGACCCGCGCGACGTCTCTTTCCGCCGTGACACAGGACGAAATAATTGTTGAATGGAGTTCGGCAAGCGACTTGCCCATACTTCGTTTCGCTGCCGGTGCGTACGAACAGAACGCATGAGATCAAGCGTGCTTCACGTGCGAGACGTTTCGCCGATGATCAACGATCCTACGGTTGCCCGATCATCGGCAGAACCGTTCGGCCATACCGGCACCGTGTGCCGACGACAGGATGAACATGTTGACTTCAGTGAAATTCCTCAAACAGAACGCCGGCCGTTTTGCCTGCATGGCGCTGGTCTGCGCCAGCGCGCTGCTGACCGGCTGCGCCGGCGGCAGCATCGAGAATGCAAGCGCGACGAGCGCGCCGGTCCAGGTGCGGCCGGACAATATTTATGTCTACACTTTCAGCGCCAGCCCGGACGAGGTCAAACTGGACGGCGGCATGATGCAGAAAGTGAAGACGCAACTCGAAGGTTCGTCCGCGGCGCAGAAGCAAGCCGCCGATGCCGCAGCAGTCCGCGAGCAGGTCGCCGATGAAATCGTGCATCAATTGCAATCAATGGGTCTGCGCGCCATCCGCTCGGACATTCCCGCGCCCGCCGATCAGAATGTGCTGCTCGTGCAAGGCAGCTTCGATACGATCGACTCGGGCAGTCGCCGCCGCCGCATACTGATCGGCCTCGGTGCGGGCAAGAGCGAGGTGCGCGGCTCGGTGCGGATTCTGTACAAGCCCGCGGGCGGCGCACCGCGACTGGTGCAAACGTTCAACGCCAGCGCGGACAGCGGCAAGGCCCCCGGGATGATCGAGACCGCGGGGGTAGGCGCCGCGGCCGGCAGTATCGCGACTTCGGCGGCGGGTGGCGGCTTGCATGCCGTATCCGAAACTCAACACGCCGGTGTTTCAGCGGACGCGAAGCGTCTCGCCGACGCGGTAGCGAGGCGGATCGGCGAGATCGGCGTAAGCGGCGGCTGGCTCTCGACGCAACACACCCACGGTTGATGGCAAGTCACTGGTGTAGCCTAAAAAAAAGCGTAAAGGGCGCGCGGCAAAGTGGACTCCAGAGTCGCTTGCCGCGCGGCTTTTTCAAGCCTTCGTATAGCGCAGCCACACCGCATCGTGCTCTGTTTTTTCAACGGACGTGAGCTTCAGATACGCGGGCGCCTGCCACTTCTCCATCGCCACTTCGAACGAAGAAGGGTGCGCGCTGCGGCCATCCACCAGCGGCAGGATCAACACGCTCACTTCGTCCACCAGACCGGCGTTCACGAACGCGCCGCTCACGTGCGAACCGCCCTCCACGATCAGCTTCTTCACGCCGAGTTCGCGCGCCAGCGTTTGCACCACCTTGTCGAGATCGATGCCGGTCTTGCCGCCGAACACGTACGACACACCGATCGATTGCAGATAGGCGAGGTAATCGTCGGCCACCTGCTCGGTCAGTACTTCGATTACGTGCGATTTGAGCGCCGTGTTGCTCTTCCATGCCACGCGACCTTGCGGATCGATCGAAATGGCGTATTGCTCCGCGTTGCGCTCGACGAAATGATCGGTGCGAGGCACCGCACCCCTGGCGAGCCCTGCCGGATAGTCCTTGCCGTGCGAAATCTCCTGCATGGTCACCCGTCCGCAGATCCAGCCGTCGGCTTCGAAGGTAGCGGCGGTGTTTTCGTACAGGTCCGACGCATAGTCGAGGTGCCAGCCGTCAGTCAGACTGCGGCCGTCGAGCGAGGACATCATATGCGCGACGATATAGGGTTTCATGCGTCAAGCCTCCATGTGCGGGTCAGTGAGAAGACTGTGCAGCAAATCGCGTTCCGCCAACGCGCCAATCATCGATACCACGTCATCTCATCAACCGTCGGACCACGCAAAGGCCCGTGTGACACGCTGCCTACAGCGCTGAATCTGAGCGGTGACTGGCCGAGCGGCCGGCGAGTGGAAAAAGCGTGGCTGAGCGGCAGGCCGTACGCTCACGGAACGCCGCGGGCGCCATGCGCGGGCCGGCGCGCGTGGAATACGCGGCGCCGGGGCGCTCGCGCGAAAACGGAGGACGAGATATGCCGCCTGCCCCGCACATGAATCGGCGGGACAAACGGCACATCGGCAACACACTGCAACAGACGTGAGGCGGAAACTTAAGCGACGGCGTAGCGTTCGAGCCAATGCGCGTAAGGCGCCGGCAACGTCCACGACGGACGCTCGATACCGAGCTTTTTCGCCGCATGGTACGGCCAGTGCGGATTGGCCAGATGCGCGCGGCCGACCATCACCAGATCCAGTTGCTCGCTCTTCACTGCCCCGTCCGCCAGTTCCGGCGTGTCGATGCCCCACGCCGACGAAACCGGGATGCCGGCTTCGCGGCGCACGCGCTGGGCGATCGGCGCGAGAAACGCCGGCGCCCACGGAATCGCCGCCTTCGGCGTGGAGAAACCCACGCTGACGCTCAGCATATCCAGCCCTTCACGCTTGAAATTCTTCGCCAGTTCGATCGATTCAACGAGGGTTTCCTCGTCGCGGCCGTCGTACTCGATCACGCCGAAACGCGCCGTCAACGGCAGATGCTCCGGCCACACCTTGCGCACCGCCGCCAGCGTTTCGAGCAGGAAGCGGCTGCGGTTTTCGAGACTGCCGCCGTAGGCGTCGTCACGCTGGTTCGAGTGCGTCGAGAAGAAGCTTTGGCCGAGATAGCCATGCGCAAAGTGCAGTTCGAGCCATTCGAAGCCGGCGTCACGCGCACGCTTCGCGGCAGCGACGAAGTCTTCGCGAACGCGCGCAATGTCGTCGAGCGTCATGGCTTTCGGCACTTTGGGCAGATTGGCGCCGAACGCGATTGCCGACGGTGCGATGGTTTGCCAGCCGCGGCTGTCGTCGTCGGCGATATGGTCGTCGCCTTCCCACGGACGGTTGGCGCTTGCCTTGCGGCCCGCGTGGCCGATCTGGATGCCCGGCACCGAGCCGGCAGCCTTGATCGACGCGACGACCGGCGCGAAAGCCTGCGCCTGCTCGTCGGTCCAGATGCCGGTGCAGCCCGGCGTGATACGGCCTTCGGGCGACACGGCCGTCGCCTCGACGATCACCAGCCCGGCGCCGCCGCGCGCCAGACCGGCCAGGTGCACGCGGTGCCAGTCGTTGATCAGGCCTTCTTCGGCGGAGTACTGGCACATGGGCGGAACGGCGATCCGGTTGCGCAAGGAAACGTCTTTGAGCTTGTAGGGCTGGAACAATGCGGACATCTGGCTAAACTCCTTTTAGACTGGCTTGTACGGTAGTTCGATAAACATCGAATAACGAAGTATCGCAGAAACCTTTATCATTTGCAGCATGCGTACTTATAACCACCCCGCCGCTGAGGACTTCACGCTCGGACGGCTCTTCCATGCCTTGAGCGACCCGGTCCGTCTGGAGATTGTCCGCCGGCTGTCGTCGGTCGATGAGGCCACCTGCGGCGAACTCGACGGCGGCCGCCCGAAGTCGAGCGTATCGCATCACTTCCGGATCCTGCGCGAGGCTGGCCTCGTGCGCACGCGCGTGGCCGGCACCGTGCATCAGAATTCACTGCGGCGCTCGGAACTGGACGCCCGGTTTCCGGGCTTGATGGAGGCGATTCTGAAGCAGATCGTCGCGGAACCGGCGTTGAACGAGCCGGCTTGACGCCTTTCGCTTGACCCGTTGTCATTGAAGCGGGTTTCCGGCGCGGCGCGAGTCGCGCCAGCCGGTGAGCCAGCCGGCGCCTCTGCCCGGCCCCGCCGAAACTCCCGGCAGGCAACCCACGCGTCTTCCATGTGGCGCCGCTATTCGCGCCAGAACTTGCGCATCAGCGCGAGCAGCGCGGTTGGGGGCGTGCCTTTTTGACAATAGCCGTCGAAATTGTGACGTGCTTTGCCGGTTTCCCTGACGTGATCCTCATCGAGGGACGTGAACGCGACAATGCCCAGACTGTGCGTCGGCAGATAGCTGCGCAGGGCGCTTGCGGTTTCATAGCCGTCGCGCTCGGGCATCATGATGTCGAGCACCACCACATCCGGCACCCAGTCGCGCACGCAGCGCAGCGCCTGCTCGCAGCCATTGGCGGCGCGGGCCTCCACGCCTTCGTAGGAGAGATAGGTGGCGAGCGCTTCGGCGGCGCCGACGTTGTCGTCCACGACCAGGACGCGCGGTACTTCGTGCAATACCCGGATTTCGCGGGCGCTCCACCGTTGGCAAGTAGTCGGAGTTCGGGACATATGTAGCAGCTTGCGATAAGAACACCAAGGCTCAGCAAGCCCCGTACCATCAAAGGTCTCATCGAAGGTCGATGCGAAGCGTCAGGATGCCGCGGATGCTGCGTCGGCCACCTCCCGCGCCGCGCCGCCATCGGCCGCGCAGGCGTGCCTGAGCGACGCCCCGAAACCCAGCCACAGCACCAGCGAACCGGTCGACACCGCGCCGAGCGCGATGAAGGCGGCGGGATAGCCGAAGCGGTGCGCAAGAATTCCGCCCAAAGCCGGACTCAACGCGGCGCCGGCGCCTTGCACGGTCATCACGATGCCCTGCCCCACGTTCACGCGTCCGCTGCCTTCCAGCAACCGGACCACCAGCGCAGGCACCGCAACGCTCTGCAATCCCGCGCCGATGCCGTCGAGCGCTTGCACCGGCCACACACCCCACGCATGGATCACCGACGCGGCGATCAGCCCGCGCGTCGGCAGTGCGAGGAAGGTCAGCAGGATCACCCACCAGTAGCCGCGCCAGCGGATCAGCCGGCTTGCCAGCATCGCGGCCACGACCATCACGAGTTGTGCGATCACGATGGTCTGCGCGGTGAACGCGCTCGGATCTCCTTGATGGGCCGCGACGATCGCCAGGCCGTAGAGTGGCAACATGGCCGCGTTGCCAAGGTGAAACAGGCCGAGCGCGGCCGCGAGCAGCAGCAACGGACGGGATTGCAATAGCACGCGCAGGTCGCTCGCGGGCGGGTTGGCGGCGGCAGGCGCATCGTTAGTGTCCGAGCGCGCGTCGGCGCCCCGCGCGGCGTCGTGGTCGATCGCATTGCCCGGAATCGCCCACACGGCCACGATCGACAACAAGCCGAACAGCGCGCTCAGAACAAACACCGCGCCGAACCCGTAACGCCAGCCCAGCCAACCGGACAGCGCCGCCGCAACGACATTGCCGCCATGATTGGCCACCTGGTTGCGGCCGAATTGCCGGTCGAACCCGCGTTGCCTGACCATGCCGAGGGTGATGCCGGCCAGCGCCGGGCCGATCGCCGCGCCGGTGATCGCGGTCGCCACCTGGGACGCAGCCACCATCCAGTAGCCGTGCGACATCCAGAGCAGGCCGGAGGCGAGCATGGTCATCAGACCCGCGACCACGATCAGGCTGCGCTTATGCCGCGTCGCATCCACCAACGCGCCGGCCGGCGAAGTGGCAAGCATGCCGGCGATGCCGCCGATGGTCATGACCGTGCCGATCTGATCGGCGCCCCAGCCGCGCGCCTGCAGGAACACGCCGAGAAACGGTCCGATACCGGCTTGCACATCGGCCACGAAGAAATTGAGCGCCTCGAGCGCGCGCATGGCTTTCACGATGCACCCCGTGCGTCGAACGGCCCACGTGCGGCATGTTGCGAACGGATCGGGCGTAGCGACCGGATCATGCGGACGACTCCACTGGCAAGAAGTGCCGGGATGGCTGCCCGCCTTACGCAATTCATATGCCTTTGGCGCGCGTGCCGTCGCGACTAAGCGGAACCGCCCGCGGCGACCCGGTCACCTGTCCGTTTCGTCGACAGACAGTGTCCAACCGCGCAACAGCCGGACAGCGCCCTTTGCTTCCAGCGATCGTCGATCCACCTGCCGCAAAGGGCGGGGCACGGGCTGGATTCTTGCTGCCTTCCAGCTCAAATCCTTCCCGGCGCACTCATGACCTCCGTTCCCCGACGCTTATCGTTCGCCAGTCAAAGTCGTCATGCCGCTCTACGGACCGAAGGGAGAACTACGCGGCGCACTGCTGGAAGACGGCACCTCGCTGCGTATGCCGCCGCCGAACTCGTCGAGTATCTGACGCCGGGCGTACACGTGCAGGCGTGGGGGCGCGGCGTGAAGAACAAGGCCGGCTGTACGGTGGATGTTCACGACATCGCCGAACTGGTCGATGAGGCCGTTAGTCACGCACGCCGCTGAGAACGGCGTGCTGTTCAGGATGACTGCGATCCCGGCTTACGCAGCGCGGGCTCGCAGATCCACGCATCACGCATCACGGATGGTCGTACATCGCATTCCAGTCCGCTTTGGACACCGACGGATGACCCGCATCCGACGAACCGCTCGGCGCACCGCCGAAACCCGACGCGGCGTGACGCGCTGCCACCTTGGCTTCAGCAGCCTGAATGGCGGCCGGATAAGTCGGATCTTCGCCGCGGGCCGGGTTATAACCCGCCTGTTCCAGTTCGATCAGTTCGGCACGCACTTGCGCACGCGTGACAGGCTGGTTCGCCTGAGCGAACACGGCAACCGGCGCTGCAAGAGCAGCGGCAACCACAACGGCTTGAATAAGGGACTTCATGATGACTCTACCTCCAGATTTTGCTTTGTCCTGCTACGAGCAACCCTGTTCGTAACTCGGTAATGACAGTCTAGAAAGGTAGGCACTTGAGAATAAGTACCGCACGTGGGGAGGATTGTTGCCGAATGTGGGTAAACCGCTGACAGGCCGCCTGCAGCGCAGTATGCAGCGCTACCGACGCGGAAAAACACACAGATGCGTCTTCACATACAAATTCGGATTGCCGCAACGATGGCCCGCGTAGTCGATCTGCTCGCCCGGAGCAAGGTCCGTTAGAGGCGCCGTCGCTCGTGTCGGGCTCGACGCATTGGCGGAAGCCGGCGGTTTGCCGCTCACGCCGGCACATCCGGCGAGAGCCGTAACAATGGCAGCCGCGAGAGAAGACTTCAGCATGAATGCGCGCATGTTCGCCGCCCGGCAACTCGTGGATGGAGATGTCATCCTGCTCCACGCAGGCCGCTGCCAACCTCACGCCGAAATGACAAAAATCTCATGCAGATCGCCGCTTCGCCAAGGCCGCCGAACCTGACATTTTTCTCATCTCGCGGTCACGATTGCACACCGCCTGCGATCCATACTGGGCTCATGAATCGCCGACCGGCGGTCATTACGAAGGAGTTCTCAACATGAATGCTGCCAAACTCATCACACTGTCCATCGCCGCGCTGACGATGGTCGCTTCGGCCTCACAAGTTGCCCAGGCACAAGCAAAGTCCCGCGCGCAGGTGAACCAGGAACTCGTTCAGGCCCAGCATGACGGCGTGATTCCAAACAGCAAGACGCAATACCCGCCCAGTGCCGACAGGGTCGCCCGCAACAAGGAGTTGCACGCCATTGCGTGGCATGCCGGCGAAACGGCTCCGTCGATGGATCATCATGACAGCCTCGCGGCCCGATAACGGCACACGCCGCCGGGCGCAACATCCCCGGCGGCCTATGTGTTTGCGTCTGTTGCTGGTGAACGCGGCGCCTCAATCCTTACGTACGGCGCCGCGAGTCATGGGCGTGCTTACGCCGTTAGCCGAACAATCGCGCCGGGGAAAACGCAGCCAGAAGCGGGTGCAGACATGAGGTCTGCTTTCGCATCCGCAATGCCCCGCGTGAATGTTCATGATCGACTTCACGATGGCGAGGCCAAGTCCCGTACCCGACGCCGAGGCCTGCCGCGAGGGATCGACACGATAAAACCGCTCGAATATGCGCTTGAGATGGTGAGCCTCGATGCCGGGCCCCGAATCCGATACGGTCAGCGTGGTTGAATTCGGTTCTTCCTTGCAGTCGATAGTAATGGTGCTGCCCTTTGGCGCCTGCACGAGCGCGTTCGAAAGCAGATTGCTCAGCGCGCGCTGAAAGAGAAGCAGATCGGCCTGCACCGTACCATGTCCCGTCACCTCGATCCTGACCTGCGCGTCTTCGGCCATCGGCTCGTAATAGCCGGCAACGCGTTCGGCCTCCGCGACCGCGTCGAGCGAACGCAAGGACAAGGCCGCGTCGGCCTGCTCCGAGCGCGCCAGGAACAGCATGTCCTCGATCATTCGCGAGAGGCGTTGATATTCGTCCACGCTCGATTCGATCACGTCGCGGTAGTCCTCCGCCGTTCGCGGCTGTGACAGCGCAACCTGCGCGGCGGCGAGCAGATTGGTCAGCGGCGTGCGCATGTCGTGTGCAAGATTGGAGGAGAACTGGCTCAGCCGGGTAAATGATTCATCGAGCCGCGCCAGCATGCCGTTAAAGGCATGCTCCAGTTCCTTCAGTTCACCTGTCGCATCGAGTTCGGGCAACGGCTGCGCAAGGCGGCTGGTCGACATCGCCTCCGCCTGGGCCGCCAGCCGGCGCAGCGGGAGCAAGCCCAGCGTGGCGATGCCATACGCAAACGCGGCGGCGAGAAGCACGCCGAACACTTCGATGATCACTGCGGTATAGGCTTGCGCCCGCAGCAGAGCCCGGTCGTTGGTTCCATCGTATTGAACGGCGGCCCGCACCGAGCGCCCGGTTGCTTCGTCGAGCGGCACCTGGGCGACGAGGTATCGAAGATTCGAGCCGACGCGCGTGAGACTCGCCGGCACCCGGCTCATGCGGCCGGCGAGAATCGGCCCGTAGGACTGGAACCCGGGTGTACTCAACAGGCGTTGACCCGCCGCATCGTAGACGGCGAGCGCCATATTCTGGTGTCCATGCAGCAGGTCGATCCACGTCTGCACGTCGCGGACAATCTCTTCGGTGTTCCGGCTCCCGGCCAGATGCGTCTGCAGCGCGGCCAGCGTACCGGACATGAGATCGGCCGAGGTGGACTCGAGGCGGCTTCGCAGCGCCTCGTGCAGCGCGAGGCCGCTCAGCGCGAGGATAGCCGACGTCGACAGAATGATCAGGACGGTCAGCCTCGCCTGCAGCGTTCGTGGGACCGCGCCTTTCATCAATTGCCGCCACCCCGGACTTCCAGCACATATCCCATGCCTCTCACCGTGTGAATCAGCTTGGGTTCGTAGGCGTCGTCGACCTTGGAGCGCAGTCTTCTGATTGCCGAATCCACGACATTCGTATCGCTATTGAAGTTCATATCCCACACCTGCGAGGCGATCGTCGCGCGCGGCAGGATTTCCCCTTCCTTGCGCATGAGCAGCCATAGTAGCGTGAACTCCTTCGCGGTCAGCAGGATCACATCGCCCTGGCGGGTCGCTTTGCGCCGCGTCAGATCCAGTTCGAGATCGGCGACCTTCAGCGACATGGATTCACGTGGCTTGCCGCGCCGGAGGATCGACCTGACGCGTGCGACCAGTTCGACAAAGTCGAACGGCTTCGCGAGATAGTCGTCGGCGCCGAGCTCCAGCCCTCTGACGCGGTCGCCCACGTCGTCGCGCGCGGTGAGAAACAGCACGGGCGTGGAGCGTGTGCGGCGGAGATTTTGCAGTAGCGTCCAGCCGTCCTGTCCCGGCAGCATCACGTCGAGGATCAGCAGGTCGTAGTCTTCCGTTTCCGCCTGGTGCTGACCCGTGACGCCGTCTTCCGCCCAATCGACGACGTACCCCGCCTCCGACAGGCCTTTGCGAAGATAGGCGCCGGTCTTCGGCTCGTCTTCCACTAACAGAATCCGCATGCAAAACGACCTCTAAAAAAAGCCAAGCCGGCGCAGTATCCGACCCGGCGACGCGTTCGCCAGCCGGCTCACGGCAACCGCGCGCCACGACGACGCGTGAGCGGCCCGGTAAAGCACAGGTAAAACCAGCAATGTCAGCGCCGTGGACGACAGGATCCCGCCGATCACCACCGTTGCCAGCGGGCGCTGCACCTCCGAACCGGTACCGGTTGCGAATGCCATTGGCAGAAACCCGAGCGACGCCACGAGCGCCGTCATGAGCACCGGCCGCAGCCGCGTCACGGCGCCCTCGCGAACGGCCGCGTCCAGCTCCGTGCCCTCTTCCCGCAGATTTCTGATGAAGGAAATCATGACAAGCCCGTTCAGCACCGCGACGCCCGAGAGTGCAATGAAACCGACGGCTGCGGTAATGGAAAGCGGAATGTCTCTCAACCAGAGCGACAGCACGCCGCCGCTCAATGCGAATGGAATACCGGTGAATACCAGCAAGCCATCTTTAGCATTATTAAACATGATGAAGAGCAGGACAAACACCATGAAGAGCGACAACGGCACCACCAGCTTGAGGCGCTCGCTCGCGCTTTGCAACTGCTCGAACTGTCCGCCCCACGACAGCCAGTAACCCGGCGGCACCTGCACGTCCTGACGTAACTGCTCGCGCGCGTCCGCCACGAACGATCCGACGTCACGCCCGCGGACATTCGCGCTCACGACGACGCGCCGTTTGCCGTCTTCGCGGCTGATCTGGTTAGGCCCCGGCGCGACTTCGACCGTGGCCAGCTCGGCGAGCGGCACATACGGCGCCTGAGCGACGGGCACGCCGCCGCTGCCCGCCCCAGCCAGCGGCGAAGCAAGCGGCAATGCGATCGGCAGCCGCTTGATCGCTTCGATGTCAGAGCGAAGTTCATCCGGCAACCGCACGACGATATCGAAGCGCCGGTCGCCCTGGAACAGCGTGCCGGCTTTCTGCCCGCCCACCGCGGCCGCGACCGTGTCCTGAATGTCGCCCACCGTCACGCCATAGCGCGCCAGTTTGTCGCGGTCCACGTTGATGGTGAGAACCGGCAAGCCGGTGGTTTGCTCCATCTTCACTTCGACAGCGCCCGGCACCTTCCGCAATGCCGCTGCGATCTTCTCGCCCGTGCCGTCGAGCACGGCCATGTCGTCGCCAAAGAGTTTCACCGCCACGTCGCTGCGCACGCCGGAGATCAATTCGTTGAACCGAAGTTGAATAGGTTGCGAGAATTCGTATGTATTGCCCGGCAACTCAGCCAGCACCGCTTCCATTTCCTCCACGAGTTTCTCGCGCGGTTTGTTCGGCTCCGGCCACTGGTCCGTCGGCTTGAGCATGATGTAGCCGTCGGACAGGTTGGGCGGCATAGGATCCGCCGCGATTTCCGCCGTGCCCGTACGCGCGAACACGCGGTCGATTTCAGGAAAGCGTTGCTTCAACGTTGTCTCAATGGACTTTTGCATGTCGACCGACTGGGAGAGGCTCGTGCCCGGAATGCGCAGCGCGGCGACGGCCAGATCTCCCTCGTTCAGACTCGGCACGAACTCGCTGCCAAGGCGCGCCGCCAGTCCCGTGGTCAACGTGACAATCACCGCCGCGCCGAGAAACACGCGTTTCGGGCGCGTCATGAAGGCGGCGAGCAGCGGCTCATAAAGCCGTCTTGCCCAGCTCATCAAGCGATTTTCCTTTTCTTCGACGCGCTTGCCGATAAACAGCGCAATAGCCGCAGGAATGAAGGTGACTGTCAACACCATCGCGGCGGCAAGCGCCATCACGACGGTGATCGCCATCGGGTGAAACATTTTCGCTTCGACGCCCGTGAGGGCGAAGATCGGCAGGTAGACCACCATGATGATCAGTTGACCGAATATCAGCGCGCGCCTCGCTTCCCGCGAGGCGCCGAACACTTCGGCGAAACGCTCCTCCCGGCGCAGCGGCCGGCCGGCGAGCGCCTGCGCATGAGCGAGCCGCCTGACGCAATTTTCGACGATCACCACCGCGCCGTCGACGATGATGCCGAAGTCAAGCGCGCCCAGACTCATGAGGTTGGCACTCACCTTCGCGTTGACCATGCCGGTGAACGTCATCAGCATGGACAGCGGAATCACGAGCGCCGTGATCAGCGCCGCGCGCATGTTGCCGAGAAAAAGAAACAGCACCACGACCACCAGTACCGCGCCTTCGAGCAGATTCTTCTTCACCGTCTGCACGGCCTTTTCAACCAGAACCGTGCGGTCGTACACGGGAATCGCGCGCACCCCGGGAGGCAGTGTGCGATTCACCTCGTCCATCCTGACGGAGACAGCCTTGGCGACCGTGCGGCTGTTTTCACCCATCAGCATGAACACGGTGCCGAGCACGACCTCTTCGCCGTTCGAGGTCGCGGCGCCCGTACGCAATTCACGGCCGATATCCACCTGCCCGATATCCTTGATGCGAACCGGCACGCCGCCCACGTTGGTCAGCACGACATTGGCAATGTCGTCGGCCGAGCGAGCCTGGCCGGGCACCCTCACGAGATACTGTTCGCCGCGTTTTTCGATGTAGCCGGCGCCGACATTGTCATTGTTGCGCTCGAGCGCGCGCACTGCGTCCGCCAGCGTCAAGCCGTAAGACATGAGCTTGGCGGGATTCGGCGCAACCCGGAACTCCTTCACGAAACCGCCGATGGAATTCACCTCGGTGACACCCGGCACATTGCGAAGCTGGGGCTTGACGACCCAGTCCTGAAGTTCGCGCAGATCCATCGGCGTGTAACGTGTTCCGTCCGGCTTGACGGCCGACGCGTCGGCTTCCACCGTCCACAGGTAAATCTCGCCAAGACCCGTAGAAGTCGGGCCCATTGCCGGCGTGGTGCCGGGCGGCAGCTTGTCCTTGGCCTCCTGAATCCTTTCGTTGACGAGCTGGCGTGCGAAGTAGATGTCGGTGCCGTCCTTGAAGATCACCGTGACCTGAGACAGGCCATAGCGGGAGATGGAACGCGTCTGCGCCAGATCGGGAAGACCGGCCATCGCCGTCTCCACCGGGTATGTGATGCGCTGCTCGGCTTCGAGCGGCGAATAGCCCGGCGCGGACGTATTGATCTGAACCTGGACATTGGTGATGTCAGGCACGGCGTCGATGGGCAGCTTCAGATAGCTGGTCACGCCCACGGCCGCAACCGCGGCAATCGCCAGCATGACTAGCCAGCGGTGCGCGATGGCGAAGCGTATCAGTCTCTCGAACATTGAGATGGTCCTTGGAAACCGGCTAAAGGGAAACAGGGAAGCACGGGAGCGCGGCCCGCCCGCGGCAGGTGCCGCGCGCTTCATGGCGCCGGGCGGCTAGTCTTCCTCGACACTGCCCTTCCCGAGTTCGGCCTTGAGGACGAAGCTGTTCGAGGCGGCATATTTTTGCCCCGGCCGAAGTCCTGTCACGACTTCGACGACCTTGTCGTCACGGCGTCCGGTCTGAACGGCCTGCGCCACAAAACCTCCGCGCGACTGCACGAAGACGGCGGGCGAGCCGTCGATGTCCTGCAGCGCGTCGGCCGCCACGGCGAGCGGCACGCTTTGTCTGCCGGCGTCCACCGACACATTGACGAACATGCCGGGCCGCCACGCTCCGTCTGGATTGGGCAATACCACGCGCGCCGGCGCAGTGCGCGTCTGCTCGCCGAGCAGCGCGCCGACATAGGCAATCGGCCCGCTGGACTTCGATTCGAATGCAGTGGCGCTGACGGTGGCGTCCCGGCCGACCCGCACATCGTTCAGGCGCTGCGCCGGCACCGCCATCTCGGCCCACACGGACGAAAGGTCGGAGAGAACGAAGAGTCTGGCATCGGCCGCGACCGCCTCACCGGGCGTGGCATGCTTCTCGACCAGCGTGCCGGCAAACGGCGCGCGCAATTCGTAGCGGTTCAATGCGCCGGCAGCCGCCGGTGCATTCAGCGCGGCGAGCTTCGCGCGGGCGTTCTGCGCGGCGATTTCGGCTTCGCGCAATTGAACCTGCGCCTGCAGATAGTCCTGCTCGGCCGAGATGCGTTCCTGCCACAACGTCTTCTCGCGCGCGTACGACGTTCTCGCCGCGGCGAGCCGGCGCTCCGCGGTCAGCAATTCGCTCCTGCGGTCGGCAAGATCGGTGCTGGCAATCACTGCCAGCACTTGCCCCAGCTCGACTTTCTCGCCGGTCGAAACGCTGACCCGCTCCACGATGCCCGCCACCCGCGGTACCACGTGGGCCGTGCGGTCCTCGTTGAACCTGATTTCGCCGGGAAGCTGGAAGGTCGTGAGAACCTGGGCAGGACCGGCCTCGCCGAGGCGAATCCTGGCCGCCTCGATTTGCGCCGCACTGAGCGCGATCGCTCCATCGGCCCGCGAAAAAACGAACGACGCGGACTGCGCGCGCCACTTGAGTTGAATGGCTGCATCGAATACGTGAGGCATGCCGATCGGTTCGGCGGACGTCCACTTCTGGCCTGTCGGCACGAACTGGAGGGGCCGCTTCGAACCGTCGTAGCGGGTGATGGAACCTGAAACGGCCACGTCTTTATCCGCGGGCTTGCCGTCGACAAGAGGATAGACGACGAGGCGTGCATCCCCCGGCTTCTCGGACAGGACGATTTCGACGGACAGGGCGCCTTCCCTGAACACGGCGCCGCCGTACCGGCCGGGCGAACCCTGCGCAGTCGCCGAGGTATCGGCGGCAGCCGCAGCGCCGCCGCCATTCGACGACTCGCGCGTCAACGCGAATGCGGCGAGCGCGATGCTCACGCTGCCAAGGGTCGCCACAGCGGCGACGATGAGTTTTCTGCGCGGCATGACGAATCCTTTCAAGGTAGGCGGGGCGTTGAGTCACCAATGTCGTTCAAGGGAACGCCGACAAGCCGTCCAATATCGGCGTAGGCAAGGTGCGCATCCGTCAATGCCTGCACGTATTGCGACTGGCCCTGGAACAACGTGCGCTGCGCGTCCAGCACATCCAGAAAGCCGAACTTGCCGAGTTCGTAGCCGCGCGACATGGCGTCGAGCGCCTCACGCGCGGCCGGCAACACGTCGGCTTTCAGGCGTCGTGCTTCCAGGCTCGATCTCTCGTAGTTGGCGTATGCCTGCGTTAATTCCAGCTGCAGTCGTGCCGTTTCGCTGTCGAACTCGGCGCTCGCCTTCCCGGCTTTGTGAATCGATTCGAGCAGCGCGCCCTTGTTGGTATCGAACAGCGGAAGCGGAATGGACACGCCGACCACCGCCTGGTTGCCGGGAACCCCGCCCGTCACGACCCGCTTCATGCCGACGCTGAAGGTGACATCGGGAATGCGCCTCGCGCGCTCCACGGAAATGGCGGCGTTGGCCCGAAGCGTCTCGGCCTTCGCCGCGCGCGCAAGCGGCGCGTCGGACAGTTGCGGCAGGAGTTGGGCAAGCGGCCCGACCACCGGCACGCTCTCGATGTCGCCGCTAACGGGGCGTCCCCGCACGAGCGGACTGCCCGTCACGTTCGCGAGCTTCTCCGCGGCAATCGTCAACCGCGCGGCGGCGTTGGCCTGTTCGATCTGAACGCCGGTCGCGGCGACCCGCGCCTTCGTTGCCTCGACCGGCGACACCTTGCCGGCCCGCGCGCGCTTTTCCGCCAGTTCCGCCGACCTCGCCGCGATATCGGCGGACTCCTGGGCGACCCGCAACTGGCGTTGCGCCGCAAGCAATCCGTAAAACGCGGCGATGACGTCCGAGCGCAGCGCGGCCCCGCGCGCGTCGAGCGACGCGAGCGCCACTTCACGCCCATAGGAAGCGACGTCCAGCCGCGCCTGACGCTTGCCGCCGAACTCCACGGTCTGGTTGAGCAGCGCCGTGGAGGTACGCTCGGCGCCGCCGAACCCCTCCTGCAGCAGCGATATCTGCGGATTGGGCCGGGCCCCCGCCTGCATGAACGCCCCGCCCGATGCGTCCACGTCGGCACGCGCGCCGCGCAGCAAAGGGTTGTTCCCGGCGGCAATGCCCAGCGCCTCGTCGAGCGGCAAGGCGGCGCCCTCCTGTGGCAAGGCCTGCGCCGTCGGCGGCACAGGTGGAGGGCTCTGCGCAAGGCGCGCAGCCGTTTGTCCGTACGCCGTGCTCATCGCAGCAAGCGCAAGAACGGCAGCAAGGTTGCGGGTAAGCATGGGTGTGTGAGATGTTGACCAGGTGCAACCGATGCTACGGCGCTGCCGCAGTGCCAACATGGTGGAAATATGAGATTTTTGTCATCTTCGGTGCCGCCCGGACCGCCCGCGCCCTGATAATTACCCCACCCCAAACCCCGCCCAGTCTATGGAACCCCAATGAATCATCCGACAGCACAGCCCACCCCGTCCACCGTTCGCCGTGTCGCGTTTCTCGGTCTCGGCGTGATGGGTTATCCGATGGCCGGCCATCTCGCGAAAGCGGGCCTCGACGTGACCGTGTACAACAGGACCGCGTCGAAAGCGCAGCAATGGGTGTCCGAATACGGCGGCCGCGCCGCCGGCACGCCTCGGGAAGCCGCAGACGGGGCCGATCTGGTACTCGCCTGCGTCGGCAACGACGACGATCTGCGCAGCGTCACGCTCGGCGAGAACGGCGCGTTCGCCGGCATGGCGCCGGATACCGCGTTTGTCGATCACACGACAGCGTCCGCGAACGTGGCGCGCGAACTGGCCGAAGTCGCGAGCCGGAAGGGTCTGCACTTCATCGACGCGCCCGTGTCGGGCGGCCAGTCCGGCGCGCAGAACGGCAAGCTGACGATCATGTGCGGCGGCGAGCCGGCCGTCTTCGAGCAGGCGTCGCCGGTGCTCGCGCACTACGCGGCGGCCGTCACGCTGGTGGGTGCCGTCGGCGCCGGGCAACTGGCGAAGATGGTCAACCAGATCTGTATCGCCGGCATCGTCCAGGGACTCTCCGAGGCGATCAACTTCGGCCAGCTCGCGGGCCTCGACATGCCGCTCGTGCTGCAGGTGATCGGCAAGGGCGCGGCGGCCAGCTGGCAGATGGACAATCGCGGCAAGACCATGATCGACGGCAAGTTCGATTACGGCTTTGCCGTCGACTGGATGCGCAAGGATCTCGGCTTCTGTCTCGACGAAGCAAAGCGCAATGGCGCGTCGCTGCCCATGACGGCCCTCGTCGATCAGTTCTATGCGGACGTGCAGTCGCTCGGCGGCAACCGCTTCGACACCTCGAGCCTGATCTGGCGCCTGCGCGCGCTCAAGCCGGCAAAATGAGTCCGGCGGGCGCATGCGAAAGCAGCGCTCAAAGCCGCGCAATCCGCCCATGACGCCGCGCGACGAAGTGAAACGCCGGGAAAGCTAGCGCCGCAATTCGGAGACGATCTTCTCCGCCAGAAAATCACACGGCGGACGCTTCGAAGCGGTGCTGCGCGCCAGCACCATTTCGAGCGCGGGGATCTCGGGCAATCCCTGCGCACGCCCAAGCAGCGTGAAGTGCGCCGGGACTGCGCAGCGCGCGAGCGGCACAATGGCAAGCCCGGCTTCGGCCATCGACAGCAGCCCGAGCAGACTCGGACTTTCGTACGAGGTCCGATACGGAATCTTCGCGCGTTCGAGACTGCGGATCGCGTTCTCCCGCGCGACGCTGCCCGGCAGAAACACGGCGATCGGCAGCGGCCGCTCGCGCCAGATTTCATCGGCGCTCGGCGCCGCCGCCCATTCCATCGGCTCGAGCCGGATGAACTCGCCCGACAAACCCTTGACTCGCGTCGCGCACACCAGATCGACCGAACCGTCTTTCACCATCGGCGCCAATGCAACGCTCGGCAAACCGACGACCTGAATCTCCACCTTCGGATAGCTGGCGGAAAACTTCTTCAGAATGGGCGGCAATAGCGACGAAGCGTAGTCGTCCGGCACGCCGATACTCACGCGCCCGGTCACGTCCGGCCGAACCACCGCCGCCCACGCCTCGTCGCGCAATGCGAGCATGCGGCGAGCGTAAGTCAGCAGCACTTCGCCGTCCTGCGTCGGGATCACGCTTCTCGGCTTGCGCACGAACAGCGGCTTGCCGAGCGCGGTTTCGAGCGTCTTGATCTGCATGCTCACCGCCGATTGCGAGCGATGCACGACTTCCGCCGCCCGGCTGATGTTGCCAGTGTCGGCAACGGCGACAATCATGGTCATGACGTCCAGGTCGAGCGCTTTCAATGGGGTCTGGTATCAGAAAAGTAGATAGATTCAATCAATATTACGCGATTTTCTAAGGCAGCGACATCGGGCATAGTGGCCGCCAAGGAGCCAGTCAATGAATGCCCGTACCGATTTCTCAGTGCTTGCCGTAGCGGAACTGTCGTTTGCGACCATCGCATCGGGCATCTGCGTGCCGTATGTCGAGTGCGGAGAAGGCGAACCGCTGGTGTTCGTGCACGGCTCGCTTTGCGACTATCGCTACTGGAGCGCGCAGACCGCGGCGCTGTCGCAGCATTTCCGCTGCATCTCGGTGAGCTTGAGCCACTACTGGCCGGCCAACGAGGCTTGCATCCAGGGCGAGTTCGGCTGGCAGACGCATGTCGCCGAACTCGCCGAATTCATCGAGGCGATCGACCTCGGGCCCGTGCATCTGATCGGTCATTCGCGCGGCGGCTGCGTGGCGTTTCATGTCGCGCGCGAATATCCGCGGCTCGTGAAATCGCTGACGCTCGCGGACCCGGGCGGGCCGCTGCAGCTCGAAGGCATGCCGGACGCGTCGCTGCCGGGCGCGACCAATGTGCTGCGCGCACGCGTCGCCGACCTTATCGAGAGCCGGGAAATCGACGCGGGACTGGAGCTGTTCGTCGACTCGGTGAGCGCACCCGGATCGTGGCGCAAAAGTCCGGCGGCCTTCCGCACGATGGCAATCGACAACGCGGACACGCTGCCCAAGCAGTTCCGCGATCCCCTGCCCGCCTATTCCCACGAGGTGGCACGCGGCGTGAAATGCCGGACCTTGCTGATCGACGGGCAGCGCAGTCCCCGCATGTTCCGCAACAACGTCGACAAGCTCGCCGAATGGATCGGCTATGCGGAAAGGCAAACCATCGCCGGCGCGTCGCATGGAATGAACGTCTCGAATGCCGGCGCTTTCAACCGGCTCGTGCACGCGTTCGTCAGCTTCTGATTCCCTTTCCGTATGTTTGCCGACGCCACCCGCGCGTCGGGCAGCGGCTCGCCGCGCGCCTCCTGCCATTCCTGCTGGAAGCGTCGCCGTACGGACTTACCCGAATGCAATTAAGTATCAGTTTGCGGCTCGATTTTCAGTGGCGACATCTTCCCAGCAAGGCTAACTTTCTCCCATAGCCAGGTGCAATGCGTTGTGCGCGAACCGCGCCCCAAAAAATAGACCGGCTCAGGAGGAAGACAGATGCACACCACTCTGGGTACCGCCGCGCATGCGGATGCCCGCTGCGCCAAAATCGTCCCGCCGGATCTGGAACTGGTCGCCGTGCCGCGCGACGAGTCGTTCAAGGTCTGGTCGCACGGTTATCCCTATCGCACGGTGCGCTGGCACTTCCATCCCGAATACGAAATCCAGCTGATTACATCGACCACGGGCAAATACTTCGTCGGCGATTACATCGGCAACTTCGCGCCGGGCAATCTCGTGATGGTGGGATCGAACCTGCCGCACAATTGGGTCAGCAATGTACCGCGCGGCGATCGGGTGGACGAACGCTGTCTGATCCTGCAGTTCGATGTCGAGTTCATCGCGCGCGCCATCCAGGCGCTGCCTGAACTCAAGCGCGTGGAGCCCTTGCTCGACGCTTCCCGCTGGGGTTTGCTGTTCTCGCCCGAAACGGGCGCCGCCGCCGAGCCGATCATGCGCGAGATGCTGGGTGCGCAAGGCATGCGGCGCATCACGCTGTTTCTCGCGTTATTCGATCTGCTCGTGCAAAGCTCAGCGCCCGTCAAGCTGGCGAGCGCCGCTTACCGTGCCGATCCCGCGCGCTATGCCGAGACGCGCATCAATCACGTGCTTTCGTACATTGGCAAAAATCTGTCGCAAGAGCTGCGCGAAACGGAATTGGCCGAACTCGCGGGACAGAGCGTCAGCGCCTTCTCGCGATTCTTCCGCCGCCATACCGGCGTGCCGTTCGTACAGTACGTGAACCGGCTGCGCATCAATCTCGCGTGCCAGTTGCTGATGTCGGACGAGCTGACTATCACCGATATCTGCTACCAGGTCGGATTCAATAACCTGTCCAATTTCAACCGCCAGTTCCTGTTGCTGAAGAACATGCCGCCCTCGCGATGGCGTGCCTTCCAGCAGCTCAATGCGGCGAGCGCAACTGAATCCCCGGACGCCGCCGCGCCCGCCTCGCGGGCGTTCGGCTAGCACTCGGCTCGGCCGGCATCGAGTGATTCATAGCCGCGCTCATGCAACGCAGGCGCATGACCGGCACTTATCCGGACACCACCGGCGAAACAATCCACTTCACGAGAAGGCTCACCCGAAGCCCAAACACGGCAGCAGCTACGCCGGAATTTTTCTAAAAAATGGAGACATGCGATGACCAGACTTTCGAACCAACTCATCGGCGCCAGCGCCCTGAGCCTGAGCTTGCTGGGCGGCACGGCCGCGTTGGCCGCGCCCAGCGGCACGGTCGCTTTCCTGATGCCCGACCAGGCCTCGACGCGCTACGAACAGCATGACTTCCCCGGCTTCAAGACCGAGATGGGCAAACTCTGCCCCGACTGCAAGGTGCTCTACCAGAACGCCAATGCCGACGTCGCGACACAACAGCAGCAGTTCAACTCGGTGATCGCGCAGGGCGCCAAGGTGATCGTCCTCGACCCGGTCGACTCGACGGCCGCGGCCTCGCTGGTCCATATGGCGCAAAGCCAGGGGATCAAGGTCATCGCCTACGACCGGCCGGTGCCTTCGACGCCCGCCAACTACTACGTGTCGTTCGACAACGAAGGCATCGGCAAGGCTATCGCGCAGTCGCTCGTCCAGCATCTGAAGGAGACAGGCGTGCCGACCACCAAAGGCGGCGTGCTCGAAGTCAACGGTTCGCCGACCGACGCGGCCGCCGGCCTGATCAAAAAGGGCATCCACGCCGGCTTGCAGGGCAGCGGCTACAAAACGCTGGCCGAGTACGACACGCCCGAGTGGGCGCCGCCGAAGGCCCAGCAGTGGGTGAGCGGACAGATCACCCGCTTCGGCTCGCAGATCGTCGGCGTGGTGGCCGCCAACGACGGCACGGGCGGCGGCGCCGTCGCGGCGTTCAAGGCAGCCGGCGTCAATCCGGTGCCGCCCGTGACCGGCAACGATGCGACGCTCGCGGGACTGCAGCTGATCATCGCGGGCGACGAATACAACACTATCCTGAAGCCGAGCGAGATCGTCGCGGCGGCGGCGGCGAAGGTGGCGGTCGGCTTCCTGTCCGGCCAGACGCCGAAGGGCGAAACGACGCTCTTCAATACGCCGTCGCAGCTCTTCAAGCCCGCGGTCATCACGGCGAAGAACCTCAAGGCCGAGGTCGTGGACAAGGGCTTCGCGAGCGGCAAGGATCTGTGCACCGACCGCTATGCCGAAGGATGCAAGAAGCTGGGCATCGCGTACTGATCCGCACGCATCCAACGCCAGCTCGCGAAAGAAACGCGAGGCATTCCCCGGACGGACCCGGCGCGAGCCGGGTCGCTCAACTCCTGACTAGGTATCCGTCCCATGACTGACAACGCCACAACCCGGTCCACGCGCGGCGAACTGGTGCTGAGCCTGCGCGGCGTCTCGAAGCACTTCGGAGCGGTCTCGGCCCTGACGGACATCGAGCTCGACGTACATGCCGGCGAAGTGGTCGCCCTGGTGGGCGACAACGGCGCCGGAAAATCGACACTGGTGAAGGTGCTCGCCGGAGTCCACCAGCCCAGCGCCGGCACCATCACCTTCGGCGGCAAGGAGGTCACGCTGCCCGATCCGGGCGCGGCGCTCGATCTGGGCATCGCCACGGTGTTCCAGGATCTCGCCCTATGCGAAAACCTGGACGTCGTCGCCAACATCTATCTCGGCCGCGAACTGAATCCGCTGCGCCTCGACGAGGTCGCGATGGAGGTGAAGGCCTGGACGCTTCTGAACGAACTGTCGGCGCGCATTCCCAGCGTGCGCGACGTGGTCGCCTCGCTGTCGGGCGGGCAGCGCCAGACCGTGGCGATCGCGCGCTCGCTGCTGCTGGATCCGAAGCTGATCATGCTCGACGAACCGACGGCGGCGCTGGGCGTGGCCCAGACCGCCGAGGTGCTGAACCTGATCGAGCGTGTGCGCGACCGTGGTCACGCCGTCATCATGATCAGCCACAACATGGAGGACGTGCGCGCCGTGGCGGACCGGATCGTGGTGCTGCGGCTTGGCCGCAACAACGGCGTGTTCTATCCCGACTCGTCGAATGAAGAACTGGTGGCCGCGATCACCGGCGCGACCGAAAACGCCGTGTCGCGCCGCGCCGGCCGGCGCCAGGCCGAACAGGGCGCGTGGACAAAGGAATGATCATGAGCAAGGAAATGCAAGGCGCTGCGCAGCCTGAACCGCAACGCGAGCCCCAGCCGTCCGCGCTGCTCGATCGCAGCGATATCCGCGTGAAGCACGCCACCGGGATCGGCGGCACCATTGCCGAATTCGTCGAACGGGTGCGTTCGGGCGATCTGGGATCGTTGCCGGTCGTGGCGGGCCTGATCATCATCTGGACCGTGTTCACCAGCCTGAACCCGGTGTTCCTCTCGGCCGACAACCTGGTGAATCTGCTGTTCGACTGCTCGACGGTCGGCGTGATCTCGCTCGGCATCGTCTGTGTGCTGATGGTGGGACAGATCGATCTCTCGGTGGGTTCGATGAGCGGCTTCGCTTCGGCGCTCGTCGGCATGCTGTGGGTCAATCACGGCTGGCCTGTGCTGCTGGCCATCGTCGCGGCGATTGCCGTCGGCGCGCTGGTCGGCGCGGTGTATGCGCTGCTGCTCAACCGGCTCGGCATGCCGAGCTTCGTCGCGACACTGGCCGGGCTGCTCGCGATCCTCGGCATGCAACTGTATGTGCTCGGCGCCACCGGATCGATCAATCTGCCCTACGGCTCGGCGATCGTGAACCTCGGGCAACTCATCATCATCCCCCCCGTGGTTTCGTATCTCCTTGCGCTGGCGCCAGGCGCGGTCATGCTGGCGCTCGGGCTGCGCACGCGCGAGCGGCGCCGCGCGTTCCATCTCTCCGCGCCCTCGGTAGGCAGCCTGCTCGCACGCGCCCTCGCCATCACGGTCCTTCTGGAAGCCGTGGTGGCCTACCTCAACCAGGGACGAGGCGTCCCGCTGATGTTCGGCGTCTTCCTCGGACTCTCGGTCGCAATGGACTATGCGCTCAAGAGAACCCGTTGGGGCCGCTCGATGCACGCGGTCGGCGGCAATCACGAGGCCGCGCGGCGGGCGGGCATCAAGGTCGGCGCGATCTATACCAGTGCGTTCGTGCTGTGCGCCAGTCTGGCCGCGCTCGGCGGCGTGCTGACCGCGGCGCGGCTCGCCTCGGCCAGCCAGCAGGCCGGCAGTGGCGACGTGAACCTGAACGCCATCGCGGCGGCGGTGATCGGCGGCACGAGCCTGTTCGGCGGACGCGGCAGCGCGTATTCGGCGGTGCTGGGCATCATCGTGATCCAGTCGATCGCCAGCGGGCTGACGCTACTGAACCTGTCGTCGTCCCTGCGCTTCATGATCACCGGCGCGGTGCTGGCGATCGCGGTGATCGTCGACTCGCTCGCCCGGCAGTCGCGCGTCTCGCACGGCCGCGCGTAATTACAGCACTCCAGGAGAACAGTGAATGACTGAATCCATCAAGGGAAAGGTTGCCGCCATCACGGGCGCGGCATCGGGCATCGGCCTCGAATGCGCGCGCACACTGATCGCGGAAGGCGCGAAGGTCGTGCTGATCGACCGTGCAAAGGACAAGCTCGAGCAACTCTGCGCGGAACTGGGACCGAACGCGCTGCCGCTGGTGGTGGATCTGCTGCAGCCGCAGGAGGTTGCCGCGCTGCTGCCGCCAATCCTCGCACTCGCCGGCGGCCTCGACATCTTCCATGCGAATGCCGGCGCGTACGTCGGCGGCGACGTGCTGGACGGCAATCCGGACGAGTGGGATCGCGTGCTGAACCTGAACGTGAATGCCGCGTTCCGATCGGTCCACGCCGTGCTGCCGCACATGGTCGCGCAGAAATCGGGCGACATTATCTTTACCAGCTCCATCGCCGGAATCGTGCCGGTGGTGTGGGAGCCGATCTATACGGCGTCCAAGTTCGCGGTGCAGGCCTTCGTCCACACGACGCGGCGCCAACTCGCCAAACACGGCGTGCGAGTCGGCGCGGTCGCTCCCGGTCCCGTGGTGACGGCCCTGCTCGACGACTGGCCGAAAGCGAAGATGGATGAAGCACTCGCGTCGGGCAGCCTGATGCAGCCCAGCGAGGTCGCCGATGCAGTGCTCTTCATGCTGACGCGGCCGCGCAACGTGACTATTCGCGATCTCGTTATCCTTCCCAACAACGTCGATCTGTGAAACGCTCGACGTGCGCGGGTCCGGTGCGGCCCGCAGTCGATGCGCAGCACCATCCCTAACCAGACAGCGAACAGGCAGCAAGCTATGACTTCAGAACACCCGACCTCCGGCGCGGCAGACAGCGCGCGCGACGAGCGCTATGTGATCGGCGTGGACGTTGGCACCGGCAGCGCCCGGGCCGGCCTATTCGATCTTGCCGGCCGCATGGTGGCGTCGGCAAAGCGCGACATCACGCTGTTCCATGCGAGCGGTTCCATCGTCGAGCAGTCGAGCGGCGAAATCTGGAAGGCTGTCTGCGATTCCGTGAAAGACGCCCTGTCGCAGGCCGCGGTCTCGCCCGATCAGGTCGCCGGCATCGGCTTCGACGCCACCTGTTCGCTCGTCGTGCTGGGCGCGGGCGGCCAGCCGTTGCCGGTGGGTCCGTCGGAGCAGGCGGAGCGCGACATTATCGTCTGGATGGATCACCGCGCCGTGGCGCAGGCGGAGCGCATCAACGCGACGGGTCACGAGGTGCTGAACTATGTCGGCGGCAGGATCTCGCCGGAAATGGAGACGCCGAAGCTGCTATGGCTTCTCGAGAACAGGCCGGCCGTCTTCGCGGCGGCATGGCAGTTCTTCGATCTGCCCGACTTCCTGACCTGGCGCGCAACCGGCGACCTGTCCCGATCGACCTGCACGGTCACCTGCAAGTGGACCTATCTCGCGCACGAGCGGCGCTGGGACGAGAGCTACTTTCGCAGCGTCGGCCTTGGCGTGCTGGCCGACGAAGCCTTCGCGCGCATAGGCCAAACGGTCGTCGATCCGGGTACGCCGCTCGGAAGTGGGCTGACCGCGGACGCCGCCGCGCAGCTCGGCCTGCGCACCGGCACGCCGGTCGCCACCGGCGTGATCGACGCCCATGCCGGCGGCATCGGCACGGTCGGCGCGGATGGCGATCCCGAGGCCTGCCTCGCCTACGTGTTCGGCACCTCGTCGTGCACGATGACCACGACGCGCAGTCCGGTCTTCGTGCCCGGGGTGTGGGGACCGTACTTTTCGGCGATGGTGCCGGATGCATGGCTCAACGAGGGTGGTCAATCGGTAGCGGGCGCGGCGATCGAACGGCTGCTCGCGATGCATCCCGCGGCCGCCGAGGCAAGGCGCCGCGCGGAACACGAAGGCCAGTCGTTGCCGGCAATGCTCGCCGCCCTCGCCGTGCAGGCGGCAGACAGTCTGTCGCAAGCGGCAGTGCTCGCCGACGGTCTGCATGTGGTCCCGGAGTTTCTGGGCAACCGTGCTCCGCTGGCCGACCCGCACGCCCGAGCCGTGATTGCGGGTCTCGGCATGGAAGACGACCTGGACAGTCTGGTCGCGCTCTACATTGCCGGCATTTGCAGCATCGGCTACGGGCTTCGCCAGATCATCGAGGCGCAGGCGAACGCCGGTGCGCCGATCGCGCGGGTGGTGATCAGCGGCGGCGCGGGACGGCTCGATCTCGTTCGGCAACTGCTCGCGGATGCGACGGGCAAGCCCGTGCTCGCCACCCAGGCGGAAGAGCCCGTGCTGCTGGGTGCCGCGATGCTGGGAGGCGTAGCGGGCGGCCAGTTCGGCGACGTGCGCTCGGCAATGGCCAGAATGTCGCAGATCAGCAAGACCTATAAGCCGGGCTCCGGCGAGATCGCGGGACTACACGAGGCACGGTATCGCGCCTTCCTGAAGTTGCAAAGCGTGGCCAGAGAAATCCGCTAGTCCTACCCACGGCGAGGACGGCGGCGCGTTGGGCGAGATGCCTTTACAATCCGCACTTCGATCCGACAACCGTGATACGCGCCATGAAATACCTTCTTGCATCGACACTCGCGGTAGTCATCGCAGCCGCGAGCGTAACGGCGAACGCCGACACATCCGTGGGCGGCGATACGCCCAAACAGGAATGCGCCATTGGGTATGTCACCGGTATTGGTGGTGCGGCACAGAGTTTTCGCGAGTACCTTGCCACGCCGGACAGAGACAAATTTCGCTACCTCGCGGACAACCCGATCCAGTGCAAGGTCTCCGACGAGGGCCGCGCGTCGGGCTGTACCGGCATCACGAGCCTTCGGCATGAAGAGGTCAGCGTGTACGACGACATCGACAGCACGACGATGGCCGTGGTCGCGCGTGTCGAACTCGACCGGGGAACATACCCCGTGATTATCGTCGTGCAAAAGCGCGACGTGCAGTGCAAGGAGCAGTAGTCACGCGCTCGCCGCGCTGACCGGTAGCGATTCTTTTTGCCGGGCCGTTCGGCCTGTCAGTGTCAGTAAGGCGCCCCCTCGAATTTGTCGGCGAGAAAGTCGATGAACGACCGGACCTTGGACGATACCGTTTTCTTCCGCGGATAAACCGCCCAGATCGATGCCTCTTCGCGCGACGAACGGATCTCCCAGTCCGGCAGGATGTTCGTGAGACGGCCGTCGCCGAGCGGCTCGTACGCCAGCCAGTTGGGCAGCAACGCGATCCCTCTTCCGGCCAGCGCGACTGCAAGCAGCGCGTCGGTATCGTCGAGGGTGAGGCGGCCATTCACCGTCGCCTTCTGCCACTCCGCCGCCGTATCGTTGCGGGGCCTGACGTACCAGACATTTCCCACTGTTCGCGAGAACATCAGGCAGGCGTGATCCTTCAGCGCGCCGGGCGTGACCGGTACGCCGCATGCCTTGGCATACGCAGGCGCCGCGCACGCCACCTCGCGGTGCGGCGCAAGTCGCCGGGCCATCAGCGAAGAATCCTGCAACGCGCCTATGCGAATGCCGAGATCGATCTGTGACTCGATGAGATTGAGAATGTCGTCGGTGAAGATGGCCTCCACGTCGATATCGCGATACCGGTCCATGAATTCGCCGATGTGCGGTACAACGTGTTTCCGGCCGAACGAGACAGGCAGCGTGACACGCAAGACGCCCGAAGGGCTCTGATTGAGCGACGACGTCGCATCTCTCGCATCCTTCAACTGAGTCAGCACTTCCGAAACGCGGGCGTAGAAAACCTTGCCGCCTTCCGTGAGCGAGAGGCCGCGCGTCGACCGGTTAAAAAGCGCGATGCGCAGATCGGCCTCGAGTTCATTCAAGTGTCGCGACGCGGTCGACGTCTTGATGGACAGCTCCTGGGCTGCACGAGTGAGACTACCCAGTTCGGCTGCACGCACGAACGTCCGGACTGCTGCGAAGTAATCCATGTCGGAATCCAAGGTGGGCTGCGCCTGGGCGCGTCGGCCGGCGCTCGCTGTCAATGCCGGGTAGCTTACGATATCAGTTGCAATACCGGCAGCGTGCGTGATTCGAATGCGCATGCCGGAGAAGATGGCCGACAAGCAGCGCCTAGCCAATCCCGTCTGATCGGACAGCATGCACAACGTGCCGTGTCCTTTGCATTCGATTCACTCAAACGATGAGCCCGTCACGCATTGAAAGTGCGGAACGGGCTCGCTGAACAACAGCAGGGAGAGACTTCTCTATTGCTAGACGACAACTTGCCTATTTGGCAAAGCGAATGTCCAGCGCCCGCAGATAGGTTTGCAAACCTGCGTCCTGAATCGGAATCAGGCGGGCGTCTTTGTCCGATTCATTGAAGTGGGCGTGCCAGTATCCCGGCGGCGTCACGAACGCAAGGCCCGGCGCCCAATCAACCCGCGTTGCGTCCGCAATATTGCCTTGCTCGTCCAGCTCCGTGCCGACGAGGCTATAGCATCCCTGCGGACAGTCGACAATGAAGTCCAGCGCAATCGATTGATGACGGTGCGGCTTCTGAACCGATTTACCGGGAAGCAAACCGAACATGGCCCACAGCACATGCGTCACCGTGCGGGTCTGCGGAAAATTGGCGTTGCCCAGCAGAACGGAAATGCGGCTGCGAAGAGCGGCATGGGTATCTCTCGCGACTTTTTGCAGTTCGGCCTCTGCACGTTCCGCGGGGTACAAGGTCGGGTCAAAGCGCGGAGAAACCGAATCGACGCCAAGGTAAGTCAACAATGGCGCATCGTTGACGTAGTACAACGCGACGTCTTCGAGCGCCGAGATCGTGGACTCGATACCGCCGGGCAACGAGAAGAACGCGCCTTGCGTAAATGGAATAGTGTGGCCGCCCTGCACCGCCGATCCCGTCCCGCGAATCACATAGAAAATCTGCGAGGTGGCCAGCGGGTCCAGTTCGATCCGCTCTCCCTTCAGAACCCGCACGAAGTTCGCGATCAATCCCGGTCCGGTTGCCGGCGTGTCGCAGCCCAGCTCCGCTGAAAGATCCAGCGCGACCACGCGAGTCGGACCGTCGGCGTACAACTCGGCGGGGAACGTCTTGAAAGGAACGCGTGGAATCAGCTTCGCGCCAATCGGGTTGGCGGCCTTGGTGTATTCGAAGTATTGCGCGCTTTCGGTGACATCCGTGTCATCTGCCAGAAGTGCTGCGTCAGTGCGATCAAGCATGTTGTTTCTCCTGAAATCAAAGGTTTGCCAGCTCCGCTGTGTTTGCAGCGAAGTCGTGAAGTGAATTTACGTTCTGGCAAAACGCGCCGGTAGTACCGTCGGCGCAAATGAGTTTTCAGGTTTGGGGGCAAGGCAACCGGCCGCAGTTGTGGTTCCGTGACGAGGCGAGATTCGCTTGCAGGGATGCGCGCAAGTCACTGCGGGCTCAATGACCATGCTTTTTTAGCGCTCGCCGTGCGAACCATCTTCGCCAAGAGCCTTTAGCCGCCGGTACAGCGTGCGCTCGCTCATGCCGAGTTGTGCGGCGAGCTCCTTGCGCCGCCCCGCAAAATCCGCGGCCACATGAGCCAGTTCGGCGTCCGTGAGTTTCATGCGACCGAAATGGTGCAGCGGCGCAGCCGCTGGACTCGCCGACGACGCCCCGCCCCTGACCATATCCGGCAGATGTTCCGGGCGGATCACACCGTCGTCCGCCAGCAGGCTCGCGCGTTCGAGCACGTTGCGTAGCTCGCGGATGTTGCCCGGCCAGCTATAGGCGCACAGCCGGGCGAGCGCATCCGGCGCGACCGAGGTCTTGCGCAACGCCGCGCTGCGCCCGGAGGCGATGCGCTGCAGGGTCGAGTCCACCAGTAGCGGAATGTCGTCGGCACGGTCGCGCAGCGCCGGCAGGCGGATCGGGAACGCGCTGATCCGGAAATACAGGTCCGAGCGGAACTGTCCGGTCGCCAGCATCTGCTCGAGTGGCTTGTGAGTCGCGGCGACGAGCCGGAAGTCCGCGCGCTGCGTCTCGACGCTGCCGACGCGGCGGAACGCGCCCGTCTCGATGAGACGCAGCAGCTTGACCTGCATCGACAACGGCACGTCGCCTATTTCGTCGAGAAACAGCGTCCCGCCCTGCGCCGTTTCGACGAGTCCGGGCTTGCGGGTCGAGGCGCCCGTGAACGAGCCTTTCTCGTAGCCGAACAGTTCGCTCTCGAACAGCGTCTCCGTGATGCCGGAGCAATCGACCACGACGAACGGCCGTTGTGCCCGATCGCTTGCCTCGTGCAGCGCATGGGCGAACAGTTCCTTGCCGGTGCCGGACTCGCCGAGCAGCAGCACGGGCAACATCGACGGCGCGACGCGCTGCAATGCCGAGATCGCCTCGTTGAATGCGGGTGCGCGTCCGACCAGCCCGTCCACGCTTGGCCGCGCGGAGGCGCCTCGCACGGTGGAGAGCCGCTCGACATACGCGACGATCTCGAACCGGGTGTCGAAGATCGGCCGCAATTCCACGTCCACGTGTTCGGGGCCGCGCGGCGTGTGATGGATGTGCAGCACGCGATCCGCGCTGCGGGTATCGGACGCGCGCTTCATCGGACAATGCTCGCCGGCCTGATCGCACGGAACCTCGTAGTGGTGCGATACCTGATAGCAGCGGCGCCCCACGTGCGGCTGCCCCGCCACGCCGAACTGCCGCTGGTATGCGGTGTTGGCCGCAAGAATGCGGTAGTGCGGATCAAGCACGATCGATGGCTGCGGGTCGTATTCCAGATAGGACACGAGCGCGGCAATCTCGGGCGCGCCGGGCAGCGCAGGCGTCGAATCAGGCGCGGCGGTTGGAGGGGATGCGGACTCGGGCAGGGTCATGTCGCGGACCGGTCATATGTGTCGGAGAACAGGCACTATACGCGCCGACTGCCATTTCTGCCACGACTGCCATATGACAGTTCGTGGCAGTCGCACGTCGCACGTCCTTATATGCCCAAGCCGTTTCATAGCCCGCGTGCAAAGCATAAAAATCGATGTAGATCATGGATCTACAATCGCGGCGCGACGCGATGACCCGACTGGCACGGAACTTGACTCATGTCGCTCCCGAACGCTGCTGGACGTCCGTCCGGCAAAGAGGAACGACTGCAATGACCGCCAGCACATTTATCGTCGAAGGGTTCTTCGATCCGGCCACGTGGACCATCAGCTATCTGCTGCTGGATCCGCACACACGGCAATGCGCGCTGATCGACAGCGTGCTCGATTACGACCCGAAATCAGGGCGGACGCGAACCGCGTCGGCCGACCGGCTCGCCGCACGCGTCGAAGCGCTGGGCGCGAGCGTGCAATGGTTGCTGGAGACGCACGTGCACGCGGACCATCTGTCCGCCGCGCCGTATCTCAAGGAGCGGCTAGGCGGGCGAATCGCAATCGGCGAGCAGGTGACACGCGTCCAGCAGGTGTTCGGCACGCTCTTCAACGCCGGTTGTGGATTCGCCACCGACGGCTCGCAGTTCGATCATCTGTTCGCCGACGGCGAAACCTTCAGCCTGGGCCAACTGCAAGTGCGTGTGATGCACACGCCCGGCCACACGCCCGCGTGCGTGACCTACGTCGTGAGCGACGGCGACGATCACGCGGCGTTCGTCGGCGACACGCTCTTCATGCCCGACTACGGTACGGCCCGCTGCGATTTTCCGGGTGGCGACGCAGCCACGCTGTACCGCTCGATCAACCGCGTTCTCAGTCTGCCCCCCCAGACCCGCCTTTACATGTGCCACGACTATCAGCCGGGCGGCCGTCCGGTGCAATACGAGAGCTCCGTGGCGGACGAACGCGAGCACAACATTCACGTACGCGCAGGGACGCCCGAGCAGGCCTTTGTGGAAATGCGCAAGGCCCGCGATGCGACGCTCGACATGCCGGTCCTGATCCTGCCCTCCGTGCAGGTGAACATGCGCGCCGGCCATCTGCCCGAGCCCGAAAGCAACGGCGTTTCGTACATCAAGATTCCGGTGAATGCGCTTTAACGCAAGCGTTGACCATCGGCAGACCAGTTAGGAGAGGCAATGGAAATCAACAAGCTGACGGACGCGCTGAGCGTATCCCCGCAGATTCGGGTCGCCGACCTGCCCGCGTTGCGCGCGGCGGGCTTTCGCACCGTGATATGCAACCGTCCGGACGGCGAAGGCCCGGATCAGCCGACCTTCGCCGAAATCGCCGAGGCCGCGCGCGACGAAGGTATCGAGGCACGCTATCTGCCGGTCAAGTCGGGGATGGTGAGCGACAGCGACGCAGCGCTGTTCGGCGAACATCTGCGAAGTCTGCCGGGACCGGTGCTCGCGTATTGCCGCAGCGGCATGCGCTCGGCGACGCTGTGGGCACTCTCCTGCTCCTCCGGCAAGGCGTTCACCGAGATCGTCGGCGCCGGCAAAGCGGCCGGCTACGATCTGACCGGACTCGCCGGACGGATCGCGTCGCCCCTCGTGGTCTCACAGGAGCGGCACGATATCGTGATCGTGGGAGCCGGCGCCGCGGGTATCGCGACGGCGTCGAGCCTGCTCGCCCGCGCGCCCGGTCTGGATATCGCCGTGATCGACCCCGCCGAGACGCACTACTACCAGCCGGGCTGGACGATGGTCGGCGCGGGCGTGTTCCGGCCCGAGACGACGGCGCGCTCCATGCACGATGTGCTGCCGGGCAAGGTCCACTGGATCAAGGCCGCCGTGGCGGCGTTCGAGCCGGAAAACAACGCGGTGGTGCTTGAGGGCTGCCGCGTCGTCAGGTATAGCCAGCTGATCGTCTGCGCGGGACTCAAGCTCAACTGGAACGCGATCGAAGGATTGCCGCAGACACTCGGCCGCAATGGCGTGACCTCGAACTACCGCTACGACCTCGCCCCGTACACGTGGCGTCTGGTGCAGGAGCTGAAGGGCGGCCGCGCGCTCTTCACGCAGCCGCCGATGCCGATCAAATGCGCCGGGGCGCCGCAAAAGGCAATGTACCTGTCCTCCGATCACTGGCAGCGCAGCGGGCGGCTCGACGGCATCGACGTCGAGTTCTACAACGCGGGCGCGGTGCTGTTCGGCGTGGCCGACTACGTGCCGGCACTGATGAAGTACGTGGAGAGCTACGGCATCAAGCTGAATTTCGGATTCAACCTGAGCGCGATCGACGGCCGCGCGAAGCGCGCGACCTTCACGCGCACGGTTGCGGGCGGCCCTGCCGAAAGCTTCGAGACCGAATTCGACATGATTCACGTCGTGCCGCCTCAGACGGCGCCGGACTTTATCAGCGCCAGTCCGCTTGCCGACGCGGCGGGCTGGGTCGACGTGGACCAGATGACCCTGCGGCACAAGCGCTTTGACAACGTCTACGGGCTCGGCGACGTGACGAACACTCCGAACGCCAAAACAGCCGCCGCCGCCCGCAAGCAGGCGCCCGTCGTCGCGCACAACGTGCTCGTGGCGCTCGGCGGCATGTCGGGCGCTGCAACGTACGACGGATACGGTTCGTGCCCGCTCACGGTCGAGCGCGGCAAGATCGTGCTCGCCGAGTTTCTCTACGGCGGCAAGGTCGCACCGACGTTCCCCGCCTGGCTGATCGACGGCAAGCGTCCGTCGAGGCTCGCCTGGCTGCTGAAGGAGCGCATCCTGCCCCCGCTCTATTGGCGCGGCATGCTCAAAGGCAAGGAATGGCTGGCACATCCCCGGCTTGCCGAATGAACGGCGGATTGTCGTCAACCCTTCAAGGCTATCGATGCTGATCTCACTTCTTCTCGGCGCCATCGTGGGCGCGTTGCTCGGTCTGACGGGCGCCGGCGGCGGCATTCTGGCGGTGCCGGCGCTGGTGTTCGGAATGGGCTGGCCGATCCAGCAGGCGACGCCGGTCGCGCTCGTCGCCGTATCGAGCAGCGCGGCGGTCGGCGCGCTCGAAGCGTTCCGCAAGCGCCTTGTCCGTTATCGTGCCGCGCTGTTCATGGCGGCCGCCGGCATTCCGGCGACAGCGCTCGGTGCCCGCCTCGCACGCGCGTTGCCGCAGCGTTTGCTGCTTGCGCTCTTTGCCGGCGTGATGCTGTTCGTCGCGGTTCGGCTGCTGCGTCAGACGCTGCGGACCGGCGCGGCACCGCCGCCCGAATCGGCGCTGTGCGTGGCGCGTCTCAACCCAGCGACCGGCCGGCTCGCCTGGTCGTGGGCGACGGGCGCGGCGCTCGCGGCGACAGGCGCCGTGACCGGCCTGATGACCGGCCTGCTCGGCGTCGGCGGAGGATTCATCATCGTGCCGATGATGCGCAAGCTCACCAACGTGCCCATGCACGGCGTCGTGGCCACCTCGCTGATGGTGATCACGCTGGTGGGCGGCGGCGGTGTGATCGCCACGATGTATCACGGCGCGTCGCTGCCGCTGGAGGTGGTGCTGTGGTTCAGCCTCGCCACTGCCGCCGGAATGCTGGGAGGACGCCTCGCGTCACACCGTCTCCCGGGACACCAGGTTCAGCTCGGGTTCGCGACGATCCTGATATGCGTTGCGCTGGGGCTGATGGCGAAGGCCGCGATCGCCTGACTCCACGCCGGCGCTTTCGCCTGGGATTGCCGGCGACTCCTGCGTCGGCGTCCGCAATCGGCCGCCACCCGTACCGGACATCATCTTAAAAACCGTACAGGTACTGTACCGGACACGATCGCTAGAATGCTCCAATATCTCTCGACCGACAGCGGAGCTTCTCATGTCTTATCTCAGTCTCAGCGCGCTGCCTGCCGGCATCCTGTTCGCGCTCGTCACCACCATCACGCCCGGTCCGAACAACACAATGTTGCTGGCCTCCGGGGTCAACTTCGGATTTCGCCGCACGCTGCCGCATCTGTCCGGCATCAGCGCCGGTGTCGTGCTGTTGATGCTGTCGGTCGGCATCGGTCTGGGCGAAGCCTTCGTCCATTTTCCCGTGCTGTACACCGTGCTCGAGATCGCGAGCGTCGCGTATCTGCTCTATCTCGCGTGGAAGATCGGCACGTCGGGTGAGTTGAAGGTGAAGAAAGGCGAGCGCCGGCCCATGAAGTTCTACGAAGCGATTGCCTTCCAGTGGGTCAATCCGAAAGCATGGATGATGGTGCTGACCGCCGCCACCACGATCCACCTCAGCGAGAGCTACAGCGTGAACGCCGTCGTCATGGCGGTGATCTTCTACGTGATCGGCTTTCCGTGCATCTGCCTGTGGGCAGGTTTCGGCACGGCCATGCGGCAGGTGTTGTCGGACCCGAAACGCCTGCGCATCTTCAATGTAGCGATGGCGCTGCTGCTGGTACTGTCGCTGTATCCGATCGCGCTGAAGCTGGTCGGCCAGGGCGCTTGAACCCGCTTGAGCCTGCTTGAGCGCGGTTGCCGCGGCTCCTTTATAACGCGCCCTGCCCGACTCGCTCGATGAAGCGCCACAACGCGTCGTCGGTCGAGTATGGCGCGTTGAAGCGGAACCAGGCGCTCGGAGCGTCGTCGGGACGAAAGTAGGAGCCCGGCGCGAGCCAGATACCGTGGGTAAGCGCGGCCGTCGCCACTTCGCCGGCCCGCTCCGCTTCGATTGGCAAACGCGCCCACAGGAATAACCCGGCGCGCGGCCGGTGGAACACTTCGAGACCGAGCGAATCGAGCCGCTCTTCAACGGTTGCGTGGGCGAGCTTGAGACGCTCGTTGACGGCTTCCACGTGACGCGCGTAGCGCCCCTCCAGCAACACCTTGTCGGCGATCCGCTCGATCGCCTCCGACGACGTCAAACCCACCGCCATCTTCGTGCGCGCCAGTTCGCGCAGCACGGCGCGCTCGGCGACCACGTAGCCGCAGCGCAATCCCGGCGTCACCGTCTTCGAAAAGCCGCCGACATAGAGCACGCGCTGCAAGCCTTCCATTGCCGCGAAAAGCGGCGCGCCGGACGGCGCGAGTTCACGGCTCACATCGTCTTCGATCACCCACATGCGCTGACGCTCGGCAATCTGCAGCAAGCGGAACGCCGCCGACATGCCGAAGGTCGCGCCGGTCGGATTCTGCAGCGTCGTGTTGACGAAGATCGCTTTGGGCTTGTGCTCGGCGACCAGCGCTTCGAGCACGTCGGTATCGACGCCCGCCGGCGTGCGCGGCACGCCATGCACCACGAGGCCCGCCAGCTTGAGAATCTGCAGCAGATTGCAATAGCCGGGATCTTCGACGATCACCGCGTCGCCCGCGCGCAGCAGGGTACGCACGATCAGATCCAGCGCCTGGGTCGCGCCTTGCGTGAGCAGCACGTTGGAGACATCCACCGGCAGGCCGCGCCGGTCGAGTTGCTCGGCGATCCGTTCGCGCAACGGCGCAAATCCGTACGGATGCCCGTAATCGCCGAGGCGCGCCGCCGGCACCCGGCTCACCGCCCGCAGCGCGTGCTGCAAGCCGGTCTCGTTGATCCACTCGTTCGGCAGCCAGCCGCCGCCCGCCTTGATCGGCACCGAATGGTCGGCGAACACGTCGGACAGCAGCCAGGTCGCGGTGAGGCTCGGCGGCTGCCAGTCGGTCGCGGCGACGCGCGCGGACTGCGAACGCGCCGCCACGCGATAGCCGGAACCACGCCGCGCGACCACCAGTCCCATAGAAACGAGCCGGTTGTACGCCTCCGTGACCGTGAAGGTGCTCAGGTCGTGGCTTTGCGCCAGTTGCCGCACCGACGGCAAGAGCGCGCCCGCGCGCAGCGATTGCGCCTCGATGGCGCGCGTGAAGCCTTGCACCACCTGCTCGACGAGCGTGGGAGCGGCGCGCCGGTCGCGCTCGAGTTCTAGTTCGATCATGGTCAGGATGAAGAGCGGGCCGCGGCGGGCGGCCGAACGTATGAATGCGATGTCCAACCTCGGGGGCCGGCACGCATCGACACAGTTAGTGCAGATCCACCAACACAGTTAGCGCCACACTGCGTCAACTGTTTATGCCGCCATTAAACCGCGAACGCTACAGTTTTGCTATGCCCTTTGCTATGCCCCAAAGGAAGTCCCCTTGGGGAACCCACTTCGAGGAAATACACATGACTTCGCGCCCCGTCATCGACGATCTGTCGTCTTTCTGGATGCCCTTTACCGCCAACCGCCAGTTCAAGGCCGCGCCGCGCCTGCTGGAATCGGCCAAGGGCATGTACTACCGCACCACGGACGGGCGTGAAGTGCTCGACGGTTGCGCGGGTCTGTGGTGCGTGAACGCCGGCCACGGCCGCGAGGAAATCATCGCCGCAATTACCCAGCAGCTCTCCACGCTCGACTTCGCGCCGACCTTCCAGATGGGCCACCCGCTCGCCTTCGAAGCCGCCACGAAAGTCGCCGAACTGATGCCGGAAGGCCTCGACCGCATCTTCTTCACGAACTCGGGTTCGGAATCGGTCGACACCGCCCTGAAAATCGCCCTGGCATATCACCGTTCGCGCGGCGAAGGCCAGCGTACCCGCCTGATCGGCCGCGAGCGCGGCTATCACGGCGTGGGCTTCGGCGGCATCTCGGTCGGCGGCATCGCCACCAACCGCAAGACCTTCTCGGGCGCGCTGCTGCCGGCGGTCGATCATCTGCCGCACACGCATAACCTCGAACAGAATGCGTTTTCGAAAGGCCAGCCGGCTTGGGGTGCGCATCTGGCCGAGGAGCTCGAGCGTATTGTCACGCTGCACGATGCATCGACCATCGCCGCGGTGATCGTCGAACCCGTGGCCGGCTCGACGGGCGTGCTCATTCCCCCGCAAGGCTATCTGCAAAAGCTGCGCGAGATTTGCACGAAGCACGGCATCCTGCTGATTTTCGACGAAGTGATTACCGGTTTCGGCCGCGTCGGCGGGGCCACGGCGAGCGAATACTTCGGCGTGACGCCGGATCTGATCACGATGGCGAAGGCCATCAACAATGCCGCGATCCCGATGGGCGCGGTGGCCGCAAGCCGCACGATCCACGACACGATCGTGAACAGCGGCGCACAAGGCGCAATCGAACTGTTCCACGGCTACACGTATTCGGCTCACCCGGCTGCAACGGCAGCCGCGATTGCCACCCTCGACCTGTATCGCCGCGAGGGTCTGTTCGAACGCGCCGCGACGCTCGCACCGACGTTCGAAGCCGCGGCTCACTCGCTGCGCGGCGCGAAGCACGTGAAGGACGTGCGCAACATCGGCCTGATCGCCGGCGTGGAACTCGAATCGCGCGACGGCGCGCCGGGCGCGCGCGCGTACGAAGCGTTCGTCAAATGCTTCGAAGCGGGCGTGCTGGTGCGCTTCACGGGCGACATCCTCGCGTTCTCGCCGCCGCTCATCATCAACGAAGAGCAGATCGCGCACATCTTCAAGACCGTGGGCGACGTGCTGGCTACGGTGCAGTAAGCCGCAGCCGAAGCGCGACAAAGAAGGCGGCGCATGTTGCATGCGCCGCCTTCTTTTGCCAGATGCGCTTCTTTCAAACGCGTGCCGCGATCAATGATGCGCGCGCGAAGCCCGTGTTTGAGCCGCCTTCCTGGCCGCCGCCGAACGGCCTGCAGCACCCTTCGTCGCGGCGGCCTTCCTCGCCGCTGCGGAACGGCTGGCCGCCGGACGTTTGGCCGCGGCCGTCTTCGTCTGCTTTGACAACGCCGTGCGCGATGCGCCTGCGCTTCCCTCACGCTTCAATGCATTGGTCGCGGCGCGCGAGCGTTTCGCGGTCGACTCCGTGCTCTTCTTCGTCGTGCTCTTGCGCTGACCCGCGGCGTTATCCGTGGCGGCTTTCTTGCGTGTGAATTCGCTTGCCGCGCCCTTCTTCGGCGACTTCACGGCGACGCCCGCGCGGCGTGCTTCCGAAAGGCCAATCGCAATCGCCTGCTTGGCCGACCTGACGCCGTGCTTGCCGGCACGCACCTTGTCGACCTGTTCCTTGACGAATTCGCCGGCCTGGGTGCTCGATGACTTGCCGGCGCGCTTGTCGGCGTGGGCACGCTTGAGGGTTTTCTGTTCGGGCATGACAGTTCTCCAGTTGGTTGTGGCCTATGTCATGCAGCAACGGGTGTGCCTCGGCGCGTTGCGCGGGCGAATCTTCCGGAGAACGCCATCATGCGGGGATAGTCGCGGCGTTTCGCCCAGCGCACGGAATTGCGAAATCACGCGTGAACGCCGGCAAAAGTTCGAGCAATGCGCCGAATCGCCGCGAAAGCTCAAGAAACCGACGGCCAGGACTCGCGCCGGGCATCTGGACAGCGTATGGTGCTGGTAAGGGTTGGCGCGTGGTCCGGCCCGACGGGAGACGTCCATGAAGATACCTACCGTTCGCGCAGGCGCGCACATTGAAGGTGTGCACTGGATTGCCGAATACGCCGAAGACGTCCATGAAATTCGCGTCTTTCGCGAAGGCCAGGAAGTGGATGTGCACAACGCGCCCTCCACGCTGTTCGGCGACGAGGAGAACGCGGGCTCCAAAAGCACCGCGGATCATCGCGCGGTGGAGGCCGCCGTACTGGCTTATCTGAAACGATTCGTGATCGAGCACGACGCGGAGGAGTAGTTCTTCTTCGCCCCAAAGGCGATACGCCGGGCCGCTTTTCGACGGCGCAACTGTGTTCGTTTTTAAACACGCCTGCGGCGCCGGGCGCCGCAGGCGTCGAGACCTTACTCGGCAGGCCGCAGCTTCCTGACTTCGGCATCCGACGGCTGAACGCTCGCGCCATCGATATACCGGTACGACGTCATCACGCCCTTGCCGTCCTTCACCCCCGTCACGCCCACATACGCGCCCATGGTCGACTGATTGTCCTGCGCCCGATAGGTGATCGGCCCGAACGGCGTCTCCACGCCGAGACCCTTGAACGCGGCGGCGAGCTTATCCGGATCGACCGAACCGGCCTTTTTGATCCCGGCGGCAATCGACATCAACGCCGAATATCCCACCACCGAGCCGAGCCGCGGATAGTCGTGATACTTGGCCTGATAGGCATCGACAAATTTCTTGTTGGCCGGCGTATCGATCGAATACCACGGGTAGCCCGTGACGATCCAGCCGGTCGGCGCTTCAGCGCCCAACGGGTCGAGATAATCCGGCTCGCCCGTCAGCAGGGACACCACGCTGCGATCCTTGAAGAGCCCGCGCGTATTGCCCTCACGCACGAACTTGCCGAGGTCGGCGCCGAACAGCACGTTGAAAATCGCATCCGGCTTCGCGTCGGCAATCGCCTGCGTCACCGCGCCCGCATCGACATTGCCGAGCGGCGTGGCCTGTTCAGCGACGAACTGCACATCGGGCTGCGCCGCCGTCAGCAGTTTCTTGAAGGTCGCCACCGCCGATTGCCCGTACTCGTAGTTCGGATACACCAGCGCCCAGCGCTTCTTCTTCAGCTTGACCGCTTCCGGCACGAGCATCGCCACCTGCATATACGTGGAAGGACGCAGACGGTACGTGTATTTGTTGCCGTCGGCCCATACGATCTTGTCGGTCAACGGTTCAGCGGCGAGGAAGAAAATCTTCTTCTGCTTCGCGAAGTCGGCCAGTGCGAGGCCGGTGTTCGAGAGGAAGCCGCCGAACAGCAATTGCACCTGCTCGCGCGCAATCAGTTCCTGGGCGACGCGAATCGTGTCGCCAGGATTGCCGTTGTCATCGCGCGATACCACTTCGAGCGGTTTGCCGAGCACGCCGCCCGCGGCGTTCACCTGGTCGAGCGCGAGATTCCAGCCGTTCTTGTAAGGCCCGAGAAAGGCGGGCTGCGCCTTGTAGCTATTGATCTCGCCGATCTTGATGGTCTGCTGTGCGTTCGCGCTCAAAGCCGCGAGCGAGAGTACCGTCGGCACCATGAGGCGAGAAATCCATCCTGCGCGCGTGGTCATGCGTTTCTCCGTTAGCAAAAGAATTGCGGGAATGCGGGTTGTTGTTATCAGGCGTTCAAGCGGCTCGCGACTCATTCGGCCCGCGGCGTCGCGCGAATCCGGGCGACGCTCGCCGTGACGTCCTGCCATGCCGGCTTGCCGCCGGCAAACTGTTGACGCAGGTACGACACGAGTTCGGCGACCTGGGCGTCGTTGAAACTGTCGCGGTAAGCCGGCATCGTACCGAGTTCGGGCCGGGCAGGCGAGCCGATGCCATCGAGAATCACGCGAATCAGGTTATCGGGCGTCGCACTGTGCAGATTCGTGTTGAGCGCGAGCGATGGATGCGCGCCGAACAGTTGCGGTCCGCTGCCCGTGTGATGACAGGCGGCGCACGCGCCGTCGAAGAGCCGCGCGCCGAGGCCGGCAGGCATGCCCGTGATCGCGCTGGCCTCTTCGACCTGATGCGCCATTGCTGCCGGATTCGCGTTGGGTTCGAGCGGGTTGAGCGACGCGAGATACGTGGCCATCGCGCGAATATCGCTGTCGGGCAGCGCCGCCAGATCGCCGACCACCGGCGCCATCGGTCCCGCCGCGACGCCGTGCAGCGGCGCGTGACCGTGGCGCAGATAGCTGAACAGTTCGTCTTCGCTCCAGGGCACGGGCGCGGTCGAAAGCGTCGACAACGCGGGCGCTTCCCAGCCTTCCGCGATCCCGCCGCCCATGAACGCCGCACCGGTTTTCTCGGCGCCGAATGCGTTGCGCGGCGTGTGGCACGCGCTGCAATGGCCGAGCCCGTTCACCAGATACGCGCCGCGATTCCATTGCGCGCTTTGCGTCGCGCTGGCGGCAAAGGTCGTGCGTCCGAGAAAGAGTCCGTTCCATGCGGCCATCAGCGGACGCACGCTGAACGGATACGCCAGCTTCGTTTCCGGCGCACGCGAGCGGACCGGCGTTTGCGCCATCAGATACGCGTAGAGCGCTTTCAGATCGTCGTCGGAGGTGTTCTGGAACGACGTGTACGGGAACGCTGGATAGAGGCGGTGTCCATCGCGGCTGATGCCTTGCCGCATCGCCCGCATGAACGCTTCGAGCGACCAGTTGCCGATGCCGGTCTGGCCGTCCGGCGTGATATTGGTGCTGTACACCGTGCCGAAAGGCGTATCGAGCGGTTTGCCGCCGGCGTTCGGCACGCCGTTGTGCGCCGTATGGCACACCGCGCAATTGCCGAGCGACGCAAGCAGTTTGCCGCGCGCAACCAGGTCAGGCGCAAACGCGCTAGCAAGCGGCGGCGTGATCGGTGCGATAGCATGCGGCGCGAGCGACAATGCGCCGAGCCAACCGACCGCGCCTGCCGCGAACGTACCTAGAAAACCCAATCGCCAGCGCTTCTTCTTACGCGCCGCCTTGTCTTCGGCTTGCGCATCGGCAAGCGCGGCGCGAATCGTTTCCGGCGTGAAAGGCGGTCTGCGAAAACGCACGCCCGTGGCGTCGAAGAGCGCATTGGCAATCGCCGCCGCGCCGGGCAGCGACGCGGATTCGCCCGCGCCCATCGGCGGCTCGCCGTGGCGCGGCATCATCACCACGTCGATCACCGGCACTTCACGAAACGTCAGGATCGGATAGGCGCCCCACTCCTGGCTCGTCACCGCGTTCTCGCCGAACGTCACGCGCTCTTTCAGCGCGCGGCTGGTCGCCTGGATCACGTTGCCGTGTATCTGATGACGCACGCCGTCGGGATTCACCATCGTGCCGGTATCCTGGCCGACCACCACGCGCGTCACCGCGAGCTCGCCGCTCCTGCGATTGACTTCGACGTCGGCCACCCACGCGGACCACGCCGCGCCGAAGCCAGGAAATTTGCTGTGCACGTAGCGAGCGTAAGCGATGCCCCGTCCGCGCGCGATGTCGCCCGCTTCTTCTTTTGGTTCGGTATTGCGCGGCTGCCAGCCGGCCTTCTCCGCGACGGCCTTCACCAGTTCGATCGCGCGTGGATCGCGCAGATGCTTCAAACGAAACTCGAGCGGATCGACACCCGCCTCCACCGCCAGTTCGTCGATGAACGACTCGTGCGCGAACGTGTTCGGCAACGCAGACACACCGCGCAGCCACGACGCCCGCACGATCGGCGGCGTGTCGTCGCAGACGACGCGCATGGTGCGGTAGTCGTACGGCGGCACCGCCGTACGGTCGCCCATTTCGAACACTTGCGGCTGCGCGGGGATCGTGCCGGTCAGCAGCAGCCCTAACGTAGGCGCATCGTTCGACGGATAGCGCGTCGCAAAGTCGTAAGCGGCCAGTTCGCCTTCGGCAGTCAGCGCACCGCGCACGTCCATCAATTGCGCGGCGCCTTTCGGCTCCCACGCATGCTCGTCTTCGCGCGAAAGTTGCACGCGCACCGGACTGCCGGTGGCTCGCGAGAGCAGCGCGGCGTCGGCGGCGACGTCGTCCGCGCAATTGCGGCCGTAGCAGCCCGCCGCGTCCATCCGCACGATCTCGATGCGCGCTTCGTCCATGCTCATCAGCAACGCGAGATCGGCGCGCAGCGAATGCGGATTCTGCGTGCCCGACCAGACCTTCAACGCGCCCTCGCGATAGTCGGCCACCGCGCACGACGGTCCAATCGACGCATGCATCTGGAACGGCCACACGTAAGTGCGTTCCAGCGTGCGGGCGGACTCCTGCGCGAGCGCCGCATCGACATCGCCCTCGATCACCAGATCGCGGCGGCTGGCGGGATTCGCGCGCAAGGCCGCTTCCACTTCCTCGCTGGTTTCGAGCGACGGCAAACCTTCAACCGCTTTCCATTGCACGCGAAGCCGCTTCACGGCCTGCTGCGCGATTTCCTCGCGCTCCGCCACGATGCCGACGAAATCGCGAATCACCACGACCTTCACGATGCCGGGCAGATCGCTGACCGAATCGTCATCCACGCGCAGCAGAGTGTTGCTCATGAAGTCGCCCTGCGCGACGCCGGCGTACGGCGGCCGAACCACGCGGCCGTGCAACATGCCCGGCACGCGTACGTCATGCACGAAACTCAATTCGCCGGTGGCCTTCGCCGGAATGTCGATGCGCGGCGCGCTTCTGCCCACTATTCTGTACGTGTCCGGCGACTTCAGCGGCGCGTCGGTGGCGAGCTGCAATTCGACACGTTTTCCGCTGATCAGATCGCCGTAGCCGATGCCCTTCGCAGCAGTGTTGCCGTCGCGTGGGAAAACGATACCGTCACGCACGTCGAGTTGTTCGGCGCCAACGTTGAGCCGCGCCGCCGCTTCCGCCAGCAGAAATTGCCGCGCCTGCGCCGCCGCGTGCCGCAACGGCACGGCCGAAATCTGGATCGTCGCGCTAGCAATCGTCGGCCCCTGGTTCGGCGCTTCACGCGTATGACCGAGCACGATCGACACGCGCGTCAACGGCACATCCAGTTCCTCCGCGACGATCTGCGCGAGCGCCGTGCCGATACCCGTGCCGAGATCGACGTGGCCGTTGAACGCGACCACGCTGCCGTCGTCGCGCACCACGAGGAACATATCCGCTTCGGTCGGCACGAACGACGAACGCGACCCCGGCTGACCGATCGCCGGCTTCGCCGGTGCCTGCGGCGGCCGCGCGACGATCAGCACGCTCTGCGCGTCGTAGAGTTGCTGCCGCGACGGCGGCGCGGAGCGTCGATCGACGCTGAAATCCGGCCCGGTCATGCACGCGCTCCTTCATGCACGGCTGATTGCGCCGCCGTTTGCGCGGCAAGCAATTCAGCGGCGCGCTGCACCGCGCGCACGATCTCGACATGCGTGCCGCAACGGCACAGATTGCGCGACAACTCGCGCCGGATCGTCTCGACGCCCGGATGCGGATCGCGATCGAGCAGCGCCTTGGCCGTCATGATCATGCCGTTCAGACAATAGCCGCACTGCGCAGCCTGTTCTTCGATAAACGCCTGCTGCACCGGATGCAGCGCGGCGCGCGTGCCCAGACCTTCCAGCGTGGTGATCTCGCGGCCCACCGCGACCTTCGCCGTGGTGACGCAGGCGCGCGTGGGCATGCCGTCGAGCAGGACCGTGCATGCGCCGCATTCGCCGAGACCGCAGCCGAACTTCGGACCGTTCAGCGCGAGATCGTTGCGCAGCAGGTAGAGCAGCGGCGTGTCGGCGGCGGCGCTGACGAGATGCGTCGCGCCGTTCACGTTCAGCGTAAGAGGCGCGGGGCGGCTCATGTCAGTGCCGGCCTGACCGTGCGATGCGTGCTCACAGCACCACCGGCACTTCGGTGGCCGGTGGCGTGTTGCGGCTCCTCCGGCAGCGGATCAGGCCGTCGATCATCACCATGCCCACGCCCGGAATGTCGCCGAGCTGCACGCTTTCGAGCAGCGTATCGGCCGCCGTGTGCTGCGCGCGATCCATGAACACGAGGTCCGCGGGACGCCCCACTTCGATCAGCCCTTGCCGCAGATTGCGTTGCCGCGCGGTGTTGCCGGTTGCGAAGCAGAAGGCGATTTCTGCGGGCACGTCGGCGAGGCTCGAGATCAGCGCGATCATCCGCAAAATGCCGAGCGGCTGCACGCCGGAACCGGCGGGACTGTCCGTGCCGAGAATGATCCGGTGCGGACACTTCAATTCGATCGCATGACGCGCCGTCAGCAATGCGATCCGTTCGTTGCCGTTATGGACGATTTCCAGCGCGCGGCTCGATTGCTCGCACAGGTCGCACACATGCCGGTAAGACAGCGACGTATGGCCCCCGTTGATATGGCCGATCACGTCCGCGTCGGCGGCGAGCACCACGTCGCGGTCGATCAGGCCCGAGCCGGGAATCGACGGACCGCCCGTGTGAATCGTGCTCTGAATGCCGTACTTGCGCGCCCACGCGACCATCTGCGCGGCTTCCTCGCCGCCCTTCACGCTGCCGAGGCCGACTTCGCCGAGCAGTTTGACGCCTGCTTCCGAGAGCTCCTTGAAGTCCTCTTCGACCATGCCCTTCTCGATCACCGGCGCGCCCGCCATGACCTTGACGCCGCCGCCGACACCCGCGCCGCGCATGCCTTCGAACGAGCGTTGTGCGGTAATCGCGAGCGCCTTCACGCCGAGCACGTCTTTCGGACGGCCGGGCAAATGCACTTCGCCGGCGGAAATCATCGTGGTGACGCCGCCGTTCAGATTCGATTCGATCCAGCCCATCTGATTCTGGCGCGGCGTCCAGTCGCCGAACACGGGATGCACATGCGAGTCGATCAGGCCGGGCGCGACCGTGGTCCCTTTGCAATCCACCGTCGTACGCGCGCCTTCGAGATCGCAGTCCTTTTCCTTGCCGACCGCGACGATCACGCCGTCGTCGATCACCAGCGTGTCGGCGTCGAGAATCGGCCGGTCGATGTCGCCGGATAACAGCAGCCCGATGTTCGTTACCGCGACCTTGCCCGACAAGCCTGTCAACGTCTCTGCTGCCATCTGCTTCTCCTTTCGCAACGACTGCCCAGCGACGCAAGCGTGCAAGCTGCATTTCGCCGGCCGATGGAATCACACGCTCAGATAAGCGCGCCTCACTGTTTCGTTCTGTGCGAGTTCGCCGATCGTGCCGCTAAAGCGGATCTGCCCTTTTTCGAGCACATACGCGCGGTCGCTGACCAGCTCGGCGAAGTGCAGGTTCTGTTCGGACAACAGAATCGACAGCCCTTCGCGCTTGAGTTCGAGAATCATGTTCGCCATCTGTTCGACGATCACCGGCGCCACGCCTTCGGACGGTTCGTCGAGCAGCACCAGATACGGATTGCCCATCAGCGTGCGCGACACGGTGAGCATCTGCTGCTCGCCGCCGCTCATCTGGCCGCCCGGACGCTGCGGCATTTCGCCGAGATTGGGAAAGAGCCGGAACAGTTTTTCCGGCGTCCATTGCGGTGCGCCTTCGCGCGGCGGCTGACGGCCGGTGTCGAGGTTTTCCATCACGGTCAGATCGGCGAACACGCGACGATCCTCGGGCACGAAGCCCATGCCCATGCGCGCGATCCTGTACGGCGGCAACGCCGCGATGTTCTGCCCGCGAAAACTCACTTCGCCCTGGCGGCGCGGCAGCAGACCCATCACCGCTTTCATCGTGGTCGATTTGCCGGCGCCGTTGCGGCCCATCAGCGCGACGACTTCGCCGCGGCCGACTTCGAGGCCGACGTCGAACAGAATATGCGCGCGGCCATAGAACGCGTTGAGGCCGGAGACTTTCAGCATCGGCTCGCTCATTGCAGCGCTCCCTGGCCCTGATGGCCGCCCGCTGCCTCGTGCAGCGGCGCGTGCGGCTGGAAGGTCTTGCCGGTGCCGAAATAGACTTCCTGGACGCGCGGGTCGTTGCGGATCGTGTCGGCGTCGCCCTCGGCGATCAGCTTGCCGCGCGCGAGCACGATCATGCGATCGGCGTAGGCGAATACCACGTCCATGCTGTGCTCGGTGAAGAGCACGCCGATCTTGTGTTCGGTGACGAGACGCTTCGTCAACGCCATCAATTCATTACGCTCCTTCGGCGCCATGCCGGCGGTGGGTTCATCCATCAATAGCAGCCTGGGGCGGTTGGCAAGCGCAATCGCGAGTTCCACGCGCTTGACGTCGCCATAAGCGAGCACGCCGCACGCGCGGTTCGCGTCCGCGGCCATGCCGACCTGTTCGAGCAACGTGAAGGCTTCGTCGGCGTAGCGCGAGCGGGCGGCCTTCCATAGCCCGAAAGTCTTGCGTTCGCGCGAGACCAGGGCCATCTGCACGTTCTCGATCACGGTCATGGAATTGAAGGTTGCGGCGATCTGAAACGTGCGGCCCACGCCAAGCCGCCAGATTTCACGCGGACGCATGCCGACCAGTTCGTGACCGTCGAGGCGAATCGATCCGGATGAAGGCGGCAATTGACCGTTGACCATGTTGAAACAGGTAGATTTGCCCGCGCCGTTCGGCCCGAGCAAAGCCAGCAATTGACCGGCTTCGAGATCGAACGAGACGTTGTCGACCGCCTTGAGGCCGCCGAACGATTTGGAGAGACCGCTGACGCGCAGCAAGCTCATAGCCCCTCCTTGATTGCCGTGCGCCGGGAAGGCGAGACGGCACTCTTTTCCGGCGGGTCGAAAGTATCGTCGCCGAAACGCTCGCGAATGAAGCCGACGATCCCCTGCGGAAACGCGATCACCAGCAGCAGGATCGCGAAGCCCAGCAGCGCCTGCCAGTAGTCGGTCTGCCGTGCGACGGTGTCCTGCAGCCACGTGAACACGGCCGCGCCCACAATCGGCCCGGTGAGCGTCTGCAAGCCGCCGAGCAGCACCATCACGAGGCCGTCCACCGAACGGCTCACGCTGATCACCTCCGGCGAAATCGTGCCCTTGGAGAACGCATAGAGCGAGCCGGCGAGTCCGCAGAACAACGACGCGATCACGAACGCGGCCCATTGCACGCGCTTCACGTCGATACCGATCGCCTCGGCGCGCAGCACGGAGTCACGCGACGCGCGCATGGCATAACCCAGCGGCGAGAACAGCATCTTGCGCAACAGCCACACGCCGACCACGGCGCAGGCGAGCGTGAGATAGTAAAAGGCCACCGGTGAAGACAGCCAGTTCGACGGCCACAAACCGAGAATGCCGTTGCTGCCGCCCGTCACGTCGTCCCACTGGAACACCACCGACCAGACAATCTGTGCGAACGCGAGCGTGAGCATCGCGAGATAGACGCCGGAGAGGCGCACGCAGAACCAGCCGAACACCAGCGCGCCGGCCACGGCCAACAGCGGGCCGAGCAGCAAGGCGGCTTCCATCGGCAGATTTAGTACTTTGAGGAACAGCGCGGCGCCGTATGCGCCCAGTCCGAAGTACGCTGCGTGGCCGAACGAATGCATGCCGCCCGGTCCCATGATGAAATGCAGGCTCGTGGCGAACAGCACGGCGATCAGGATCTCTACCAGCAACACGGGCATGTACGGAAATGCATTGGCCGCGAGCGGCGCAAGCACGAGAACCAGCAACGCGATGGCCGCCAGCCACTTGAGCCGTTTGCCCGCCGGACGCAAAGGCGTTTCCGGCGCCGCCATGCCGCGCACCGCGGCGCTCGCGCGGCCGAGCAAACCCCAGGGACGCACCACCAGCACGACCGCCATCACGACGAATTCGGCCACCAGCGTAAAGCGGCTCAACGAAAGACCGACGCCGAAGATCGTCACATGGCCGATGCCGATGCACAGCGCCTTGATCTCCGCGATGATCAGCGCGGCAATGAACGCCCCCGGAATCGACCCCATGCCGCCGACCACCACGACGACGAACGCGTTGCCGATCGTCTCCAGATCCAGCGACAGATTCGCCGACATGCGCGGCCCTTGCAGCGCGCCGCCCAACCCGGCGAGAAACGCGCCGACGAAAAACACCCCGGTAAACAGCCACGCCTGATTGATACCGAGCGCGCCGAGCATCTCGCGGTCCTGCGTGGCGGCGCGCACCAGCGTGCCCCAGCGCGTGCGTGTCAACGCATACCAGAGCAGCAGCAACACGACGGGACCGATCACGATCAGAGCGATGTCGTAGGTAGGCAGCGGATGGCCGAGGAAATCGACCGCGCCCGCCAGATGCGGCGCACGCGGTCCGAACAGGTCTTCCGGACCCCACAGCCACAGCGCGGCGTCGCGAAAGATCAGCACCAGCGCAAACGTGGCGAGCAGATGAAACAGTTCGGGCGCCTGGTAGATGCGCCGCAGAACGATCATTTCGACCAGCGCGCCCAGCACCGCGACCACCAGCGCCGCGGCCAGCACGGAGAGCCAGAAGCCGCCCGCCGTGTGTCCGAAGCGGCTCGCCATGCTGTACGCGACGTAGATGCCGAACATGTAGAACGAGCCGTGCGCAAAGTTGACGATGCGTGTCACGCCGAAGATCAGCGACAGACCGGCGGCGACGAGAAACAGCGTCGACGCGTCGGCGAGCCCATTGACCAGCTGTACCAGCAAATTCGAAAACATCGCGACCCTCGGCAGCTTGCTGAACGGCGAGCGCGAGCAGTGGCGCATTCGACCCGACCAGCAGACGTTGCAGCGCGTGCGGCACCATGCGCGCACGCGTCAACGGCAGGACAGTAACAGCCCAATAACCGGATGCAAACTCAGCGCAGACCGTCTTCGCCTTTGATCTCGCTCACCTGCAGGCCGCCGATGCGCGGCAACGGCCGGCCTGACGCCGTCACCGCGACGGCCACGACGATCTCGTTCGCGCGCGGCGCGTCGGATACGCGCGCCTCGATCGCGTCGAAATGACTGCGCACGAAGGCGGCGTCCTTGTGGCCGAGCGGCACGTCGATCGCGGTGCCGAGCGTGCCCATCTTCTTCGCCGACGGCACCAGCGCCGCGCCCTTCTCGACCGCCACCCGCAGCGGCGCACCGAGCTTGGGATGCAGGAGCGCGGCGGCATGCTCCAGCTCGCCCGCCTCGCCGACAATCGCGGCCTTGCCATAGCTTTGCGCCTCGCCCGGCGCGATGCTCAGCGCTTCGACACACTTGTTGCCGAGCAATGCGCCCAACTCTTCACCCGCTTCGATCAGCGCGTCGAGTTTGGCTTCGTAGCGGCCCGCATAAGGATTCTCGATCACCGCGATCGCGACCGCGCGGCGCACCGGCGGATTGACGGCCTGCCCCATTTCAATGCGTGTTTCATCCACTTGCACGACCAGCTTGCGAAGCTTGATTGCCATTTCGCTCTCCGAGTTTCGATACCTGTTCTGCGTTATTTCAGTGCGCCAATCGGGCGCCGCTCAGCGCAAACCGTCCTTGCCTACGATCGCCTCTTTCGCGAGGCCGCCGACGCGCGCATGCACGCGCTGCCCTGTGCTCATCGCGAGGATATACACCAGCTCGTCCGCGGCGGGCGCGCCGGGCACGCGCACTTCGATCGCGTCGAAATGGCTGCGCACGTAGCTCGCGTTGACGTGCGTGAGCGGCACGTCGAGCGCGGTGGACGGCGCGCCGACCTTCTTGGTGGACGGCACGATGGCATTGGTGGGCACACCGTTTTTCTCCAGCAACTCGCGCATCGCATAGCCGCCCGGCACGTGCCACAGCGCGCCATGCTCCAGTTCGCCGCGCGAGCCGATAATCGCGCCCTTGCCGTAACCTTCGATCGACGCATGCGGCACCGCCATCGCGGCCAGCAGCCGTTGCGCCATGTCGAGGCCGATCGGTTTGAGCGCTTCCATTCCGTGCTCGATTTTCGCTTCGTAGCGCCCGGCGAACGGGTTGGTCATCACCGCGGCAATTGCGCCGCGTCTGAGTGGCTGCGCAGGCGCAGGACCGAACTCGTGGAAGATGTCTTCGACGTGCGTCAGCACGCGGCGTATTTCGAACACGGAGCCTCCGTTTTTATCTGCGCGCGCTGCGTGAGCAACCCGCCTGTGTGATGAATGCCGGCGACGCGCACCCGCCCTTGCAGGAATAGCGCGGCGCCTTCGATCAAACCCTGGTCAAGCAAACGCTGTGCGGCTTCGACACCCCGCGCCAGCGCGAAATCGATCAGCGGCTGAGGTAAGGACGGCACGTCCACGGTGACGAGCCTGTCGCCGAGGTCGGTATCGTCTTTCAACGACGAAGCCGGACGCCGCAAAATGCCCGGGTGGTCCAGGTCGACCGCGTTCGCGATCATCGTCGCGGCGGCGTCCGCGGTGGCGGCGTTGCGCGCGAGCACGGTGACGCTATCGGCAATGCCGAGGCTGAAGCTGCGGCCGCGCCAGCCGCTCGTCGCAATGCCGCGAACGGCGAGGCCGGCGTCGAGCGTCAGGCTGGCGTCGAGCGCCTGATCGCGCGAGAGCCGCACCGGCGAGAACGATGCCAGATCGGCGAACACGCCAACGCGGTATTGCTGCCCTTCGGTCAAATAGAGTGCAATGTCGCCGCCGTTGTTGATGAAGGCACGCGAAATGCCTTCGCGCGCGAACGCCGTGATCAGTTCATCGGCGACGCTGCCCGCCACCGCGGCCATCGGCGTGATATGGCGCGTGCGGTGAGGATGACAGGCCGACCACATGCGGCGGGCAACCGGGCCTTGCAACTGCGTGTCGTCGCTCGACGCGACTTCGGCCGGCACCGGCTGCCGGAGCTGCTTCAACTCGCCGACCAGTTCCGGCAACACATCGACAAAGCGCGCCCAGCACGCCTCATACGCCGCCTGCAGCGCCGAAGCCGTGCCGTCCGCGCTGAGGATCAGATCGATCGGCCCATGCTGCCAATGCCAGCGGGTCGCGTCGAGTCGGGTGCGGGTGGGGTTCATCGTGTTCGTCAGCCGAGCATCGGTGGCATGGCAGGCGGCCACGGGTTGTCGGGATTGCGCGCCAGGGTGCGGCGCGCGAGCGGCGCGCCTTCCGTATGCTCCGGCCCGTTCGCCAACACGCTCGCCAGCGAACGCACTGCGTCGAGATGACCGCCGAGATCGCGATACGCGTCGTACGTCATGGTGAATTCGATCGGCGCAACGATCGCGGGCGTCGGCACCGTGCCGAACGAACGGTCCGGCATGCGCGACACATCCACCATCACCGTGATGCCGCCGCCCGGCCATACGTAAGCCGGCGCGCCGCCGCAGGTCACGTTGACCAGCTTCTGTTTGATCGCGCGCGTGAGCAGCACCGGGTTCTCCGTGGCGCCCGCTCGCAGGCTGCCGCCCGCGCCGCCTAGAAACAGCACGGTGGCAAGCGAGGGCTCGCAGTTCTCGCCGATCCGTTCGACCGTGCGGCGCACCGCCTCCGGCATCGCCGCGATGCGCGGCACGAGATCCTGATCGAGTTCGTACCACTGCGCGTGCTCGCCGGTGGTCGATACCATCAGCAGGCGCAAACCCGGTCTGGCGACGGCAGGATCGAAGCCTTCGACAATCGCGAGCGGATCCTGAATGTCGGTTCCGCCCCAACCGGTGCCGGGATTGGCCACCTGAAAATAGCGGCCCGGTGTCGACTTGCGTCCGCGAATCTTCAGACCTGAGCGCGCCATGCCGAGGCAGCGCCCGGCCTGATGTTCGGTGAGCACGCCGGTAATGTGATCGTCGACGACCACCACTTCGTCGGCGTGGCCGAACCATTGCTTAGCAAAGATGCCGATGGTGGCCGATCCGCAGCCCACACGCATGCGCTGCTCCTCCACGCCATCGACAATCGGCGCCGCGCCCGCGCGAATCACCAGACTCGCGCCGCCGTCTATGCTCAGCTCCACCGCCTCCTTGTTGCCGAGCGCGAGCATCATGTCGCACGTCACGCGGCCTTCTTTCTTGCTGCCGCCGGTCAGATGATGCACGCCGCCGAGGCTCAGCATCTGCGAGCCGTACTCGGCCGTCGTCACATGGCCCACGATCTCGCCATGGCAGCGCACGTTCGACTGCTCCGGCCCGAGGAAGCGGTCGGTATCGATCTTCACCTTGAAACTGCAGTAGCTGAAAATGCCTTCGGTGACGACCGTGATCATGTCGACGTCGTCGAGCTTCGAGGCGACGATAAAAGGCGCGGGCTTGTAGTCGGGATAGGTGGAGGATGCGCCGACGCCGGTCACGAACAATGCCTGTTCGGCCGCAGCGTCCTGTATTTCAGAAGATGCACCAAATTCTATCGTGGCGTTCTCGCTGCTGGCGTTCGCATCGGACGTCAAACGGTCGCGCGAGAGGAATACCACCGGATCGACACGAATCAGCCGTCCATCTGAATTGGCATAGCGATCGCACGCGCCGGTGCGCCCTTCGGAGATCTGACACAGCACCGGGCAGGCATTGCATTCAATCTTGTTCGACGCCATTCGCTCGCTGCGCGGCGCCGCCTTTTCGAGCACGGTCGGACCCGGCGTCGAGGCGGTTTCACCGTCGACGCTTTCCGCACCGAAATCGACCTTCGTATGTTCTGTCATGGTGGGGTTTCCATACGACGACATTACAATCGGTCCCGCTCCGGCTGACGAATAGCCCTTGTTTAAAGGCATTTTCGCGTGATCCGCCGATTTCCATGTAGCGGTCACTCACCGTTCGTGTAGTATCCACTACACCAAACTGGTTAGAAATCTACTCGATCAATTTAGTCTGTGCAACGTATTTACCGGCGTGCGCACGATTGGTGCAACGCCACATCGCCGTGCGAATCACGCTTCAATCTACGCTGAAGTGAATGATCGCGCAGCGAGCGCCGCAGCAGGTCACGCGGGTTGTATGATGAAGGCGCGCCGTGCCTGACAGGGTGCGGCGCCTGCCGTTCAACCTGACGCCAACAAGAGATCCGAGACCGCCATGAGTCCCACCGCCGCCCGCAAGCCGGGCGCTACCGGCATCCGTGCGAAACAGGCGCAGGACACGCGCGCCAAGATTCTGAAAGCGGCCATCAAGGTCTTTGCGAAGCAAGGCTATGCGAGCGGCCGCGTGGAGAGTATTTCAAAGGCGGCGCGCTCGCACGACCGCATGATTTACTACTACTTCGGCAGCAAGGAACAGTTGTTCGTCGAAGTTCTGGAAACGATCTACACGCAGTTCAATGAGGCGGAAAGCAAACTCGATCTCGATCTGGCCGACCCTGTGCACGGGCTCGAACAGATGGTCGAATTCGTCTGGCAGTACTACCTCGATCATCCCGAGTTCGTCACGCTGCTTTCCAGCGAGAATCTGCACCAGGGCAAGCACGCGAAGAAATCCCTGAAGCTGAAGGAGATTTCGGGCTATGCGATTTCGGTGGTGCAAAAGTTATTGGATGCGGGTCAGGCGCAGCAGGTTTTTCGTGCGGATGTCAAAGCGCGCGATGTGTATTTGATGATCGCTTCGCTTGGGTATTTTTATAACGCCAATCAATATACGTTGGGCGCGTTTCTTGGCGAGCCGCTGATGGAAAAGACGGCGCTCGAGCATTGGCGCGAGGTTATCAAGGACACGGTGCTGCGCGCGGTGAGGGTGAATTTGTCGGGGGATGCTGTGGTGGCAGTGAGCGAGGCGAGCCAAAACAGCGAAGCGTAGCGCGGGCCATGCTGACACAGTGTCCGGCTCGCAATCCTGGGCGACGAGAGCGGTAGTGCTCCCGTCGTCTGCGCCAGTTGAAGAGCGCTTCAGCGTCAGATAGCGCTATACCTGAAAGTGGTCCCTCAGTACGCCGACAATCCGTCCAGACGCGTGGCCGTCGCCATAAGGTGACACGCCTCGCGCCATCCGCCTGTATTCGGCCGGGTCGTCGAGTAGCCGTTGTGTGTTCGAAACAATGTCCGCATAATCCGTACCCACGAGTTTGACGACCTCCTGCGCGACCGCCTCCGGGCGTTCCGTCTCGTGCCGCAGCACGAGTACCGGCTTGCCGAGCGCGGGCGCCTCCTCCTGCACGCCGCCGGAGTCGGTCAGAATCAGATAGGCCCGCTTCATCGCCGCCACGAACGGCAAATAGTCAAGCGGCTCGCAGAGGGTAATCCGGGGGTGTTTGTCGAGATGCGCGTAGGCCGCTTCACGCACGTTCGGATTCGGATGAACGGGATAGAGAACATGAACATCCTGATTGTTATCGGCGATCGTTTTGAGTGCTCTCAGGATGTTTTGAAAAGCCTCGCCGAAATTCTCGCGACGGTGCGAAGTCACCAGAATCAGCCGGCTATCTCCGTTGAAAGGCACCGCGCCGTCGCACCGCTCAGCCACGTCCAACAAGGCGTCGATGACCGTGTTCCCGGTGACGAACACGCTCGCCGCATCAATACCTTCCGCGAGCAGATTGCGTTTCGCGGTTTCCGTCGGCGCGAAATGCCAGCGCGCAAGTCGACTCGCCACCACGCGATTCATTTCCTCCGGAAACGGATTCGAAAGATCGCCTGTTCTGAGCCCGGCTTCGACATGTCCGACCGGCACGCGCCGGTAAAAGGACGCGAGCGCCGCCGTCAGCACAGTGGTCGTGTCGCCCTGCGCGAGTAGCACGTCGGGCTGTTCGGCGGCGAGCACCTCGTCGAGCCGGACCATGAGCCGCGAAGTCAGCATGGGCAAAGACTGATTGGGCTGCATGATGTCGAGATCGATATCGGCCTTAATCTCGAACAGCCGCAATACCTGATCGAGCATGCCGCGATGCTGCGCGGTTGCCAGCACGCGGCAGTCGGCCCACTCCTCGCGTTGCAACTGCTTGACGAGCGGCGCCATTTTCACTGCTTCAGGACGGGTTCCTACAGTAACGATGATCTTACGTTTTTTCACAGAGTCTTCCGGTATTAAACTTGAAGGGTGGTGTCTTGAAGTGGTCATGCCCGACCGATGAACCGGCAGATCGCCGACCTGAGCCGCCATGTCTTTGAGCGAAGCATCGTGTCCCTTTGGCTCGCGACGCCGTCCGCAATTGCCCGGACTTCGGTCAGGAGCCTTGCGCAATCTTCCCGTTCGGTCCGCAGCCGTTCAATGCAGGCGCGAAGCACCATGATTTCCGCTGACAGGGCGCCACATTCCTCCTTCAGTTCGGTTATGGTTTCCCCCCGCTCGGAGTAGGCCTGTGTCAGTTCGGCAATTGTCTGATCCCGCTCGGCGAGCGTCTCTTGCGAGCGCGCCTGCTTGTCCTTCTCCGCGTCGCATTCTGCCCGTACATCCTGCAGAGTCTTTAAAGTCGCCTCGAGTTGCGCGTTCGTCGCAGCCTGCTCGTCACGTGTCCGGGCAAGCTGCTCTCTGTCCGAGGCGTGCTGTTGGGCAATGATCTGGCCGCGCTCTTGCGCGAACGCCTCATAGGTATCGTCGCCGATAAAGAAATTGCGTAGGTCCGGCCGGGTGTCGCCGAGTGACGAGAGCCTCGCATAAACGAGCAATATCTGCTTACCGTTCCAATAGTTGATATTGACCTTCGCCGCGTCAACAACGCGGCAGGCGACGGCAGCGAAACCGGGCACCGGGCAGATGGGAATGTTGTCGAGATCGAACGTGAAGAAGTGCTCGGGAATCCGGTCATATTCCTGAAACGGCAGAAGCAGAACCAGAAAACGCTTCGTATGCTTCGCGAGGCGCGCCACGACGTCGAACGGGTGATCGAAATGCTCAAGCGTATTCGACGAAAAAATCACGTCGTAGTCGTCGAGGTCGTCGAGAGCCTGCGCCTTGAAACGCCTATTCGGGAAAGATGCCTGGGCCTTCCCGATCGCCACTTCCGAAATATCGATGCCGGTGATGGAGTTCAAGCCGAGCCATTTGCTCAGTTCGTCTACGCCCTGTCCCTCGGCGCAACCCCAGTCGCAGATATCCCATTGCTCCCGCAACGCCTGATCCTTGAACCAGCCCGGCATCAGCCTGGCCGCCAGCATCGCGAAGAATCGGGTTTGCCCATGTCCGCCGGCGGAGACCCAATCGGTCGTGAAGCGATAGTCCCAGTACTGCTTTGAATTAATGTCTGTCATTAAAAGGCGTATTGGTCTGTCTATACCACCGAATTCAATGCACGAGCGCTCCATCGCGCGCAAGCGTCCCGATACGATCAGAAAGGCCTAGTCGACGGTGAGCGTGCTTTCGATGACTTCACGCCAGCGGCCCTCCCACGCCTTCTTCGCAAACGCGGACGACGATTCGATCCCATGAGCGGCAAGTCTGGCGAGTGTTGCCCGGTCATCCGCCAGTTCTTCGATCGCGGCGGCAAGCTCGAAATAGTCCGCGCGGATCAGCTTGCCGTTATAGCCGTCGACGATCAGATTCGGCAGTCCGCCAACGTTGGTTGCAATGACCGCATTATTGGTCGCCAGCGCCTCGATACACGACAGGGATGTGCCTTCCGAATACATGGTGGGCACCAGCACAATATGGCTATCGACGTAGGCTTTGTGCATATCCTCCATGTCATATTCGATCCAGCTCACTTTGTGCGGATGGCGCGCCACGAATGCTTTTACCGCCTCCGCGTCGCGATCGATTGCCTGTCCGCACAGCACAAGACGGATATCCGTGCGCCGCGAGAACAAAAGATTGAACGCGGTGATAGTCAGATAAAGGCCTCTGGCTTCATAAAGCCGGCGTGGCAGGAGAACGCATAACTCCTCTGCTTCGAAATTCTTCGGATTGTTTCCGAATGAATCGAGATCGACGTAGTTAGGAACGTAGGTCAGCGTATTGGCGAGGCCCCAGTCATAGGTTCGCACCCAATTGATGAAATTCGTATCCACGCAAACGCATCGATCACTGTTGCGAAGCGCGCGGAAAAGCGTTTCATAGCGGCCTCGATCGAACGTCGCGAGATTATTGGATGCCCCGTCCCAATGGATACCGTGGTTGATCGCGATGACGCGCCTGTTTTTTCCAAGCGACGCGGCGAGCTCAGTGGGCGACGCGATAATGAGATCGGCGTCTGCACAGAATTCGGCGTATTTGCTCGACAGGGTCTCCAGATCAAGGTTGTCCACGGCGCTCACTCCGATCACCTTGATGCCGCGGAAATCGCGCTCAAAAGGCTCCCAGGCATTCTGCAAGAGGCGCACCTCGTACCCCATGCCGCCGAGTACGACGGCGAGATCGTAGACGTAGCGCTCGGCCCCGCCCTTATAGACGGTTTCGCCCTTCCAGTCGTAGAAGTTGACGTTGACGATGTCTACCTTGATGGCGCGCCGCACGGAGGTGGGTATCAGCCTTGCGACGTTCGTCGCATTCACCCGTCTGAGCAAAGGCGCGTGAAGCACCGGCCAGGCGTGCATGCGCGCGACCTCTGCGGACGCCGAAGTGTACGCATTCGCCCACTGCCCGCCGGCAACGGCATCAACGAAGTCGATGCCAGACGCGACGATGACCGCGTGTTCGTATTCCCTGATGGTGCGGGTCGGCGTTCCAATCACCGGCTTGCCTGCCGCCAGATACTCGAACAGCTTCAGAGGCGAAACAGGGTCGGTCTTCTCGCTCACAATGAACGGAACGATACCGACATCGATCCAGGCGAGATAATGCTTCAGTTCGGAGTACGGTTTCGGACCCAGGTGAATGAAATTGTCGAACGCCTTCAGCCGGGCCATGCGCTCCTGAACCTCGACACCGTATTGCGGCTCGAAAGCGACAACAGGACCGACGAACAGCAACACAACGTCGTCGAGCCGCACTATTTCGTCTAGCAGATCGAAATCGAGCAGTTCGGAAATTGCGCCGTGATAGCCGACAACCCGCCGGCTTACCGCCATGTCGTGCAATTTTTCCGGCACGTCACATCGTTCGCGCTCCCCGTGAAGAAAGTCCTCGGGATAAACCCCGTTTTCCAGCAGCAGCGCGTTCGTGACCTTCGCGCGGTTCGCGTCGTACAGCCGGTTTGACGAAAACAGGCAGACATTCGCTATGTACAGCAAAAGCTCATGGTCGCTACGCATGACCTCGGAATAGTTGGCGAAGATGGTCAGATCATCGAGTACGTCGTAGATCGTGAATGCAGAGCGGCAGATATCAGCAACGTATTTGAAACCGGGCCAGTGCAGATAGAGCGTGACCGGCTCGTCCTGGAAATAGCCGAGGAAATCCTCGACCATGTTGGAAACATAAAGGTTCGTTGACGCGGGCCGGATGAACGGATAAGGACCGCCGTATTCCAGCATCACGCAGAGATAACCCGCTTTGGCGAACTCGGCCATGATGTGGTCGGGACGCTGTTTGAGCGAAAGATCGTAGGCAACCGGGCACAGTACGACACCCCGGCGCCCGGAATGAGTCGCGAGCAGGCGACTGATCTGGTGCCTTCTCTGTTTCGAGGGATCCTTGGCGTAGCTGCTGAAATAGGCTGCCTGGGCGCGCGTGTGGGCCTCATAGTCGCCATTGGTAACAGGCACGACCTCGGTCGTGGCAATCTGCTGGATGGCAGCACCCGTTCCAACCGGCGTTCTGTAGCGCGCCGCTACCGCATAAACTGCACTCGCAATGCGCCGCATGGGAGCGGTCAGTTTCCACGAACTGCTTTCGAATACTTCGCTAAGGGCGCCCTGCGTCCGCTCGCGCTCGCGAACCTCAAGCACAAGTTCGCTCGATATGTTATTCAGCGAGCGCTTGAGGGCGTGGATCTCCGATAGTGCGTCCGACAGCCGCCTCGCGAGCGTATAGCGGTCTTTGCGCGCGAGACGCTGCGCCTCTGCAACCTGATTATGTTGCTCGATGAGGGTATCCGCGTCGGGCGTCGGAAGGCTCAACTTTGCAAATGATCCGTAGGTTTGTTTCTGCGTGGTGTCTAGTGTCACTTCTTGCTCATTCATGGCCAACCTCAAAAGTCGCCGTTACCCGTGTTTGTTCTTCCCCAGGCCGTCATTGCTTATCAAGAGGCATTTCTTCCATGCATAATTTCTCTGTGATGTCCGGCAGGAACAGCCCGTATCTACCGCTTTGCACATGCGAAGAGAAATAGCAGGCTCCCTCGATATATTCGTAGTATTGCGGCACCGCCCCAGACCGGTCTTCGAGTGCTGCCACGAGCAGATATCTGCCTGCGTTGAGCTGGTTTCTCAGGCAAAACTCGATTTCGATTTCGCTGCCGTCGCAATCGAAGTCAATGCTTTTCTCGTCGTATGTGGTCCGCACGATCAGATCCGTGCCTTTGGTATCCTTGATGGAGAACGCCACGCTCAAGGCGCGACGATCAATGCCTTCCGGGACATGGATCACGAAGCGGACGATCATCGGCTCGAATGCCGCGAACACGCTCTGTTGCTGGCGGGATGAGTCCAGGACTTGCGCCGATACGATTGATCCGACGTGCGTCCCCCAGTGATTGATGGGTTCGTCACCGGCGATGGAGGCGACTGGTCTCACGCTTTCCTTCGCATCTTCTTCCAACGCGGTCGCGCCGTCTGCCGATTGGCGGGACACGCCGATGGGCTCGCCTTCGCCGAGTCCTTCGGACATGAACTGCGTGTATTGCGCAGTAACCGCAAACGCGTTGCCCTCCATCCGCACCCGTCCGCCGTCGAGCCAGATGGCGCGCTCGCACAAGGTTCGCACCGAGCCCACGTCATGCGACACGAAAAGAATCGTGACGCCGGACTCCTTGAGTTCCTTGATCTTGTTGAAGCATTTGGCCTGGAAGCGCGCGTCGCCCACGGCAAGGGCTTCGTCGATAATCAATACTGCCGGGTCGACGTGAATGGCAACCGCGAATGCTAACCGCACGTACATACCGCTCGAATAGGTTTTGACCGGCTGATCGATGAAATCGCCGATTTCCGCGAACTTCTCAATGCTGGCGAATTTCCGTTCGATCTGCGCAGCCGTCATTCCCAGCATTGCCGCGTTCAGATAGACATTTTCCCGGCCGGAAAACTCGACGTTGAAACCCGCTCCCAATTCGAGCAGTGCGGCCACGCGACCGTTGATCGCGATGTCGCCTGCGGTGGGGCGCAGCGTTCCGCATATGATTTGCAAAAGAGTGGATTTGCCGGAGCCGTTGCGCCCGATAATGCCGACTGTCTCGCCCCGGGTCACTGACAGCGACACATCGCGAAGCGCCCAGAATTCCCTGGCGTACCCGGTACGTCTCGGGAAAACGATATGCTTGAGCCGGTCGAGCGGCGTTTCGTAGATATCGAAGCGCTTCGAGGCATGGTTCACCTTAATCGTCGTTTCAGGCCTGTCGGGTTGATTCATTTCCATGAGCGCGGGCATTACAGGACGTCCGCGAATCCTTCGCGTGTCTTCTGGAACCAGGCCAGACAGAGCCACGCGAAAGCAACGCTGCACAACAGGTAAACTGCGATCCCGAAGAAATCCGGCAAATCGCCATTGATCATGACCGCCCGTGCCTGCTCGATGATGAACGTCAGCGGGTTGGCTAGAATCAGCGCCCTGAAAGCAGGGGTTAGAGTGTTGAGAGCATAAAATACCGGCGACAGGAACATCAGCATCGATGAGAGCAGCGTCGTGATATACGTCAGGTCACGCACGTAGACACCGGTGGCGGCGAATAGCCAACCCACGCCCACACCGACGAAAGCGAGCGGAATAAAGAGCGCCGGCAAAAAGACGATCGTCCACTGAAGCTTTCCATATACGCACAGTGCAAACACGATCCAGACGGCAAAGCTCGTCAGGAAGTGAAACGCCGCCGACGCCACTGCGATCCACGGCAGGATTTCCAGCGGAAAAACGACCTTCGTCACGTAGTTGACGTTGGTCGTAATAATGGCCGGCGCCCTATTCAGACACTCGGCAAAAAAATTGAAAAGAATGAGCCCCGCGAACAGGATCACGGCGAACTGAAAACTATTGTCGGTTCCCGGCCAGCGCGATTTCAACAGCGTGCCGAAAACAACTGTGTACATTGCGAGCATGATCAACGGCTGAACGATGGACCACGTCAGTCCCATTACCGACCCGCGATAACGGCTCAATACGTCACGTTTGGTGAGTGCGACGATAAGCTGGCGTTGCTGCCAGGGAAGCAGGAAGAGCGTGCCAAAATGAGCCCGCGGATGAGATTCCTCGCGGCCGTCATGCTTATAGGTGAAGCTCATATGGACAGATCGCCTCGAACAGCGCTGGCTGGTTTAACGGTCGACAAAGGAATAGATGATGCGGCATCGGACGAACTTGCCAGAGCCGAGATCGATGTTACAGCCAGGGTGCCCAGCAGGATGCTGCGAAAGCGCGGAGACTAGCGCAAGAAAACACGGAATTTTCCGCACGAAAAATCAAGCAGAACGCAGGAAAATTCCACAGAAAAGAAGGCTTCCTGAGAACCGCGGTCATGCCACGCAGCGCGGCGGCGCTCCAAGTCGAACGCTAGCGGATACGAGCTATCCGCATCACGGCCCGTTGCGGGCCGGATCAAAACCGAACATCGTCGATGTTCCAGGGCAGCGCACATTCGCGCGCTGCCCGACACGCTCTCCGTATCTCAGCAATTACTTCTGCACCGCCGCCGCGTCGTCTTCACGAAACAGCTTGTCGGCCAAGTGAAACGCCGAATTGGCCGCCGGCACACCGCAATAAATCGCGGTTTGCAGCAGCACTTCCTTGATCTGTTCACGCGTCACGCCGTTGTTCTTCGCGGCGCGCAGATGCAGTGCGAGTTCTTCGCCGCGGTTGAGCGCGACCATCATCGCGATGGTCAGCAGACTGCGCGTGTGACGCGGCAAACCATCACGCGTCCAGATTTCACCCCATGCATAGCGGGTGATGAAATTCTGAAACTCTTCCGTCAGTTCAGTACGGTTCGCGAGCGACCGGTCGACGTGCGCACTACCCAGCACCGCACGGCGCACACCGAGTCCGGCTTCGTAACGGTTTTCGTCGTTCATTTCTGCTCCGTCAGGAAGTCGACCACGGTCTTCGTGAAAGCAGGCGCTCTTTCGATGTTGGAAATATGCGAGGCATCCAGTTCCACGTAACGCGCGCCCGCAATCGCCTGCGCCAGTTCGCGGCCTTGCGCCGGCGTCGCGGCCAGATCGTGCGTGCCGCCGATCACCAGCGCCGGCACCTTGATGCCGGGTGCCTCGGGACGCAGGTCGGCGGCGTCGATGGCTTCGCAATTGGAGGCGTAGCCTTCCTTGTCGGTGTGCACGAACACGTCGCGAATCATGGCCAGCACCACCGGCTCGCGTTCCATATAGTCAGCCGTGAACCAGCGCGGCAGAACGGCGTCGGCCAGCGCGTGCATGCCTTCGGTGCGCGCCTTCACGGCGCGCGGCACCCACACTTCCGGCGAGCCGATGCGCGCGGCCGTATTGCACAGCACGACGCGCTCGATCCGATCCGCGTGGCGCGCGGCCAACGCAACGCCGGTCAGGCCGCCCATCGACAGTCCGCAGAAATGCGCGCGGGCGATCTTCAGCGTATCCATCAGACCGAGCACGTCGCCGGTCAGTTGCTCGATCGTGTACGGGCCTTTCGGCGCTTCCGAGTGGCCGTGGCCGCGCGTGTCGTAGCGCAGCACGCGAAAGTGTTTCGACAGCGCCGCGACTTGCGGCGCCCACATGGACAGATCGGCGCCGAGCGAATTCGACAGAACGATCCACGGCGCGTTGCCGTGACGGTTGCCGTCGATTCGATAGTGAAGCTCGGTGCCGTTGACTGCGGCGTAAGGCATGCCCGTTACTCCCTGGAATGGTCGCGCTGCGAGCGCGTGGTGTGAAGGGCCAGCGCGGCATCCACATAAGCGTGCGCCTGGCCGACGTATTGAGCCGGATCGAGCAGTTGCTTCAGACGCTCGAGCGGAAGATGTTCGGTCACAGCCGGGTCTTCGGCAAGCACGTCGAAGAGCGTCCGGCCGTCGCGGATCGCGGCTTTCGACGCGCGCTCCACCAGATGATGCGCGTCGAGCCGGCCGATGCTGTCGCCAAGCGCGAGCATGACCGCTTCGCCGAGAATCAGGCCGTGCGTGATGTCGAGATTGGCGGCGAGGCGCGCCACGTTCACGTTCAGTCCCGCGGCGATCTGTTCGATGTTGGCGAGCGCGCCGCCCGCGAGGCGCGCGAGATCCGGCAGCGCATCCCACTCGGCCTGCCAGCCGCCGAGCGCGCGTTCGTGCTCCTGCACCATGCCGGCGAACACCGTGGCGACCAGCCCCGGCGCACGCGTGGCGGCCGTCAGCACCGCCGCGCAGCCGACCGGGTTGCGCTTGTGCGGCATGGTCGACGAACCGCCCTTGCCGGCCGCAGCCGGTTCGGCCAGTTCGTCGATTTCGGTTTGCATCTGCAGCGAGATGTCGCGCGCGATCTTGCCGAGCGTGCCGATCAGCATGCCGAACAGCGCCGCCGTTTCGGCAATGCGATCGCGCTGTGTGTGCCAGGGCAGCGTCGGCACGGCAAGGCCGAGTTCCTGTGCGAGCGATTGCGTGACTTGCGGCGCGGCCTCGCGCAGGCTCGCCAGCGTGCCCGCCGCGCCGCCGAATTGCAGCACCAGCACGCGAACGCGCAGCGCGTCGAGCCGCTCGCGATGACGCAGCAACGCGTCGAGCCATTGCGCGAATTTGAGGCCGAGCGTGATGGGCAGCGCCTGCTGCAGCCAGGTGCGGCCGATCATGGGCGTGGCGCGATGCACGGCCGCGAGTTTCGCCACGGCGTTACAGGTAGATTGCAGGCCGCTGTCGAGCAGATCGAAGGTGTCGCGCAATTGCAGCACCGTCGCCGTGTCGATGATGTCCTGGCTGGTGGCGCCCCAGTGCACGTATTTCGACGCCTCGGCGTCGGCCGCCTTGACGCGCGCGGTGAGTTGCTTGACGAGCGGAATCGCGAGATTGCCGCCGAGCGCGGCGTCGCGTGCGAGCGCGCCGGCATCGAGCTGATCGGCCTGGCAGGCGGCCTCGATCGCCGCCACCGCCGTATGCGGAATCACTTCATGCCTGGCTGAAGCGCGCGCGAGCGCCGCTTCCACGTCGAGCATGCGTTGCAGCGTGGCACGCGGCGCCCAGATGTCGTTCATTGGCTGCGTGCCGCAAAGAAGGCCGGTCAGACGGGCGCTGGAGTCGAGCATGATGACGTGGATAGCCTGAGGTATCGAAAGTGAAAGCGCCCGCCGCGCGTCAGGCCGCGCGCGCCGCTTGCGTGCCGTCGATCAGCGGCACGCCGGTCAGCTTGTGCAATGCATCGAAATCGATGTCCGAGAAAATCTCGCGCACCACGAGGCCCTGATCGGTGACATCGATCATCGCAAGGTCCGTATAGATGCGGTCGACGCAACCCACGCCCGTTACCGGGTAAGTGCATTCGGCGGCGATCTTGCTCTCGCCCTGCTTGGTCAGATGCTCCATCATGACATAGACCTGCTTCGCGCCGATGGCCAGATCCATCGCGCCACCGACTGCCGGAATCGCGTCGGGCGCGCCGGTGTGCCAGTTCGCCAGATCGCCCCCGGCCGATACCTGGAAAGCGCCGAGCACGCAAAAATCCAGATGGCCGCCGCGCATCATCGCGAACGAATCGGCGTGGTGGAAATAGGCGCCGCCCGTGAGGAGCGTGACGTGCTGCTTGCCGGCGTTGATCAGTTCGTCGTCTTCCTCGCCTTTGGCGGGCGCCGGGCCCATGCCGAGCAAACCGTTTTCGCTGTGCAGGAAGATTTCCTTGTCGGCGGCAAGGTGGTTCGCCACCAGCGTCGGCACGCCGATGCCGAGGTTCACGTAGGCGCCTTCGGGAATGTCCTGCGCAACACGCCGGGCCATTTCATCGCGGGTCAGTTTTTTCATGTCGGTCTCCGGTTCAGGCTGCGGTGGCGGTGGCGGCGGTTTGGTGCGCCGCTTGCGGCACTTCGATCACGCGCTGCACGAAAATGCCGGGCGTGATGATCACTTCGGGATCGAGCGCGCCGAGCGGCACCACTTCCGACACCTGCACGATCGCGGTTTTCGCCGCGCTTGCCATGATCGGCCCGAAATTGCGAGCCGTCTTGCGATAAATGAGATTACCCCAGCGATCGCCCTTATACGCCTTGATCAGCGCGAAGTCCGCATGCAGCGGCGACTCCAGCACATAGTGCCTGCCGTCGATCAGACGGGTTTCCTTGCCTTCGGCGAGCCTCGTGCCATAGCCGGTCGGCGTGAAGAAGCCGCCGATACCCGCGCCTGCCGCACGAATGCGCTCCGCGAGATTGCCCTGCGGCACCAGTTCGAGTTCGATCTCTCCTGCGCGATACAACGCGTCGAATACGTATGAATCGGTTTGGCGCGGAAACGAGCAGATGATCTTGCGCACGCGCTTGGCCTTGAGCAGCGCCGCGAGGCCGATGTCGCCGTTACCGGCATTGTTGTTGACGATGGTCAGATCGCGCGCGCCCTGTTCGATGAGCGCGTCGATCAACTCCGACGGCATGCCAGCCGTGCCGAACCCGCCGATCATGACGGTCGCGCCGTCGTGCACATCGGCGACGGCCGATTGAAGTGACTCGAAAATCTTGTTGATCATGTCGAATTTCCTTTTGGGGCGCTGCGTGCCGCCAGGCTGGCTGGGTTGAGGAGAGCGCTGGGCGGAACGGTCTCCGGGCCAATGCTGGCGGCTCGCCGGGTGGAGATGCGGGCTGGCGCCGTCGGTTGGCTCGCGTTGAATTTGTTCGTTATATGAACATGGATTCGTTTAGCGAACGTTCAGGCGATTATGGTTGCCCTCCGGGCCGCTTGTCAAGGCAGGGGATTCCCCTTAAGCATAGGTTTTGCCGCCCGCCGTGCGGGTTCGCCGCCGGATCGCAGGCTCGTGGAGAGCCCATTGCACTATGCCAAGGATCGATTATTCGGCTAACCTCTATCCACATACCGGATACCCTGAGCTCGCCTCACAGGTCATGCACGCATGTCTGAAACAAACCTGGATCTGAATCTGATCCCCTACCTGGTCGCGATGGAAGACACGCGCAATGTCAGCCGCGCGGCCGAGCAACTCGGTGTGAGCCAGCCCCGCGTGAGCACCGCGCTGGGAAAATTGCGCGAATACTTCGAGGATCCGCTGTTCGTGCGCACGTCGAAAGGCATGGAACCCACGCCGCGTGCGCTCGCCATCCTGCCCGCCGCGCGCGACGCGCTGCTGCGCATCGAGAAAGGCATGCTCGACGTGCAGGAATTCAACCCGGCCACCAGCACGCGTACTTTCTCGATTGCGCTTTCCGACGTCGGCGAGATCGTGTTTCTGCCGCGGCTTCTGCAACTTTTCGCCGAACGCGCGCCGTTCGCGAATCTGCGCTCGGTGACGCTCTCGCCCTCGCAGGTGGAGCGTGGGCTCGAATCGGGCGATGTCGACCTCGCCGTTGGTTATTTCCCCGATCTGTCGGGCAATAACTTCTTCCAGCAACGGCTTTTCACGCATCGATTCATCTGTCTGATGCGCACGGGCCATCCGCTGTCGAAGGCGCCGCTCACGCTGGCACAATATGTGGCGTCGGGGCATGCCGTGGTGCGCGCCGAAGGACGCAGCCAGGAAGTCCTCGAACACTATCTGGAGAAGAAACGCATCAAGCGCCGCGCGGTGCTCGAAACGCCTCACTTCATGAGCCTGCCGTTCATCCTCGCGCGCACCGATCTGCTTGCGACTGTGCCGCACGCCATCGGCTTCGCGTATGTATCGGAGCACGCGTCGATCACGCTGGTCGAGCCGCCGCTGCCGTTGCCGCATTTCGATCTGCGGCAGCACTGGCATCGCAAGTTTCATAACGATCCGCGCACGAGTTGGCTGCGCGGCGTGGTCGCCGAACTGTTCAACGACGCAATGGACGAGTGGCCCAAATGAGCGTCGCGCAATCCGGCGCGCCCTGACAGCCAAAGGGGACATCGACCCGGCATGGCACGAAACATGGAACAATGGCCGCACTCATTGAACCCGCGCGCTCCATACAGGGTCGACGCGCGATCCCGGAGGAGCGACGCATGACCAGCAGCAAGGCAAAGAAAAACAAACCCACAACCGCAACGGAACGTCCGAGCCGCGAGGAAGCCGAAGCAGCTGTTCGCGTGCTGCTGCGCTGGGCCGGCGACGATCCGGCGCGCGAAGGCCTGATCGACACGCCGGCGCGCGTGGTGCGCTCGTATGAGGAGTTTTATGCGGGCTACCAGGTCGACCCGCGTGAGATCCTTGCCCGCACCTTCTCCGAAGTGGACGGCTACGACGAGATGATCGTGCTGAAAGACATCCGCTTCGAAAGTTATTGCGAACATCACATGGTGCCGATCATCGGGCGGGCGCACGTTGCGTATCTGCCGCAGCATCGCGTGGTCGGCATCTCCAAGCTGGCGCGTCTCGTCGATGCGTTCGCCAAGCGCCTGCAGATCCAGGAAAAGATGACGGTGCAGATCGCCGACACTTTGAACGAAGTGCTGCAACCCGCAGGCGTCGGCGTGATTCTCGAAGCCGCGCATCAATGCATGTCGACACGCGGCGTGCACAAGGCGGGCGTGACGATGGTCACCTCGCGCATGCTCGGCACGTTCCGCACGGATCCGTCCACGCGTCGCGAGTTTCTGTCGATCGTCGGCAATCCGGGCGTGGTGGCGGTCTCCAATACGTAGACACGCTCGCCGGGCGCGAGCATGGCAGCGGTCAATACGGCGGGCAAGGTGCCGGCAAGCACGATGACGCCGTCAGCACTGGCCCGGCGCCAAATCCATCGAGTATCCTGAGCTAGCGGAATGGCGGACGACTAAAAAACTCCGAAATGGAGTGCCTCGGGTACACACTTTGCATCCCCAAGTAGAAACCCAAGGCACGCCGGCTCAACCGCAAAAACAGGAGTCCCTCAATTGGTAGAATTTCCGTCTTCGGCGGTATCGACCTGGGGCGGCGCGGTCGTGTTCCTCAACGTCCTGTTGACGCGCCTCGGCGTGCCGATCCCCGCAGTGCCCATGCTGCTCTTCGCGGGCTCCGCGATCGCCGCCGGCACGCTGTCCTTCTGGCCGATCCTCGGCGCCGCCGTGCTCGGCGCGCTGATCGGCGACGGCGCCTGGTTTACAGCCGGCCGCCTGTACGGCCGCAAGCTGATCGCCGCGTTGAGCCGGCTCTCGCCGGCCATCGATCCCAAAGTAGACAAGGCGCGCTCGCTATTCGAGCGCTTCGGCGTGCCGCTCGTGTCGATCTCGAAGTTCGTTCCCGGACTCGCGCTCATCACCCCGCCGCTGATGGGCACGACCGCCGTGGATGCCCGCATCTACGCGGTCTGGGATCTGGCCGGCGCCCTCGCATGGGGCAGCTTCTGGCTGCTTGGCGGCGCGGCCGCAGAGCGGCAGTTGCATATGCTGCTCGAGTTCGTCAAAGCGCGGGGCGGCACGGTCATCGACATTCTGCTGGCGGCCGCTCTGGTTTATCTCGCCTTCCGTTTGCAGCAACGGCGCCGCGAGCGCCGCCGTTTCGCGGATGCCGCCGCCGTTGCAGCAGCCGAGGCCGGCGGCGGTGGACGGCGCCGCATCGCGCCGCCCAAGGTGCTCGACGCCCGCCCGCAAACGCCTTCGCTCGAAGCACCGCGCCGCATTCCGGGCGCGCTTGCGCTCGATCCGCACTCGCCGGAGCAGATCGACGGCGCCCTGCGGGCGCACGACACGGTGATCTATTGCATTTGCCCGGACAGCGCGACCGCGGTCGACATCACGCAACGCATGCGGCACAACGGCTATACGAGAATTCGCGCGCTGCGGGGTGGCCTCGATGCCTGGCAGCGGCGCGGCTTTCCGGTCGAACCGCTTGCACCGGCCGACGAACTGACCACCGGCAAACGTGCGCCGCAACCGTGCGGCGAAGCGCGCGGGGCGATCACGCTGCGCGGCTTCGCCCCGCGCAGCAGCCAAAGCACCTGAACCACACCATTCGCGTTCCAGCCGGAGCCGCCACCTACGACGGCGAGTCCTGCGGCATGGGACGCTCCGCCAACGTGTCCGAACTGACGCGATTGCGTCCGGCCGCCTTCGCGACGTAAAGCTGCCGATCTGCCGCGGCCAGCAAATCGAGCGCATTGGCGCCCCCGGCCGGTACACAGGTCGCGCAACCCACGCTCACCGTGACCGTAGCCGACTCGCCGCCACTGTGGATGACGTCCTGCCCTTGCACCTTGCGGCGAATCTTCTCCGCCACCTTGAGCGCGCCCTCGGCCGAGGTGTCCGGCAAGATCACGGCGAACTCCTCGCCGCCGTACCGCGCCACCACGTCGACCCAACGGCGCACCGCCGCCGAAATGCATTCGGCCACCGCGACCAGGGCCTCGTCGCCGCTCGCATGGCCGTGGGCGTCGTTGAATTGCTTGAAGTGATCGATGTCAATGAACAACGCCGACAGCGGTTGCCCACTGCGCCGCGCGCGCCGCCACTCTTCGTCGAGCCGGGTATCGAGCACGCGGCGGTTGCCGAGTCCGGTGAGCGGGTCGGTCGCGGCAAGACGCACCAGCGCCGCCTGCGCGCGCAGCTTGTCGCGCAACGCCAGCGACAACAGCCACGAAATCACCACGAATACCGCGCCGAACGTGAGCGTCAGCGCGGCGGTAATCCGGCTGCGGTGCCGCCACGGCGCCAGTACTTCGTCCACGGAAGGCGCGACCACGGCGATCAGCGGCGTGCGCGGCACGCGCGCGTAGGTGTACATGCGCCGCACGCCGTCCACGGCCGAATTCGCCACATACGTGCCCGCGTTATGCGCGGCCATGATCTGGAAGGTGGGCGACTTCGCGATGCTCGAGCCGATATCGCGCGGGGAAAACGGCTTACGCGCCAGCAGGGTGCCGTCGTCCATCACGATGAACACCGATCCTAGCCGGCCCGTATCGATCCGATCCAGCAGGTGCTGAAAATATTCGATGCGAATAGCCAGCAGCGCAACGCCGTCGAAGCTACCGTCGATTTCGTCGATGCGCCGCGTGAGACCGATGGAGAGTTTGCCGTCGCGCAGCCGCGAATGGAACGGGTGAGAGAAATACAGGCCCACGGCCGGGCTGCGTTGATGGACCAGGAAATAGTCGCGGTCCGCGAGGCTGACCGCGGTATTGACGTCGCTGTTCTGCGAGGCGACGACCCGACCCTCGCGGTCGATCACATAGGCACCGCCCAGGTACGCCGCGGTTGTCGCGCGGTCGAACAGCACCGCGCGCTGCACGTCGGCGGGCAACTTCCACGAGGCCGGGTTGCTCGCCCCGTCGGCCATTGCCTGCAAGGACAGGTCGTAGATTTCCACGTTGCGTTCGAGCTCCGTGGAAATGATCGCGACGAGGTTTCCCGACGTCTCACGCGCGTGATCGAGCGCATCGGCCCGGCCGCTGCTGAGCGTGAGCAGCGTCAAGCCTGCCATCGACACCGCGACCAGCGTGCCGGCCACGCCGACAAAAAACGGCTGGTTGCCCACGTATCGCGACACGCCGGCGCCATAGCCGCGTAATTTCTTGTGCAAGCGCCGGCGCAGCGAAAGCGTTTGATGTACCACGTGCGCTTCGCCTCCTTCGCAGTTGATCCGCATGCCTCCCGCTTATGCGGATGCGCAGCCAATGTTGTTATTCGGATGCCAGTTGTGCCGTTTGGTTCGCGCATGCGTACGAGACGCGCGCTGCATCACAGTTTGCGCAGCAGTCCCGCCGCCGCGCGCATCCGCCGTTTGCGCTCTTTCCTGAGCCCCTGGAGCGCCGCGTCGGTATCGCCGACGCCAGCGCCAGCGAGCAGGGCAATATTGTCCCGCAGCAACATCTCGCTCGCGACCACGTCGTTCAGCGTACCGAATCGTTTCTGGATCTGTTTCAAACGTTTGAGGGTACGTTTGCGCCCGCCGCTCAGGACGGGTTCGAAAAACTCGAGCAGATAGCGCAGCTTCTTTCCCGCCTTCCTGACATTGTGAAAGGCCGCGTAGTTGGATCGCTTCGCACGACGCGCGCGTTTCATCCGCTTCTTCAATGAACGCTCCGAAGCCGCCACACGCCGAGTGGCGAACTTGCGCAGCGGCATGCGCTCATGGGCGGTATTCAGCTCTTTGGACGCACTGGTCAAGGCTTCGCGTAGCAAGTGTTTGACGTCCGCGTTCGAGAGCGTTTCGCGGCTCGTTGCCAGCGCGCCGACGCGAGCATCCTGCAGTTTCGGCACCATGTCGCGCGCGCCGTTGCCTTCTTTCGTCAGCAATTCGATCAGGATGTCCCAGTCGCGCGTTTTGCCGGCAGCTGTGGCCAGATACTTATAAAGGTCACGTTGACGCGTATTCTCGCCTTTATCCAGCAACGGCTCGAACGCCCACCACAGGGAACGCAAACGCCGCAGCGAGACGCGCAGTTTGTGCAGCGCTTCCGGCGACGCATCTTCGCGTACCGCATTCGCGTATTCGATCGCGTCGTCGACGAGAGGCGCCGCATAGGATGCGAAAGCCGTTTGCGCAGAAGGCGCAGCAGCGGATGGATCGCTGTTGACGGGCAATTTATCGGCTTTGCGGCTCTCACGTTTCATTGAAGATCCCTGGATACACCGTCCTGACAGCCTAGCAAAAAAAGGACCTAACGGGTATGCGCTCCGCAATTCATGGCCAGCACGCCGTGCAGCGACTATCTTTGACACATGCGACGATGACCTGCGGCGAACCGGCATCGCGATCCACGTCGGCGCCGTCAGCAAACGAAACTACTGTCAGGAGGTTGTATGCGAATACTCATTGTCGGCGCAACGGGCTTGCTCGGCGGCGAAATCGTGAAGCTGCTTGCGCCGGAACACGATATCGTCACCGCAAGCCGCAAAGGTTCCGATCTGCACGTGGATCTGTCGAACAAGCCCAGCATCGAATCGATGTACCAGCAAGCCGGCACGTTCGACGCGGTGATCTGCGCCGCCGGCGCGGCCAAGTTCGCCCCACTCGCTTCGCTCTCCGACGAAGATTTCTCGTTCAGTCTCGCCAACAAGTTGATGGGCCAGGTCAATCTGGTGCGGTGCGGCGCGGCCCATGCGTCGCAAGGCGCATGCTTCACGCTGACGAGCGGCGTGCTCGCGCAACAACCAATGGAAGGCAGCGCGGCCGTCAGCATCGTGAACGCGGGCGTCGAAGCGTTCGCGCGCTCGGCGGCACTCGAATTGCGCGGCAAAGCCCGCGTGAACGTGGTCAGCCCGGGCTGGGTCGCAGAGACGCTCGAGTCGATGGGCCGCGATCCGGCGCAAGGGGTGCCGGCAGCCCTGGTCGCACAAGCCTACAAGCGCAGCCTGGGCGGCAGCGAGAGCGGCGAAGTGATCTCGGCCACGTAACCGTCGGCGCTTCGGCGTTCTTTTCAGCGTTCTTTTCGGCGTTCTTTTCGGACATCTGAGCATCCGGATCGGACAATTTTGCAAACCGTGTTCCGAAGCGGTGCACGGCCAATGGCCGTGCACCTCGGCGCCACGCCCCTGTCATCATTACGACACACAGTCCCCGCAGGATCGGAAGCTCCGCGACAAACTTTGGGGCTCACGCCATGCCGGAACTTTCGTATCCACAATCAGGCACTGCTAGCGGAAAGGGGCGCAATATCGGCCTCATCATCTTTCTCGCGGTGATTCTGGTCGGCGCCGTTTATTGCGCCGTGCACTTACTGGATGATTTACAGCCGGTCCGCGAAAGCTCGGCTCTGCCTTATCTGCTGCTCGGTGTTGCGCTGCTGATCGCGCTGGGTTTCGAATTCGTCAATGGCTTTCACGATACGGCGAACGCGGTCGCGACCGTCATCTACACGCATTCGCTTGCGCCGAACCTGGCCGTGGTGTGGTCAGGCGGATGGAATTTTCTCGGCGTGCTCACGTCGAGCGGCGCCGTCGCCTTCGGCATCCTGCAGTTGCTGCCCGTCGAACTGATCTTGCAGGTAGGCAGCAGCGCCGGTTTCGCGATGGTCTTCGCGTTGCTGATCGCCGCGATCATCTGGAACCTCGGCACCTGGTATTTCGGACTGCCGTCGTCGAGCTCGCACACGCTGATCGGCTCGATTATCGGCGTCGGCTTGATGAATCAGCTGCTGCACGGCGCCAATGGCACGAGCGGCGTGGACTGGAATCAGGCGCTCGGCGTCGGCAAGTCGTTGCTGTTTTCGCCGCTGGTGGGCTTTCTCGCGGCAGGCTTGCTGCTGTTGATCCTGAAAGCCGTGGTGCGCATTCCCGCGCTGTATGCCGAACCGAAGGGCAAGGAGCCGCCGCCCTTCTGGATTCGCAGCCTGCTGATTCTGACCTGCACGGGCGTCTCGTTCGCGCACGGCTCGAACGACGGCCAGAAAGGCATGGGCCTCATCATGCTGATCCTGATCGGCACGGTGCCCACGGCTTACGCGCTGAACAAGGCGGTGACGCCAGCGGAAACGCAGACCTTCCTCGCGGTCGCGCATCAAACCTCGGCGACGCTCGCCAAGTACACCCAGGGCGCCGCACCGTCCGCCAATCCGCGCGCCGACGTCGAGGCCTATGTCCGCACTCACCAGCTAACGCCCGCCACGTTGCCGGCCTTGCAGCAACTGACCGAGATCATTGCCGGCCAGGTGAGCACGTCGGGATCGATGGCTGCCGTGCCGCAGGGTCTCGTCGACAACGTGCGCAACAACATGTACGTGGCCTCCGAAGCGATCCGCCTGATGGAGAAAGCCAAACAACCGGCTTTCTCGGAGGATGACGGCAAGGCGATCGCCAACTTCAAGGCGCAAACGGATCACGCCACCAAGTTCATTCCCACGTGGGTCAAGGTCGCGGTGGCCATTGCGCTCGGTCTCGGCACGATGGTGGGATGGAAGCGCATTGTCGTGACGGTCGGCGAAAAGATCGGCAAGCAGCATCTGACATACGGACAGGGCGCATCGGCTGAAGTGGTGGCGATGCTGACGATCGGCGCCGCCGACATGTACGGCCTGCCGGTCTCCACGACGCACGTGCTTTCGTCGGGCGTGGCGGGCGCGATGGCGGCCAACGGCTCCGGCCTGCAATGGGGCACCGTGCGCAGCCTGATTCTCGCGTGGGTGCTGACGTTGCCGGCGTCCATCGCACTGGCGGCCGGTTTGTACTGGGTATTCCGGGCAGTGTTCTGAATCCGCGCCACGGCCGGTTCCGGAACCGGCCGTGGCGTAAAAAAAGCGCGGCTCGTTTGCGACCGCGCTTTTTTTCACTGACTCGCACGCAAGCCAGTCAATACACCTCTGGCACGATCATCGACGATGGCACCGGCTGGCGGCTGTATTCGTCGTGGTAAACGCGCGCGGGCAGTTCGATCTGCGAGTGCTCGATCTCGTGATACGGCACCTGGCTCAGCATGTGATGAATGCAGTTCAGGCGCGCGCGTTTCTTGTCGACCGCCTGCACGACCCACCACGGCGCTTCCGGAATATGCGAGCGCTGCAACATCACTTCCTTGGCCTGCGTATAGGCCTCCCAGCGGCGCCGGCTTTCGAGATCCATCGGGCTCAGCTTCCACTGCTTGAGCGGGTCGTGAATACGGTTCTGAAAGCGGATTTCCTGTTCTTCGTCGGTAATCGAAAACCAGTACTTGAGAATCTGCACGCCGCTTCGCGCCAGCATTTTTTCGAATTCCGGCACCGAGCGGAAGAACTCTTCGTACTCTTCGTCGCTGCAAAAATTCATCACGCGCTCCACGCCCGCGCGGTTGTACCAGCTGCGATCGAACAGCACCATTTCGCCGCCAGCCGGCAAATGCGACACATAACGCTGGAAATACCATTGCGTGCGTTCGCGATTGTTCGGCGCGGGCAGCGCCGCCACGCGGCATACCCGCGGATTGAGCCGTTGCGTGATGCGTTTGATCGCGCCGCCCTTGCCGGCCGCATCGCGCCCCTCGAAAATGACCACGAGGCGGTGGCCGGTCTGCACGATCCAGTCCTGCAGCTTGACGAGTTCGCCCTGGAGCCGGAACAGCTCGCGGAAGTACATCTTGCGAGCCTCGCGATGCTCAGGCGTGAAACCCTCCGCGCCGTCGATGATGCGGTCGTCGACCTCCATCTCGAGCTCTTCGTCATAGGCGTCGATCAGATCCTCTTCGAAACGGCGCTGCCGCTCTGCCATCAATTCGGCTTCAGGTCTCGGATCCTGCTCTTTCATTGGGACTCTCCTGGCAACGGAAATGGTTAGGCGCACGGCGTGAAGCGCGACGCGGACGCGCTCGATTATCGAAGCGGCAGGTGTCAGCCGTGTTACCGGCACGGTCTGCGCCTTTAGACATTCATGATAGCGAGTTTATGCGGCCACCCGGCACTACCGCAACGGTTTCGCGAAACTGATTTCGTGGCCGTCCGGATCCGTGATGTGGAAATAGCGCTCGCCCCACGGCGCGTCGGACGGCTCGAACGACGGCTTCAGCCCCGCCGCCAGCGCCTTGCGGTAAAGCGCGTCGACGTCGGATACATAGAGGATCACGCGGCCCCACCAGGCGACCGGCGCTCGCGCGTCCACGATCAGGTTCAGATACGAATCGCCGAAGGCAAACGATGTAAATGCCTCCTGCGGGCCGCCGAACTTTATCGGGAAGCCGAGCGCTTCATAAAACAGCACGGCGCGCGGCATATCATGGGTGGCAAGCGTGATGGCGCTGATCGATTCGATGCGCGGTTCGGTGGGCCCGTTCGCAGAGGCTGGCGTGGCGGGTGAGTTCATGGCGGCTGTCTCCTTGGCATGACGGGCATCTTGTCCAGCAGGGTATAGGCCGCGCGGTCGAACGCGGCGCTTCGAGCCGGGCCGGGCGGGCACGGGCTTCAGAAAGTGTCTCACGGGCCGCGCCGCCGCAACTCGCGCCGCCCACGGCCCTTGAAAACTTTAGCGACGCCCCGCATCTGCGATTCCGTTTATCCGGAGCATCGCCATGGGAAGCCGCCCACGCTTCATCGATGACCTGTCGCGCGCCGCATCCGACGCCCCCGGGCCCGAAATACTCAACCCTTTAGCCGACGACGCCTTGCTCGACGCCTATTCCCGCACCGTGATCGGCGCGCTGGAACGGGTTCAGCAGGCCGTCGCCTTCATTTCCGTCGAACGCCGACTGCCCGGCGCCCCGTCCGGCCACGCACGCGGCACGCGCAGCGGCACCGGCTCGGGCTTTCTGTTCACGCCCGACGGCTACCTGCTGACCAATAGCCACGTCGTGCACGGCGCCACCCATATCGAAGTGACGCTCGCCGACGGCGCGAAATTCGACGCCGATCTGGTTGGTGACGATCCCGGCAGCGATCTGGCCGTCTTGCGGATCGGCTCTCCCGAGCCGTTGCCGCACGTCGAACTCGGCGAGTCCTCGAAGCTGCGCGTCGGGCAGATCGCGATTGCGGTCGGCAATCCGCTCGGCCTCGCGCAAACCGTGACGACAGGCGTGGTCTCGGCGCTCGGCCGCTCGCTGCGTTCGAATTCGGGCCGCATGATCTACGACGTGATCCAGACCGACGCCGCGCTCAATCCCGGCAATTCGGGTGGTCCGCTGATCAATTCGGCGGGCCAGGTGATCGGCGTGAACACCGCGATCATTCCGGGCGCGCAGGCCATCTGCTTTGCCACGGCCATCGACACGGCCAAGTGGGTCATCATGCAGCTCTTCGCGCATGGCCGCGTGCGGCGGGCCTATATCGGCGTGGCGGGGACCACTACGCCGCTGTCGCGCCGCGTGCAGCGCTATTTCGGCTTGAGCTCGCAAAGCGGCGTGCGCGTCATGGAGATCGTCAAAGGCAGCCCGGCCGCGCTCGGCGGCTTGCGTACCGACGATACGATCATCGCGATCGATACGCAGGCCGTGCAGGACGTGGACGGTCTGCAACGCACGCTGGACGCGTCGCGTATCGACAAGCCCGTCGACGTGACGGTACTGCGCGGCGCGCAGCGGCTCGAATTGACGCTGACGCCGGTCGAACAGGCAAGCTGATGTAACGGCAATGGGCGTGCTTCGGGAGCAGAAAAAAGCCTCGCGTTCGGTTGAACGCGAGGCTTTCTGTTTTCTGTTGACAGCGGTCCGGGACGACACGAGAAACACCGCCCGACTCCCGACAAACACGCTTACTGGATCACACGTGTCACACCACGGCCACGCGGATCGGCTGCGGCCTCCGGCGTGTCGCCGTTGACCTTGATCGCCTGAATATCGCCGCTGAAATCCTGCCCCTTCAGCGTGTAGCCCTTGGCTTCGATCTGCCTGGCGAGTTCGCCGTCGATCGGCTTGTACGGTTCCCAGAAAATCGTGTTCGGCGGCAACAGTTGATGATGGAAGCGCATCGCGGCGACAGCCTGCGGCAGCGGCATGTTGTAGTCGTAGACGTTGTTGATCACCTGAAAGATCGACGTGAAGATGCGCGAGCCGCCCGGCGTGCCGATCACGAGCGATACCTTGCCGTCCTTCGTCAGAATGGTCGGGCTCATCGAGGAGAGCGGTCGCTTCTTCGGTTCGATCGAGTTCGCATCGCTGCCCACCACGCCGAACATATTCGCGACGCCCGGCTTCGCGGAGAAGTCGTCCATCTCGTCATTCAGCACGATGCCCGTACGGTCGGCCACCACGCCCGAACCGAAATAGCCGTTGATGGTGTACGTATTCGACACGGCGTTGCCCCACTTGTCGATCACCGAAAAATGCGTGGTTTCCGCTTTCTCCGGCATCGACGTGCCAAGGCCGGCCTGAACGCTCTTCGTGTCCGAAGGCGCATTCGGATTCACTTCGGCGGCGCGCCTGGCAATATAGGCGTCGTCGGTCAACTGGGCGACCGGCACCTTGTAGAAGTCGGGGTCGCCGAGGTACTGCGCGCGATCGGCGAACACGCGCTTTTCTATCTCCGCGATCAAATGCACGTATTGCGCGGAATTCGGCGTGACGTCCTTGAAGTCGGGCGCAAGGTCGGCCTTCATTTTCAGCAGTTGCACGAGACCGATACCACCCGAGCTCGGCGGCGGCGCCGTGTAGACGCGATAGCCGTTCCAGTCCGCCTCGACCGGCTCACGCCAGACTGCTTTGTACTGCTGCAGATCGGCCTTGGTGATGAGGCCGTGACCGCGCATGGACGCGGCGATCAGATCGGCCGTCTTGCCCTGATAGAAGTCTTTGGCGCCTTGATCGGAAATGCGCTGCAGCACAACCGCAAGATCCGGTTGCCTGAAATTGACGCCCTGCTTCAGATTGCCGAAGTAGGCATCGAAGTTGGTCTTGCCGGCGAAGTCTTTCGCGGCATCGTCGCGGCGTTCCTGCAGTTGCTGGCTGACCTCGAAACCGTCGCGTGCGTAGTGGATGGCCGGTGCGAGCACCTGCTTCCACTTGAGCTTGCCGAAGCGGCGCTGCGCCTGCCACATGCCGTCGACCGTGCCCGGCACGCCCACCGCGCGGTAGCCGAACAGGCTCATGCCTTTAATGACTTCGCCCTTGTCGTCGAGATACATGTTTCTGGTTGCGGCCAGCGGCGCGCGCTCGCGGTAGTCGAGAAAATACGGTTTGCCGTCCACGTAGAGCGTCATGAACCCGCCGCCGCCGATGTTGCCCGCTTCCGGATAGGTCACGGCAAGCGTGAAGGCAATGGCTACGGCTGCGTCGACGGCGTTGCCGCCTTCCTTGAAAATCTGCTCGGCGGCATCGGCGCTGTATTTGTCGGCCACCGCGATCGCGGAAGCGGTGAGTACCGCGGGCTGCGCTTTCGCGGGCGGCTTCGCGAGTGCGGGCGTGGCCTCGAGAAAAGCGCTTGAAACAGAGACGAGTGCGACCAGCGCGAATCCGCTGACCGACGATTTAGCGTTGCGAAACAACTTCATTGCCAATCCCCCAGGACGACTTTCATCTGATAATTACAGGCTCTGTCATGGGCTTATAGCACGTGAACCGCTCGCTTGCGAAGCCGCTACTTGTCGTAGGGTCCATGTTGCGGCACACAAAAAACGCCGGTTCGGCGGCACGGAAATCGCGCTCGAAACACCCGAGACAGGCGTGTTCAGCAAGACGCATGCCGCGCTGCGAAGTGCAGCATGCGCGCTTCACGCGCGGCCGCGGCTGCCGCGCGCAATCTCGTCGCCGGCGCCGTGCGGCAGCCGCGCGGTGACGGGAATCGACATGAACGAGAACAGGCCGACCACGAGAAAAGCCGGCCAGAAGTCCGAGAACACGATAGCGGAATGACCCTGCACGTTATGCGAAATTTGCAGCACGATGCCCGCGATCGTCACACCGAGGCCCAGCGAAATCTGCTGGATCACACTCGCCACGCTCGTCGCACGGCCGACGTCGCGACTCGGAATGTCCGCGTACGCGAGCGTATTCAACGACGTGAACTGAAGCGACGGAAAGACGCCGCCGAACAGCACGACACACCAGATCAGCCAGTGCGGCGTGCCGGGAAAGAACAGACCGTACACGGCAATGGCGAGGCCCGCGCAACCCGCGTTGAACATCAGCACGGTACGGAAACCGAAGCGCTCGAGAATACGCGACGCCGCCGCCTTCATGAAGATCGAGCCGAACGCGGACGCGCAGGTGATCGCTCCCGACTTGAACGCCGTCATGCCGAGGCCTTCCTGCAACGCGAGCGGCAACAGAAACGGCACGGCTCCGAGACCGATACGAAATAGCGAGCCGCCCACCACGCTCGCGTGAAAACTCGGAATGCGCAGCAAGCGCAGATCGAGCACAGGCAATTCGACACGATTCGCGTACAGCACGTATAGCGTCAGTAACACCACGCCGGCCACGCACATGCCGACCGACACCGTGTTCGATACCAACTCGCCGCCCACCAGCGAAAGCCCGAGCATGAATAGCGACGCCCCACTCGCAGACAACGCGAAGCCGGTCCAGTCGAGCCGGCCCGGATGCGCCTCGCGCACATTGGCAATATGCTTGTTCGCCAACCAGATTCCCAGCAGGCCGATCGGAATGTTGACGAAGAAGATCAGACGCCAATGCAGATACGTGGTGATGAAACCGCCCAGCGGCGGCCCGACCACGGGCCCGAGCAAGGCCGGCACGGTCAGATAGTTGACCGCGCGGATGAAGTCGGATTTCGGCACCGAACGGAAAATGATGATGCGGCCCACCGGCACCATCATCGCGCCGCCAATGCCTTGCACGAAGCGCGCAACCACGAAGGTGCCGAGCGACGTGGAGGCCGCGCACATCAGCGAGCCGGCCATGAAAACGCCGATAGCCGTGCGAAACACCGTGCGCGAACCGAAGCGGTCAGCCACCCAGCCGCAGATAGGAATGAAGACGCCGAGGCCGATGACATAGGCCGTCACAGCGAGCTTGAGTGTGATGGGATCCTGGCCGAGATCGCGCGCCAGAACCGGCAGCGACGTCACGATGACCGTGCCGTCCACGTTTTCCATGAACATGGCGCACGCGACGATCAGCGGAACAATGAAAGTGCCTAAAGCAAGAGGCATTGGCAGGACGACGGGCTGCAAGGCCGTCGGCGTAAAGCGTCGATTATGGCATCGCATCGGCAACGGATGTTGTGGCGCGAGGTCATTTCAGACGTGTGCGTACGTGCTGATTGAGCACGTGCAACGAAGCAGCAGGGCACGCGAAGCTGCGGGGGAGAGGCGGAAAAAGCCTGGGCCGGCATTCAGCCGGCCCAGGCTCTGATACGTCAGCGAAGATGCTGCGGCAAGACTTAGCGCGATGCGCTGACCAGCGGCTGCAACTGCGGCAGGATCTCGGTGCTCGCGCGAGCCACGTCGTTCGGGAAGTCGATTTCGATCCAGGGCGCGCCGGTCACGTCGGCGGTATGAAACACCTGGCTGCGCTCCAGCAGCAGGTCGCGCACCGCTTCTTCGTGCGGCATGTTGGCCCGGCCGCTATCCACGTAGCCGGCCACGATCTCCGCGAAGCGTTGCGCGGTTTCCTGACGGAAGCGGAAGAACCCGACCGATTCGCCAATGGTGTCGTACTCGAGATTGACGGCAAGCTGCTTGCGCAGTTCGACCGGCACATCATCTTTCAGACACAGCTTGACCGGCTCGTCGCCGGCTTCGAAATCACGGTCGATCAGCAGGCGGTTGACGGTCTCGCCCGCCACCAGCGCGTTCAGAATGCGCTCGTCGTAGAGCACGTCGGCGTCCATCAACAGCACGTCGCCGCCGCGCGTGAGCGCCTCGGCCACCGTGTGCACCGTCAGCACGCTGCCCAGGTCGTAACGCGTGTTCAGCACCGTTTCCACCTTATGCGGCCAGTTGATGCGCTCCAGTTCCGCCTGCACCGATTCCGGCTGAAAGCCGAGCGCCAGCACGACGTCGGTCACGCCGGCGTTTTCAAGCATTTGCAAATGCCGTTCGAGCAGGCTCATGCCGTCGAACTGCAACAGACACTTCGGGAACTGCGCTTGCGGCGGTTGCTGGAGACGCAGGCCGAGGCCCGCTGCGAGGATGATGGCACGCATGCGCGGTCCTTTGAAAAAATACGGAGTTTAATCGACAGCCGGCACGCGCCCCAAGGCACGGCGCCGTTGCCAGCTTCGTTCGCTGAAGTGCAACACCAGCAGACCCGGCAAGCCTAGCAGGATTTCGCGCGCGCGCTTGGCGAGCGACAACGCCAACGCGGCGTCCGGCGGCAAACCGACCAGTGGCGCGAGCAGCAGATAGCCGCCCTCCTGCACGCCGAGCGAGCCCGGGATCATGAACGCGGCACCGCGAATGGCTTGCCCCAGACTTTCGAGCAACAGTGCGTCGACCCAGTCGACCGGATGCCCGAGAAAGCGCAGCGCGAGCCACACCTCCACCGTGCCGATGATCCAGCCCAAAAGACTCATCACGAAGCTCGCCGCCACGCGGCCGCGTTCGCGGTACATGGCCTGCACGGCGGCGTCGACGGCTTCGGCGCGCGTCATCAACGAAGACCAGTCGCGCTTGCCGAACATCTTCGAGACCACGCCGAGCAACCGGCCGAACAGACCGCGCCGCTGCGCATAGTAAAACCCGACGATCATCGCGCCCAGCACGCCGGTGGCGATCAGCGTGGCGGTTTGCAGGTCGTGCAGCCCGCCGTGCGCGGCGTAAGCGCCGAACAGCAGCAGGCCGCCCAGTGCGAAAACGATTTGCGCAAGCGCCTGCGCGGTCGTGCTGACCGTGATCGCGGCGGCGGCGTCGCGCAGGCGCATGCCGCGCTGGGACAATTGCCGCACCATGACCACCGGCCCGCCGATCTGGCCGGCCGGCAACAGACTATTCACGGATTCACCGATCCAGCGCGAGAACAGCGCGTCGCGCAACGACAGATCGTGATGCACACCGTCACGACGGTGCCGGAACAGTACTGAGATCGCACCGGCGTCGACCATGAGCGGCACGAGGTGGAACGCGGCGACGAGCGCGAGTCCCCAGCCTGCCGTAAGCAGTGTCGAAGCCACCGAGCCGAAACCCTGCCACGCCAGCAGGCCGACAAACAGCGCCGTCCCGATCGACAGCAGTATCAGGGCCGCGCGGTTCATGCGTGGTCCTTCCCGCGCCGGGTCATCTGACGGAACACCTGGCGGAAGCCGAAGTACGCAATCGCGTCCTTCATGTTCGAGATGAAACGACGCCACGGCCGCATGTTGGGGTCCGTCACATACTCGAAAGTGAGCGACACGCGCATTTCGCTCGCACCGGCCGGCGTGATGCGATGGCGCAGCTTGTCGCCGTCGAAGAACACGAGGCCGCCCGGCGGAATCTGCACGGAGCCCGGTTGATCCGCGACATCGGGATTGCGCGTGTGCAGTTCGTAGTCGAGCCGGCACGACGATTCGTCGATCACGCCGAGCAGCAGCGTGTAGCGGCGGCCGTCATAGTACGAAGTATCGTAGTGCCAGCCGATGTGGTCGCCCGGCCGCGTGTAATAGTACAGCGCGTACGCGTGCGGATCGTCGGCGGGCGAGAGCTGCAGCTTGTCGCCGCTCAGTTGTTCCAGCCAGCCGATCAGTTCCTTCGAGCGGTACAGCTCGGCGATGAACGGCGCGAGGCGGTCGATCGTATGGCGGCTGACGCTGCCGCCCTGCTTATGACCCGGCAGATAGTTGCGGTTCACTTCCTCGAGCAGCGAACGCGCGCTGTGGACGAGCTGCGCCGTGACTTCGGGCGCGAGGAAGTCTTCCAGATAAAGAAACGCGTCCTGTTCGGCGAAATCCTTGCGCAGACGCGGGTTGTCGAACCCGCGCGTGCGGCTCGCGATCGCGCGGTCGGCATTCGGCGCGGGCGGGGCGGCGGGCGAGCCGGCTGCGGAAACTGGCGCGATCACGTCGTCTTCGGCGTGCATACTCATTCGCTGGCCCAAATCTGGCTGGTTTCGGAGGCCTTGGCGGCATCGGGCGCAGGCCGGGCGGCGCGGCGTGCCACGCGCCAATGATCGATCACCACCCAGACGGCGAATAGCGGCGCGCCGATCGACGCGACCACGACGAAGGGCATGACGACGCTCGTCAGCGTGACGATGGGCAGCAGATACAGCACGTCTTCGGTTTCGAAGCCACCGACGGACGCCTGCTTCGTGCCCGCCTTGCCGGCCATTTCCTCGATGCGCATGCGCAGGAAGAAGATCAGCGCGATTGCCACGCCGGCCACGGCACCGAGCACGCCCGGCGCAACTTTCAATCCGCCGACGTGCGCGGCGCCCACACCGATGCCCATGCCGACGAACAGCATCACGGTCACGAGCGCGTCGCAGGCGAGGTCGTAAAAATGACCGATCCGGCTCGACTTTCCGCCGATGCGCGCGAGCTCGCCGTCCGTATGGTCGACAAAATTCGACAGCACGATCAGAAAAGCGCCGGCATTGGCCCAGGCAAATTCGCCGTGAGCAAGGCACAGGGCGCCTGCCAGCCCGATCAGCAGGCGCAGCGTGGTCAGATGGTTCGGCGTGACCCACGTGTTCACGAGCGGAGTCACGAGCCGGCGAGCGAGCCGCGCGTCCCATGTTCTGGGCGGCGGAACGTTAATTGGAGTTGAGGGTCGCGAATTCATAACCCGGAAATATATACGGGATCGAAAAAGATTGCTTTCTTCCGGCACGTTTCTTTTCGCTTCGTTTGTTGCCGATAGGTGTCGGCTGCACAGCAAGATTTGCCGAATCGCGATAAAGTGCCAACCAGTTGCGCCTGCCGCGCGGGAACATTTCGATGCGCAAGGTCTTTCCGGGTCTCGATCTCGCGCCCGCCCGTTGCGAACACACTACAACGAGTCGGGCCGCCGTCCACGCTTATGAAACGCTTTTTTTTAACTGTTCTGCTTGCTCTTGGCGCCGCCGCACTGCCAATCACCAGTTACGCCACCGCGCTCGACGCGCCGCTCGCCTGCAATGAAAGCGGTCATCAGTTCATTGCCGACCTCGCGCAGCAACAATTGATCGATCCAAAGCCCACGCGCGTGGAGAGCAACTCGATCAACGCCTTCTCGCCCATGCCCGGCGCGGATTTGACGGCATACGGCTTTCACGTGTTCGCGGTGGTCGGTTACGAAAAAGACGACCCGATGTTCCGGGTCGGCGATGGCGAGCCGGTCGCCAGTTCGGCCTATGGCGTCGTGGTGGTCGGCAGCGAGGCGAAGGTGCAGAAAGCCATTGCCGGCTCTGGCAGCACGGCGATCGTGCATCGGGTTGCGCCGCTGATTACCGCGATTTTCTGCAAGCGGAATTGAGGCGCCCCGTCCAAAACACGAGGTCACGTGCATGCAGGGCCGAGCCCGGCCGCTGCCTGCCCCTTACAGCTTGATCCCCGCCGGATCCGCCGTCAGATACCCCACCGTCGCCCCGAAGCGGTCTTTATAGTTCGCTCGCACGAGCGGATCGAGCGTCGATTTGATTTTGTCGTGCAACGGACTTTCCCAGTCGCCGACGTGCTGGAAGTTGCTCATCACGTAAGTCCAGCCGTTGATTTCGTCGACGGCATGCAGGCCGGTCGACTCGGCGCCCGCCGGGCACGAGAGCACCCGCGAGAGCGTTTTCGTATCGACGTTGTACGCCCACAGGAAATTGTTCACGTGCATGCCGCTGTCCTCGCCGATAAAGAGCGTGCGCAGCTTCTCCGAGAACTTGAGGTTGTCCGGGTTCGCAATGCGCTCCGGATTCGCCGTGTTGCCGAGCGCGTCGGGTGCCGACAGGTCCTCGCCGACCAGTGCCGCGGGCGCGGCCATGTCCACCGGCACCCATTCGCTGTTGATCGCGCCGCCGCTACGGTCGCGCTGACCGCCCTTCATGTTCAGCGCGTAGACCGCGCCGGCGTTGATCGTCTTGTCGACGGCCACGTCGGTGGAAGCGGCATTGCCGCGCACCATCGACTTCTCGATCCGCGACATGGCCGAATACAGCACCTTGTCCTTGATATTGACCGTCGTGCCTTCGAGCTTCGTAAAACCCATGCTGCCGCCGGCCAGCGCCGCATAGCGATGAGTTTCGAGGAAGGTCGCGGCCTGCGTCATGCCGGACTTGACGCGTACCCAGTTGAACGTGCCGTTGTAATTGATCTTCGTGTAGGTCGGATCGTGCGGATCCGTGGTCGAAACGTCCATGATGTCGCTCGCGCGCAACCGGTCGGCGAGCGTCTCGATTTCGTCGCTGGTCGCGTGGCCCAGGTTGATCCACGACAGTGTTGCCGCGCCCGCGCCGCTTGCGGACACCTGTGTCCACTTCGCCACGTACAGCGTGCCCGACGACAGATCGGCTTCGCGATCCGCAATGAACATGAACAGGCCGCCGTTGGTCGCGTCGTCGCCCATCAGGACGGTGCGCTTGTCCGGCATCACCTGAATCAGCTCGTGCGAGATACGGCCGAGGCAGTAGTGCTTCCTGATCGTTCCGGTGCCGTCCGGATTGACCGTCACCTCCGGCAGATGGCCATAGTGATAGGGGTTCGCGGTGGTTTCGTCGCCGTACAGGCTGCGGCTGAAGCCCTTGAACTGGCTATTGCCGGCGATCGTGGTGGCGTCCGGCTCGTACTCTTCGCTCGACAGATGCGTGTTCCACGGCGACAGGCTCGCGCCGCAGGTAATCCACAAACCATGCGCCTTCGACGTATCGACATTCGAATAGCCCGCCAGCGTGAGCTTGCCGGTGGCCGGATCCTGGTCGAGTGTCAGCACGGCGATCGGCGAAGGCAGTTGGCCGTACATCGACGTCAGACTCTGATCGCGCGTTGCGTATTCGAACTGCACGACGGCGAATACTGCGTTGCCTTTGAGACCCTTCACCGCGGGATTGTCCAGGCGAATCAGCGAGCTGCCGTCCGGGCAATCCGAATAGAACTGCCGCTCCTTGCCCGCCACCGACCTGTCGACGATCGGCTGGTTGTTGATGTCGAAGTAGCCGCCCGCGAGGATCGTTCCGCCTTTGATGTTGGGCACGCTGTCGCCAGTCACGAAGAACGGCTGGTACGCCAGCTTGAACGCGCGGCTGCTGCCGTCGCTCAATTGCACCGTCAAGGTCGAGCCGACCGTGGTCTTCGCCATCGCTGCCGGATCGGCCAGGCTGGGTGCCGCCATGCTGGCGAACGCCGCGGAAACGAAGTTGGCGGCCGGTTTTACCGGCGTCGCCAGATCGTCGCTGCCGCCGCAAGCGGTCAGCATCGAGGCCGTGGCGAGTCCGCCGAGCGGCAGCATCGGTGCGCCCGCGAGTAGTTTCAGGGCCTTGCGGCGGGAAAGGTCGAACGGCTCAGCCATGTTGTCGTGATCCAGTGTTTGGGTAGCGTGGGTGAACGCACAGCCGGCACGCGCTCGGACCCAAACACATGGCTCACGCTCGCGCCGCTATGACGCGAGGATTCTATGAAGTGAATGTGAAAGTATATTGACAGGCTTTGGTAATGTTTTGTTCAGCCTTCAGTTAGCAACCCGCTGGCCCGCTCCTGCTGCAAGCAGACGCGATGTCTAACCGGGCCGACGAAACTCGTTCTCGACCCACGCCGTAGCGCTCGCCTTGCTGAGCTTGAAATTGGGCGCCACCTGCACTTGCGCGAGCTGTTCGCCGAATGTGTCGAGCGCGGTCAGCACGGCATACGGCTCGTCTTCGTCGGGAACGATGTCGAGCGTGATGTCGAGTTCGTCGCTGCCATCTGCGCTCGCGACTCGCACTTCTTTATGCAGTTGCGCGCGCAGTTGCTGCTCATGACGGCGCAGCACTTCAGACGCCGTCTTCACCAGCGTGTTGAACGCGGACGTGTCCAGCGGCTTCGGATCTTTCTTGTTGCGACCCATCGTCCACGGTCCGACGAGCGCGGGTTCCGCTTCACCGTCCTTGATCATTTCGACGGCCCAGCCTTCGTCGTCTTCATTCTTGATGACGCGCGCGGTCCAGCCGTCGTCGCGCCACAGCCGTGCCTCGTGCACGATTTCGTCCGGTTCGGACGAGCCTTCCGTCGTGAAATCTTCAGCGGGGTCGGACGATGGAAGGGGTGTATCGGTCATTGCAGGTTCACTCACGTTCGCGGGGGGCGGAAACACTCTCGAGCACGCAATTCTACCCGCCCCGCACGCGGCGAACGCGGCGCCCTGACGAACGGATAAGCCGCGGCGGCGCAATTACCATTGAAATCATCAATGCCGCTATTCGCGGGGAACTTATAGACCAATTAAAAAAACATAAAAAAACGCGGCCCGTGGGCCGCGTATAAAGATGAAAAAGACACCCTTGGTCAAGGGGCGAGACGAATTGTAGAACTGTCATTCGCCGGAATAGACCGCATGAACTGGAAGAGTACATTGCAAAAAATAGAGTGAATCTCAGCGTATCTCTAAATAACGCCAACCCTTGCTGCTAACGGGTTGCGACGCGACGTCGCAGTCAGGCAACATCGTAAGGATTGACAAGGCCGGAATGAATTTATCGCCGCACAGATTTTTTCTTTATTTACCCGCACTTATCCAATTAATGAATGGCCATTACGAATTTGAAAACTAATTGTTGCGCCATTTGCAATTCAAGATAGGAATAACGGGACTACACTTCGCACCGGATCGTCAGGCAGCCGGCGGAATCGGCGGTAAGCACTGGGATGCGATTCTCTACGCACTGTTTCGGAGTTATCTAATCATGAAAAAAACCCTCATCGCAGCAGGCCTCCTGGGCGCGGTTGCCATCACCGCCCACGCGCAGAGCAGCGTGACGTTGTACGGTACGCTGGACGCCGGCCTCGTGTACTCGAACAACCAGGGCGGCCACAGCAACTGGCAGCAAGGCAGCGGCGTAGCCTCGGACACGTACTTCGGTCTGCGCGGCAATGAAGATCTGGGCGGCGGTCTGCACGCCATCTTCACGTTGGAAAGCGGCTTCAACCTGAACAACGGCAAGTACTCGGAAAGCAACACGATGTTCAATCGTCAGGCTTTCGTCGGTCTGCAGAGCGACAAGTACGGCGCGCTGACGCTCGGCCGTCAATACGACTCCGTGGTCGACTACCTGGCACCGCTGTCCGCAGCAGGCGCGGGTTACGGCAACAACCTCGCGGCTCACCCGCTCGATAACGACAATCTGGACAATTCGTTCTCGATCAAGAACGCAGTGAAGTACACCAGCGCCAATTACGCGGGCCTCAAGTTCGGCGGCCTGTACGGCTTCAGCAACTCGGCCGGCGACTTCTCGAACAATCGCGCATGGAGCGTCGGTGCTTCATATGAGAACGGTCCGTTGAACGTTGCCGCGGCTTACCTGCAACTGAACAAGTCGGGCAGCTCGAACCTGAGCGGCGCGGTATCGCAAGGCGACGGGACCGCAGCAGTCGCAGCCGATCTGCAACGCACATTCGGCGCGGGCATCAACTATACGTACGGCCCGGCAACGGTCGGCTTCGTCTACACGCACACGCAACTGGACGGCATCAGCGGCGTGGACGTCGGCGGCACGACCTTGCCTGGCGTTGCAGGCACCAACCTGCATCTCGACAACTACGAAGTGAACGGCCGCTATGCACTGACGCCAGCACTGAGCCTCGCGGCATCGTACACCTTCACGGACGGCAAGATGTCAGGTTCCAACGGTTCGGGCGATCCGAAGTGGCATACGGTCTCGCTGCAAGGCGACTACTCGCTGAGCAAGCGTACCGACGTGTACGTGGAAGGCGTGTACCAGCATGCATCGGGCGAACTCGGCAACTTCGGCTCGAACGTCGCGGCGATCAACACGCTGGCGCCTTCGTCGACCGGCAATCAGATCGCGGCGGCAGTCGGCCTGCGTCACCGCTTCTAAGCGTCTCAGGTGGCACGTGCGGAGCGAATGTATCGATTCGCTCCGCAGTCAACCCGCGCGTGACACGATCACGCCGCGGGTTTTTTCATGGCCTTACGTTTGGACACAATGCAGGCGCCCGCGGATAGTGACGGCGCACACAGCCGGTGGGTATACTGGCCCCGGCTGCCTTCCTTGCCGCAATGCCAGCATGTCGTCGCGGTTGAACGGCGGCTTCGTCGCGAAGCATGACGTCGCGCTGAATCGCGTTGCGCTTCGCCCGCGCCCCAAGTTCCCGCATACGACCGGGGACGCCGACGACCGGACCATGAAAAGACTTCTCCTGCTTGCCCCCGCTGCTGCCGCGCTTGCTGCTCTCTCCGGCTGCGGTTCTTCCAGCGGCCCCGCCCGCAATGCGTCCCTGCCGATGATGTACGTGTCTTCGCAACGCGCCCCTGCCTATATCGCCGATTGCCTCGAAAGCCGTTTGTCACGCGTGCGCACGTCGCGAGTCGGCGGCGCGACGGAGATCGCTGTCGGCTCGGATTCGAACAACTCGTATTTCGTGACGCTGACGCCCTTGAACGCCGGCTCGGTCATCAAGGTGATGCACCCGGCGAACGCACCGGACGATCCACCGGAGCCGGAAATGCGCTTCGATATTGCACGCTGCGCGACCTGAGCTTCGTCATACGCGCGCATTTTGAGCGCTGGGCCGATACGCGATTTTTTTGACTCGCGTGCCGGCTATTTTTTTATCCGCGCATCTGCGAACATAGCCGCCCTTTGTCTTTCATGCGGCGCTCTCGCCGCGAGTGTCGATGGCATCCAGCAAAGCACATCACGCAACCGGTTTTGCGGCGGGCGTCATCGCGGCGGCGATTGTCGCGCGCATCGGCGGCGGCGGTTCGTTTCATCTCGGCGTGCTGTCGAGTTTCATCGCCGGCGTGGCCGGGAGTACGGCGCCGGACTGGCTCGAAGTGGCGTGGTGGTCGCGGGCGCGGCGGCTGTGGATCACGCATCGCACGCTCACGCACTGGGGCGTGGGATGGCTCGCGTTGCTGGCGGCGTCGTATCACTGGCTGGGGCATTCGGTCTACGCGGCGCCGGCGTTCGGATTCGCCTGCGGCGGCCTGATGCATCTGCTCGCCGATTGGCCGAATCCGCTAGGCGTGCCTTGGGTTGCAGGCCGGCATTCGTTGAATCTCTGGAACAGCGGGCACTGCGATCTGATCGTGGTGGCGGCTTCGTGGGCGGCGGCATGGTTTGTCGGGCAGCACGTCTGGTTGCACGGCGTGCATGGCGTATCCCTGCTGCAGCATTTGAGAAGCGGATAAACGCCACAGCAGTGCTGCCGCGTAGTTCGCGGGCTTCACGCCGTGGACTTCGCCGGGGTCGATCATGATCGCGCCGTTGATCCGCGCTTCGACGAGCCGCGTATTACTGCCGCCCTTCGTCGGTGCGCTCGCCTTCGCGAATCTTGCCTTGCGACACGCTGCTGCCCGGCGGCACGCTATGCGTGAGCCACACGTTGCCGCCGATCACCGAGCCGCGCCCGATCGTCACGCGCCCGAGAATCGTCGCGCCGGCGTAGATCACCACATCGTCCTCGACGATCGGATGGCGCGCGTTGCCCTTGATCAGCGCACCGTCGAGATCCGCGGCGAAACTCTTCGCGCCGAGCGTGACAGCCTGATACACCCGCACGCGCTCGCCGATGATCGCGGTCTCGCCGATCACCACACCCGTGCCGTGGTCGATGAAGAAGCTCGGCCCGATCGTCGCACCCGGGTGGATATCAATGCCGGTTGCCGAGTGCGCGATCTCGTTGATGAAACGCGCCAGCAACGGCACGCCCAGCCGGTGCAGCGCATGCGCGAGCCGATGGTGAGTCATCGCCCACACGCCCGGATAGCAGAGCAGAATTTCAGTAATATGCTGCGCCGCCGGATCGCCGGTGAAAGCCGCCTGAATGTCGCTGACCAGCAGCGCGCGAATGCCTGCCAATTGCTTGCCGAATTCACGCGCGACTTCGAATGCGCGCGCCTGCAGATCCGCATCCGGCGTTTCGCCAAACTCGGGCAGGAAGCGCAGGGCGCGGCGAATCTGTTCGGCGAGCAACCGCAACGTGCTTTCAAGCGTGTGGCCGACGTAGTAATCGACCGTTTCGTCAGTCAGATCAGGTGCGCCGTAGTGCGTGGGAAAGAGCGCCGCGCGCAGGCCGGCAACAATGTTGACTACCGCTTCGCGCGACGGCAGTTCGCGAATCCCGAGCGGATGCCGCGTGCGATGCAACTGTTCACGCGACGCGCGCAGGTCCGCGACGATCTGTTCGAGGCCCCAGTTCTGGGAAGGCACGTTAGGCATAAAAGGACAGCGCCGTGCGATGAGCACGGTTCGAAGTGATTATGCCGAGAGATTACCGCGTTTTGCGGCGGTTCGCGCAGCGCGAGCTCATGTCATACGGGCGATGACATGCAGACACATGCAGACGGCGCTCAGATGGTTACGCTGCTCGCGTCGATCCAGCGCACCGCCCAATCGCGCGCGTGGGCGATGGCGTCCGCTTCTTCAGGAAAGCGCAAGTCGGTGGGGAAGAAACGGTTGGCGACCAGTTCGCCGTCGCTCGAACGGGAGATGACCACATAAGGTTGCCAGGTACCATCTACCGCGCGCGCGGGCGCGCAATTTAACAAATAGCCGCGATGTGTGAATGCAGCATCGAAGTGCATGTGTCACCCGCCCTGACGGCCCCGTGAAATGTTTTGAGTAGCGCGCAACGGGCTGCCGACCATGAAGAAACAGCCGTACCCTGTGTCGTCAATTCAACCGCGCTTTGCTCGTCGGAGTAAGATCATACTCTGTAGAAAATACGCGTCCATTAAAAAAACGAAAAGAATCCCGGACGCAATCGCCAGCGGAATACCCTCTCATGCCACTGCGGCAAAAGCGTGGTGCGACGTAAAGTGACTCAGGGTTTGTGCGGGGCGGAACAGGTTTTGCTGCACGTCACACCATGTCCCCGTCAAAGGAGCACGCATGATGAACAGCGATATCAACAAGCCAGCGGACACTCACGGCCCGAGTTCGACGGAGTTGCACAACGACCGCACGCACGACAGTACCGTCGACACCGACGGCAAGAATCTCGAAGCCGCGCGCATAGCGGGCCACAGCCCGATCTCGCCGGACGAGATCACTACGAGCAATGCGACCCTCACGAACAGCGTGCCCGAGGCGCTTGACGGCATGGCCGGATTCGATAGCCGGGTCGGCGGCAATCATCTGCTGCTCGCGCTCGAGCCGGGCTATACGGTGATCGACAAAGGCATGATCGCACCGCAGGGCGCGTATTCGGCGGACCATCAATTCGACGATCCGCGGCCGGTCGGCAGCCGTCAGGACCGCGGCCGAATTCATTACGCCCTCAATCATCTGCGGCCCACCCGGCTGATCGAATTACGCCGGCTGAAATAGAACATTCACGTCACATCTGCGTTTTGGTCCGCGTTTGAATTTCGATGCGGACCCCCGATTATTCCGTGCGTGACAAAGCGCGTATCGTTTGATTCACGATGCGCGCTTTTACTTTGATTAGAAACTCAGGGTTGCAAGACTCGGGCGTCGGCGAGACTTTTTCCCTCTGACGAGTGCCGGCACAATCGGGCGCACGTCAACCCTCAACGGAGCATCAGATGAAAAAAATCGTCGTGATCGGCGCCACCGGCACGCTGGGCCAGGCGGTGAGCGCCGGGCTGAAGGCGCGTCATGAAGTAATCGAAGTAGGCGCGACACGCGGCCAGTATCACGTCGACAGCACCGACCCCGCGAGCGTCGAGCGGCTGTTTCGCGAGATCGGCAAAGTGGACGGGGTCGTCACCGCAACCGGCAAGGTACATTTCGGTCCGCTGCCCGACATGAGCATCGAACAGTTCTGGGTCGGCCTGCGCGACAAACTGATGGGACAAATCAACGTCGTGCTCGCCGCCCAGCAATACGTGAACGACGGCGGCTCGTTCACGCTGACGAGCGGCATCATCGGCGACGAGCCGATTCTGCAAGGCGCGAGCGCGACCACCGTCAATCTGGCGCTGGAAGGTTTCGTGCGCGGCGCGGCAATTGAATTGCCGCGCGGCATTCGCATCAACGTGGTGAGCCCGACCGTGCTCACCGAAGCGATGGACGCCTATGCGCCCTACTTCCGCGGCTTCGAGCCGGTGACGGCACAGCGTGCGGCAATGGCCTATCTGCGCAGCGTGGAAGGCGCGCAAACTGGCCGGGTGTATCGCGTGGGCTATTGATTGGCGAGGATTCACGCGATGCGGCGGTTGCATCACGCTCTCGGCAGGCTCCAGTGAATCTCCAGCGCACCCGCGACTCCGGATGCACGAGCAGGTGCGGTTCGGCGGCCCGAGCCTGGTCACGGCACCATCGCGATATGGCCGTGTAGCACCGCGAGGCCGCTATTTGGCAGAAGCGGCTGGTCGTGCCGGCGAATCACCTCGCCGTTGAAAATCTCCGAGCCTTCGAGATTTTCAACGAGCGTGCGGCCGTTGACGGCTTTCTGCGAACGGTCAATCAACTCAGTCCGTTCGGCGAGCAGGGTCCGCAAACCGCCCGCATGGAAAAAGTCCTCCATCAGATCTGCGCCGGTCGGACCAAGGTTCGCCAGCACCGGCGTGTGTCGCGAAATGTCGTCGCAGCGATCGAGTGTCGACTCGATGCCGGCGCGGCGCGCGAGCGATGGCCGAACGAGCGCAGATCGCTCACGCCGTACCAGCGGTGGCTGCGCTATTTCACGCGTTTCCTTCTCTTCCTCAACATCTGCTCCGCGATATCTTTCGCGCCCTTCACTGGACGTGCTCGCGCATTTTCAGCTCGAAGCCGACGTTATCGAGCACGCTCATGGGCGGGAGCTGTGCGGAGCTCTGAAACACCGTGCCGAAGCCGCGCTTCTCCGGCAATTGTATGTCGAACGCCTGCACGCGAAATTCGGCCGGCACGATACCAAGTTCACGCGGGTTGGATGTCCCTGCATGTCACGGTCAGGATCATGTCATGCGTACCCTCGTCGAGCTCTTTCATCACCGCCGCAGTGCCGCCTGGATAGTAAGGAATGCAATCGTTCAGCGGCTTGAGGAAGGCCCACGTCTTGTCCCATTCGTGAATCGGATCCTGCGGATCCTTGTCACCAGGCACATACGGCAAGCCCATCAGGAACGTGCGGCCCGCGCCGGCATTCGCCAGGCGTGCGTAGCTCAGCTTCTCCGGATGTGTCTTGCGCCCTTGCAGTAATTGCGCGGGTGCCTTCGGCGGGTCGTTGACCCTTGGCGGGGGTTGTATTCGAGCAGCGGACTGGCCGGCATATACGCCACTTCGAGACCGTACCCTTGTGCGAGATCCTGCATCTTGCGCGGACCCAGAGCGCATTTGTCGAGCGCACCAGGAAATGCCGCTGCATTCAAGGGCAAACCCGGAGCCGAGCAGGCACTCAGACGACCGCTTGTCAGGCAACTAGCCGCCTCGCACGCCTTGTGTGTTCACATAAAGCGAATAGAGCCCGTGGCTTGCCGCCATAAACAGCCGGTTACGATGCCGCCCGCCGAAGCACACATTCGCGCAGCGTTCAGGCAACGCGATGTGGCCGAGCGGCTCGCCTTCCGCCGTAAAGACGCGTACGCCGTCAAGCTCGTCGGTGCCCATGCCCCAGCCGCACCACAAATTGCCGTGCACGTCGACGCGAAAGCCGTCAGGCGTGCCCGGGCCAGCGTCGATCAGCACCCGGTTGCTGGCCAGCGCGACGCCATTGCCGTTGCCGCCCACATCGAACGCACGAATCTTGCGCGGCTCGCCACGCGATTCGACGATGTACAGAACAGACTCGTCCGGCGAAAACGCCAGGCCGTTGGGTCCCAGCACGTCGTCGGCAACGACGGTAACTTCGCCGCTCTGGCCGTCGACCCGATACACGCATGCCGGCAGCTCGGACTCCTGCCGCTCGCCTTCATAGAAGCCGTCAATACCGAAGGTCGGGTCGCTGAACCAGATCGAACCGTCCGATTTCACGACCACGTCGTTCGGCGAATTGAAGCGCTTGCCGCGATAACGGTCCGCCAGCACGGTGATCGAACCATCGTATTCGGTACGCGTGACGCGCCGCGTCAGATGCTCGCAACTGATGAGGCGCCCCTCGCGGTCGCGTGTATGGCCATTCGCATTGTTCGACGACTGGCGAAACGTCGACACCGTGCCGCCCGGTTCGTCCCACCGCAGCACGCGGTCGTTCGGAATGTCGCTCCACAGCAGATGGCGACCGTCGCCGAACCAGACCGGCCCCTCGGACCAGCGCGCGCCCTGATACAGACATTCGATGGAAGCGGAGGCCAGGATCAGCGGCTTGAAGCGCGGATCGAACATGCGGATTCGGGGGTCGGGATAACGGAGGCAGTTTTCGTTCATGCTGGCGGTTCAAAGTATGGGTTTGCTTGCGCGAATTCTTACTCCAGCGCGAGCAGCACCCGCGCCGCCGGTCGATCTTCGCATGGTGCTCAGGTGGCCTGGAACGCGTGATCGAAGAATCACAAGCTACCCAGTGCCGCTTTTGTATGACAATAGAGTCTGCCGGTAACATTCGTGCCGTAAATTGACGGCACGAGCGGACAATTTCGGCAATTAGTGCAATTGTGACTGATATTTTGGCAAGGACGGGTAATTAGAAAGGTTTCACAAAAATTCTGCCAATCATCGGCATCGAAAAGCGGCGACGAGAAAATTACCGCAGCAGCGACCGGCAAATGTTAATCCGATCGGAAAAGCCAGGCAAAAGAACAATCCATTCATCGCAAAGCCACAGCCGTAGCCGTTTTGTCAGAATCATTTCTGACTTTGCGAAATAATTTTTAGTGATAGATTGTGCAGACAGAAAACCACCGGACGGAATGCCGACCGCAATTAACCGCAACAGGATGTTTGCGAGCCTGAGAGAGTAAAAAATTGCCGCTACATTTTATCGAGCAGATGGCACCGCTGCTGGACGCCGCCGACGAAGCGGAATGGTTCGGCGCAATCGCGGGCCTCGCCGAGACATGGGGTTTCGACAAGCTGTTGATCGCCATGCTGCCGCGCCCGACCATCCGCCTCGAAGACGCATATGTGCGCAGCACGTACTCGCCCATATGGCGCCGTACTTATGACGAGCAGGGACTGGTTCACATCGATCCGACGGTCTCGCACTGCGCGACGCGCGCCACACCGCTAATCTGGTCGCCGGACATTTTCACCACTGCATCCCAGCAATCCATGTATGAGGAAGCGCGCGCCCACGGATTGCGCGCCGGCGTGACATTGCCAATTCATGGGCCGAACCAGGAAGCCGGCATGATGTGCTTCGTCAATGACAGCAATCCCAGTGACGAGTTCTGGCGTCATATCAACGTGGCATTGCCGAATCTGGTGTTACTGCGCGATCTGGTAATCGACACCAGCCAGCGGCATTTGAATACTCACGCTCAGACCTTGCTGCCCAAGTTGACGCCGCGTGAGCGCGAATGCCTGAAATGGACCGCACGCGGCAAATCCACCTGGGAAATCTCTCACATCCTGAACTGTTCGGAAGCCGTGGTGAACTTCCACATGAAGAACATCAGGACGAAATTCGGTGTGAATTCGCGGCGTGCGGCAGCCGTGATTGCAACGCAACTCGGGCTTATTGACCCGGGTTGAGCAAGGCGGCGTCGCGGCTGTAGAGCACTCGCTCGGCGCGGCCCAGATCGGCGTCGGAAACAGTTTTGGTGAAGTACAGGCCAAGCAGAATTGCGACCGGCGCCGGGATTTCGGCACCTGATTCGAAACGGCTCCCACGCGACTGCGTTACGCCGAAGCGAGCCCAGAAGCGGCGCTGGCTCTCTTTTTTCTTTTTGCGGTATGCAATGATCAGAACGCGATCCACTGCCGTGGAGGGCTCCGCCGGGCGGCCCTGGAGGCCGGTTTGCGGTTGCCAATGATTTTCGAGAAGTTCCATTTTCGTGTCCTGTCGGTTGAGGGCAGTGCTTGTCTCGAATTCTGCTTTACCCGATAAGCATGCGCACCTATCCAGGTAGGTAGGTGGCGGAACGATTCAAAATGCATAAGTTTTCTTGCGTATTGGGTACCCCAACACGTTCAGGAGAACGTCATGCAAACAGCAATCCGGATTGGAATGCGTCAGGAATTCGACAACGCGGACATTAACGAGATGTACAGGCTGAGGGCCCGGGTTTTTCACGGGCGGCTCGGATGGGATATTCCGACCATCGCCGGCATGGAGATCGACGGCTACGACGCGCTCGGGCCGCACTACATGCTGATCCAGGCCGACGGTGGGCAAGTGCGCGGCTGTTGGCGCCTGATGCCGACTGAAGGCCCGAACATGCTGAAGGACACTTTCCCGCAATTGCTGCACGGCGCGGCGGCGCCGGTTGGGCGGCACATCTGGGAATTGAGCCGGTTCGCGATCGAGACCGGCGGCGAGGAGCAGTCGTTCGGCTTCGCCGACCTGACGATGCAGGCCATTCACGAACTGGTGACGTTCGCCGACCAGATGGGCATCACGCGTTATGTCACGGTGACCACCACGCCGATCGAGCGGCTGCTACGCAAGACCGGTATCGAGATCAGCCGGCTCGGGTCACCATTGCAGATCGGCGTGGAGCGAGCCGTGGCACTGGATATCGCGGTGAGCCCGAAGACTCGCACCGCGCTGTTCGGACCGATGGCCGCGGCTGCGTAGCCGCCGCCTGGCCGTTTTGTTTCGCCGCCCGCTCGCTGCCGCGAGCGGGCGGTTTCGGCGCCGTGCCGTTCTGCGGTTGCACGAGCCGCTGCCGCCCCACCGTCTTGACCAGCGAAAGATTGCGCGACAAGTTCATGCTGAACAGGACCTGCTCTTCGATAAACGACATGGCCGTGATGAAAAACGGGTTCTTCGACGCGCGCGCCGCCGCGAGGTGGAACATGAAATCGTCCTGCGCGCCGCCGCCTTGGGTTTCGATGATTCGCTCCAGCTGATCCCACGCATGCTGGGTCGCGGCAATGTCCGCGCTTCGCGCACCGTCGGCCGTGAGGTCGCGAAACGTTCGGCCGGCGCATGCCCGGTCGGCAGGCGCTTACCTTGTACTCGCCTTCGACAATGCAGTTAAGGATGTCGCCGTAGATTTTGTCGGGCAAGCCCGTCGTTTTGCGCTCATTCATCAGCGCGGCTGGAGTTGCTTGTCTGGGCAGGCTCCTTGCAAGGCAAATCCGGCACTGGTCTGATGACACATATGCGTGCCGAATTGGAGCAAAGCCGCTCATGCTTGCTCCCCAGCGCTTATCGGGCAAGATGCTCTGCCGCGAAATTTGACAGGAACTTGATTTACATCCAAGTTGGGCAAATGTTGTTCAGCGACCATTTGCGCTTGCATTGCCAATAAAGTGTGCCCGGCCATTCGAAACGGCTGCGGCATCCAGTTTCTTCAGACGCGGAGTCGAAATGTACACACGCATTCTTGTAGCGGTCGACGGCAGCAATACCTCGCGCCGTGCATTCGAAGCGGCGCTTGCGCTCGCCAAATCCAACGGCGCGGTCCTGCAGCCGTTCTATGTCGTCGAGAACACGCCGCTTTATTTCGAAGCGCCCGGCTACGACCCATCGGTATTGCGTAACCGCCTCGTCGAAGAAGGCAAGGAACTCGGCGCTGAATTCGCCAAGGCCATGCTCGACCAGGGCGTGAAGGGCGAACTCGCGATAGGCGAGGCATCGTCGCTCGACGACGTTTCAGCGGTAGTGCTCAAGGCCGCCGCCGATTTCAAAGCCGACTTGCTGGTCATGGGCACGCACGGACGGCGTGGTGTACAGCGTCTGATCCTCGGCAGTGTCGCCGAGCGCTGCGTGCGGCAGGCGAGCTTGCCCGTGCTCCTCGTACCATCCGCCGCAGCGAAGACCGGCGAAGCGGACTGAACGCGCCGGCGCACCGTGCGCGCCGCGTGTTCGCTGCCCGTGCGCCGGATCTGTAAAGCGCGACATTCTGCAAAAAACGTGAGCAGGCATGGCCTGCCCACCATGAATAGCAGTTCACCCGGAATCACCGCCAGCGATATCGATCAAGATACCTAACTGCTCGACGCGTCATTTTGTCGCTAAGCGCGCGGTGTGGCCGGTGGGACAATCCCTCATTACCTGACCATTGGCTGCAGAACATGCTCACTCCTACTGCTGTTACGCGCACCGACGGAACTCCCGAATCCGCCACATCCGCTGCAAATGCATTGCCGGCACGCGGCGGCCGCCGTACGGCGGCGTCACGGGCAAGCACGCGCACCGCTGCCCGCTGTTCGAGTTGCGCCATGCGGCAGCTGTGCATGCCTCACGGCCTCTCGCCGGACGAACTGGGCAAGCTCGAAACGCTCATTTGCTCCGCGCGCTCCGTGCCGCGCGGCGAAGCGCTATATCGCAGCGGCGACCGCTTCGACAATATTTACGCGGTGCGTTCCGGTTCGATGAAAACCGTCATGGCGCACCGTGGCGGCCGCGAGCAGGTCACGGGTCTGCGGCTCGCCGGCGAAGCGCTCGGCCTGGACGGCATCAGCAATGACCTGCACGCCTGCAGCGCCGTCGCTCTCGAAGACAGCACCGTGTGCATCGTGCCCTACACCGCGCTCAAGTCGCTGTGCCGCGAAATCAGTTCGATGCAGGAGCGCATGCATAAACTGCTGGGCGAGCAGATCGTCCGGGAGGCCGCGCAGATGATGGTGCTCGGCTCGCTCTCGGCGGACGAACGAGTCGCGGCATTCCTGCTCGATGTGTCGGAACGCAATGCACAACGGGGGTATTCATCGGCGGAATTCAATCTGCGCATGACACGCGAAGACATGGGCAGCTACCTCGGCATGACGCTCGAGACCGTGAGCCGCACCCTGTCAAGATTTCAAAAGCGCGGCCTGATCGACACACAGGGCAAGCACATCCGGATCGTCGATCTGGAAGGCCTGCGGCAAGTCTAGGTCGCCCGCGGGAGCGCCGCCGGCGCCGCCCGCCCATCGTTTTTAACGCGTTTTCGTCTTGGCACGGCTCCTGCGAGCGGGTACAGTCTTTAGTCCCGTCCCCCGCAAGGAGACCCGGCGAAATGAATCGCGATCCCTCCCCGCATCACCCGCTCGTCCAGCGCCTGATCGAAGCGCGTCAAGTGACCGACGCGCTGTTTTCCATCGTCAAACCCGAGTTTCTGTATGAACGGCCGATCCGCGAGCGCCACCGGATCGTGTTTTACATCGGTCACCTGGAAGCTTTCGATCGTAATCTTTTCGATCAGCGCATGTGCGACCTGCCAGCGTTCGATCCGGCTCTCGATCGGCTTTTTGCGTTCGGTATCGACCCTGTCGACGGCGGTTTTCCGACCGACAAGCCCGGCGACTGGCCGTCGCTCGACACCGTTCGCAGCTATGCGTTGCGCGCCCGCGAGCAGATCGACCGCGAGCTCGATGCGCTGACACAGGCCGCGCAACTCGGCCGCGACGGCGCACAAGCCGAGGCCTCCGGGCAATTGCTGAACGTCGCAATCGAGCATCGGTTAATGCATGCCGAGACGCTGGCGTACATGCTCCATCAGTTGCCTCTCGCGGAAAAAGTCGCCGAACTGCGCGAGCCCGTCGTGACGCGTACCGGACAACGCGACATGTTGTCGTCGATGGTCAGCGTGCCGGCCGGCACGACTATACTCGGCATGTCGCGCGACGGCGGCAGCTTCGGTTGGGACAACGAGTTCGGCGAGATACAGGTGGACGTGCCCGCCTTCGAGATGGATCGCTATATGGTGACGAACGGCGCGTTTCGCGAGTTTATCGAGGCAGGCGGCTATCGCGAGCCGAAGTGGTGGTCGGAGAAGGATTGGGCCTGGAAGGAAGCCGAGCATATCGAGCATCCCGCCTGCTGGTCGCGGCGCGGCGCAAGCAGCGAAAACGGCGAAGGCAGTGCATGGATGCTGCGCACCATGTTCGACGAAGTCCCGCTGCCGCTCGACTGGCCCGCCTACGTGAGTCACGCCGAAGCCAGCGCCTACGCGCGCTGGGCTGGCAAAGCGTTACCCACCGAGGCGCAATGGCAACGTGCGGCACACGGCACACCGCACGCTGCGTCGGGTAATTTCGATTTTCGGAGCTGGAACCCGCAACCGGTGGACGCGTATCCGGAGAACGTCAGCGCATTCGGGGTGGAAGGTCAATTCGGCAATGGCTGGGAGTGGACTTCGACGGTGTTCGACGCGCTGCCCGGCTTCGAGGCCTTTGAATTCTATCCCGGCTATTCCGCCAACTTTTTCGACGGCCAGCATTATGTGATCAAAGGCGGCTCGGCGCGCACCGCGCAGTGCATGTTGCGGCCGGCTTTCCGAAACTGGTTTCAGCCGCATTATCAGTACGTGTACGCGGGGTTTCGGTGCGTGAGGAATCCGACTGTTCAGTGAGACCCGCTCACGCCCGAATGGCACCCATCAGCGCGACACGAATCCTGCAGTCACTTTACCTGACTCGCAACCGAGACCCACTGGTCGAACTGCGCCTTGTTCTGCGTCATCCAGTCGGTCGCGAGCTTCGTGACGAGTGCCTGCGAACCGCCGTTCCTGCTGATTGCGTATTCCCACGACGACCACGTGGATGAAGGAAACTTCATCTGCTCGATCAACGAGCGGACCGCCGGATTCGCCGCGATGAACGCGCGATTCGCGACCGCACCCCAGTTCCACGACGCCATCGCCATCCGGCATGGATCGGCGTTGCCCGCGCAGCCCTGCACGCCGTTGACCAGCGACGAACCGGTGTTCGGCACGTTCGGCGGCAGCGCGGCCTCCGGCGTGGGCAGCCAGACAACGTCCTTGCCCGGCACCAGCGCGTTGACCGTCCACGATGGACTCCAGGCATAGAAAAACGCCGGCTTGCCCTGCTTGACGCGCGCGATCGTATCGACCATCAATGCTTCGTATTTGCCGCGTACCGAGTGAACGGTATTCTGCAAACCGAAGTGCTCCAATTGATAGTCCACGACGTCGCCGCAGCTCCAGCCCGGATCGCAACTGATCAATTGCGCCTTGCCGTCGGAGCCGAAGAGCACGGCCAGCTTCGGATCTTTCAACTGCGCGAGGTTCGTGATCTTGTAGGCATCGGCGGTCTTCTTGTCGATCAGATAGCCGTTGATGCCACCACCGATGATCATCCCGCTGCCGACAACCTGCGCGTCTTTCTGAACGGCCCGGAACGCGAGTTCGCGTTGCGGAAAGTTCACGTCTGTCGCGAGATCCTCGTCACCCTGCGCCGCCGCCTGGAAGAACAGTGTTGTGTTCATCGTCGTCAGTTTCACGCCGTAGCCGAGATTCTTCATTGCCTGCATCACGATCTGCGTCGCGACGTAATTGCCTCCGAAGCTATCGCCTTGCGCGTAGTTGACCGTCTTCCCTTTGCCGGGCATGCTCTGCGCGAATGCGGGCACGCCCGTCGCCATCATCACCGCCAGCGCTACCGCGCCGCATGCTGCTAACGTCTTCATCAAGCCACTCCTGCGTTCAGATACGATTGTCGATATGCTGGATTGGCCCGGCGTCATCTGCCGGTGCCGGTTACTGCGGATACTCTGCAAGGGGCACGGCCGCCGGCACACGGCGGGCGCGATCGAGCGGCTACAGCGCTTCCTTCGGGCTGCGCTCTTCAGGTAGCGCGCCCGCCGTATCGCCGCGGCCGCCGCGAATCAGCCGGGCCATTGCGTCGCGCAGCGCGCCGCCACCCGGCTGCGAGCGCGCGAGCTTTTGCGTGACGCGGTCTAGCATCATCGCGAGGAGCACGATCGCGATGCCGCCGATCGCGGCCTGGCCCACATCCAGACGGCCGAGCCCTTGCAACACCACGAGCCCGAGCCCTTCGGCGCCGATCATCGAGATCACGACCGACATCACCATCGCGGTGAGCACCGTCTGGTTCAGGCCGCCGAGAATGGTCGGTACCGCAAGCGGCAACTGCACTTCCCACAGCAACTGGCGGCGGTCCGCCCCGAACGCGAGGCCGGCTTCGACCAGTTCGTGATCGACCATCCGGATACCGAGATTCGTAAAGCGGATGAGCGGCGGCATGGCTGCGATGACCACGGCGACCTCTCCTGGCACCGTGCCGACACCGAACAGCATCACGACTGGTACGAGATAAACGAAGGTAGGCGTGGTCTGCATGATGTCGAGGATCGGCTGCACGATGCGCCACACGCGTTCGCTACGTGCGCACGCCACGCCGACCGGGATGCCGATCACGGCGCAGAACACGATTGCCGTGACGATTAGCGCGATTGTCGTGATGGCGTCGGACCACACGCCCAGCACGGCGATAACGACAAGCCCGATCAGCGTGAATGCGGCGATTGCCTTGCCGGCGACGCGCCAGACAACCAATGCGCAGACGAGCACGAAGATCGGGAACGGCACCGCATGCAGTGCGTCGATGTTTGCTTCGAGCAGCTTCTGGATCGGCCACTTGATGACGAGGAAGATCGGGCGCAGATTTAGTGCGATCCACTGGATTGCGGTCTGGATCCACTGCGCGACCGGAAGCACCGCAAGGTCGTCGGCTTTAAACATGTTTGACTCCGTTGGCGCCGCCTGCGCCGATGTGTGCGAGGACACGCCCCGCTTCCAGCCGGCCGACGAGCCGGCCTGATTCGTCGAGTATGCCTACGGCGCGTGCATTGCCGAAGTGCGCGGCAACGTCTATCAGGCGCGTATTGGCCGGAACGCAGGCGAACATGGAGTCGAGCGACGGCAGCGCGGCACCGCCGCGCAGCGCATCGAGCTGCTGGTCGCTCACTGTTCCGATCACGCGCGAATCGGCATCGATCACGAATGCCGGCCCGGGTTCGTCGCAGCCAAGGACGGTCCAGCCGTCGCGTTGCACGATCGGCACGAGCGACGTCATTGAAGAACCGGCGCTGAAGAGGCGCGCGCGGTCGACGTCGCGCGTGAACGCGGCGACGTAATCGCTGCCCGGCTCCATGACGATCGATTGCGGCGTGCCCTCGCGAACCAGCTTGCCCTCCGACATGATCGCGATGCGCGTGCCGAGTTTCAGCGCCTCCTGAAAGTCATGCGTGATGAACAGAATCGTCTTGTTCAGCGTACGCTGCAGCCGCAGTAGCTCGTCCTGCATTTCCGAGCGGATCAGCGGATCGAGCGCACTGAACGCCTCGTCCATGATCAGGATATCGGCGTCCGTCGCGAGCGCGCGGGCGAGCCCCACGCGCTGGCGCATCCCGCCGCTCAGTTCGTGTGGCATCTTGCCTGCCCAGTGCGCAAGGCCGACCACGTCCAGCATGTGCTCGGCCCGCTTGCGCCGCGCTGCGGCCGCCATGCCGCGCAACTTCAGGCCGAACTCGACGTTCTCGATGACACGCCGGTTCGGCAGCAACGCGAAATGCTGGAACACCATTGAAATACGGTTGCGCCGCACGTCGCGCAGCGCGGACTCGTCGAGCGTGCAGATATCCGTGTCGTCGAGCAGGATGCGGCCCGCGCTGGGCTCGTTCAGACGGTTCACGCAGCGCGCGAGCGTCGATTTGCCTGAGCCGGACAGCCCCATGATCATGTACATCGCGCCGGCAGGCACCGACAGCGATACGTCGTCGAGGCCGACAGCCTGACCCGTGTCGCGCAAGACGTCGGCCTTGGTCGCGCCGTTGCGGAGCATCTCGAGCGCGCGTTCGGGGCGCTCGGAGAAAACCTTGTACAGGTGCTCGATTTTCAGGCGTTCGGTCATGAGATTCACTCCCTCGGTAGATCGGACCGCCCGGCCCGATCGGACAACACATGTTGCAACGGCGAAAACGCGGTCGGCACCAGAATACGGTTCTCCGCCTGCTCGATCAGTTCCGAGAGCCGCGGAATGAATTCCTGCCAGCGCGGATCCGCAGCGAGCTGCTGACGGCGCACCCGGCGATCCTCGAGATCGGCATAGCCCCACCAGTGCACGACCTGGCTCAGCGCGCCGATTTCCGTTGTGAAGTAACCGAGCAGATTACCGAGAACAGGCTGCTGGAGCGGTAGCCCTTCGTCCTGCACGAGTTTCAGGTAGCGGCTCATGCAGCCGTTGCGAATCCGGTAGATGCGCTCCTCGACGATCATCGCGCGGCCTCCTCGGGTTCGAGCAAAAATTCACGCATCAGCGCGGCGACGGTATCGGGCGCTTCGTTCAGGATCGAGTGCCGCAGGTTCGGCAGGATCGCGAGCCGCGAGTCCGGAATGCACTCGTGCATGTAGCGCGCCATTCGCGGGTTCGAGCCCTGGTCGTCCTCGCCCGTCGCGATCAGCGTCGGTGCCGCGATCTGGTCGATCAGGCCGCCGAAATCGGTGTGCGCGAACAGGCGATAGGCGGCCGCATAGCAGTCCGGATCGTTCTGCGCGTTGCGGCGGCGCAGCTCGGCGACGAAAGCCGGGTGCTTCGCCTGAAAATCCTCGGTCAGCCAGCGCGATAGCGACGCGTCGTAGTGCGAACCCCGCTCTCCCGCCTCGAGCGCCGCGAGCCGGGCGAGCACACGCGCGCGTTCGTCGGCGCTTCGCCCGGCGACTGTCGATAGCAGCACCAGGCGCCGCAGCCGTTGCGGATGGCTGAGTGCGAGCCGCTGCGCGATCAGGCCACCGAGCGAGAAGCCCGCGAGATCGAACCGCCCGAAACCGGCTTGATCGGCGAGCGCCAGCACGTCGCGGACGAAGTCGTCGATCGCATAGCGGCCTTGGACCCGCGATGACCGGCCGTGGCCGCGCAGGTCGAAGGTTAGCACGCGAAAATCAGCGCCGAGCGCGTTGATCGTCTGCTGCCATGCTTCGAGATACGAACCGACGCCGTGGATGCAGACGAGTTCGCGCGGCCCGTCGCCTTGCAGCCGGTAATTCAGCACGACATCGCCGAGCGTCAGCGTACCTTCGACGGCCGAAGGCGGTGCATCCGGGAGAGCGTCGAGCATGGCCTAGACTCCCGCAGCCGCTGCGTTCAGCGCCGTGTCTGAGGCGCGTTCGCCATCGCGGTCGGCGAAATGAGGCATGACTTCGTCGGCGAAGAGGCGCAGCGTTTTCATCTGCAGTTCGAACGGCAAGTTGAAAGACAAGCCGAGACAGAACTGATCGACGCCTTCGTCCTCATAGATCTGAAGCTTGCGGATCACTTCGTCGGGCGTGCCGAACATCAGGTTCTCACGAAGTGCCTTCGGATCGTAGTTCGCCCGGTTGGTTACTGTCTCGTACGGCACGGCTTCGGGGAAGCCGTTGTGCACGGTGCCGATGTTCTGCATCAGGTTCTCGAAATAGCGGCCGTGGTCGACGCTGTGACGCACTGCGGTCTGCCAGTCTTCCGGGCGGTCGTACACGCAGGTGCGGCGTAACATCATGAAGCGCGGGCGCGGCTGCTCCGGGTGATCGGCGAGCGCCTTGCGGAATTTTTCACCGAGCACGGAGACTTCGGACGGCGGCGCGGAAAGCGGTGTGGACAGAATATTGGCGCCGATCCCGACCGCCCAGTCGAAGCTGGCAGGATCGCGAGTGGCGACCCAGATCGGCGGATGCGGCTGCTGCAGCGGTTTAGGCACCGAAGTCGCGAGCGGGAATTTCCAGTAATGACCTTCGTGCGCGTAGTCGCCTTGCCAGAGTTTCCGGACAGCGGGAACCAGCTCCTTCATATACGCGACGCCTTCCTGCTGCGGCATGCCACCCGCCATCCGGTCGAATTCGTACTGGTACGCGCCGCGCGCGATGCCGAATTCGAGGCGGCCATTCGTCAGGTGATCGCACATCGCGGCCTCTCCGGCGAGCCGGATAGGAGACCAGTACGGCGCGACGATAGTCGCCGTGCCGAGCCGGATACGTTCGGTGTGCTGGGCGAGCCACGTGAGAACCGTGAACGGATTCGGTGAGATGGTGCATTCGATCGTGTGATGCTCGGCGGTCCACAGCGTCTCGAAGCCGCCCGCGTCGGCAACGCGCGCAAGCATGAGCAGCTTGTCCCGCACATTGCTCATTGAATCGTCCGGAGAGAAGCGCTCCATGTTGAGTGATACGGCGAATTTCATAAATGCCTCGTGTCGAATGGGGAATCGTCGCGTTTAACGCAAGCGAATGACGAATGGGTCATGCATCGCGCCCGAGTAGTCGAGCACCACGTTCTTGAGCCGGGAGAACTCGCGCATCACCTCGAAGCCGCCGCGCCGGCCATAGCCGCTGTGTTTGAGGCCGCCGTTGGAAGACATGTAGGCCGCCGAGCGATAAGTATTGATCCAGACGGTGCCGGCGTCGATATCGCGCGCAAAACGCATTGCGCGATCGATGTCGCGTGTCCAGATGCCGGATGCGAGGCCGTATTCGGTGTCGTTCGCGAGCTGCATCAGTTCCTGTTCGTTCGAGAACGGCACGACGCCGACCACCGGGCCGAAGATCTCTTCGCGCATGAAGCGCATCTGGTTGGTCGCCCGGGTCATCACCGTCGGTTCGAAATACCAGCCGTTGCCGAGCGCCGAATCCGCCGGAGCGCGCCCGCCCGCTGCGATCGTCGCGCCTTCCTCGACGCCCGAGGCGACATAGCGCTGAACCTTGTCGAGTTGCGAGGCGAGTGCGAGCGGGCCAATGTCGGTGTCGTCGTGCATCGGATGGCCGACGCGCACGCGCCTCGTGCGCTCGACAAGCGCCTCGACGAATTCGTCATAGATGGATGCCTCGACGAAGCAGCGCGAACCGGCCACGCAGGTCTGGCCGGCCGCGGCGAAGACGCCCGACACGACGCCGTTCACCGTGCGTTCGATCTCCACGTCGCCGAAGATCACATGCGGAGACTTGCCGCCCAGTTCCATCTGGCAGGGCACGAGATTCTGCGCGGCGTTGCCGGCGATCTTGCGGCCCGTAACCGTGCTGCCGGTGAACACGTATTTAGCGACGCCGGGATGGCGCGTCAGCGCGTCGCCAGTCGTCGCGCCGTCGCCCGTCACGACGTTGAACACGCCGGGGGGAATGCCGGCCTCGATCGCGAGTTCGGCGAGTGCGAGGGTCGACGCGGTTGCATGTTCGGACGGCTTCGCGACGATCGTGTTGCCGATCGCGAGACACGGTGCGAGCGTGCCTGTCAGCATCATCAGCGGCGAATTCCACGGAATGATCATGCCGACCACGCCGATCGGCTCGCGCAGGTTGAAGTTCAGCGTATCGAGCTTGTTGACGGGAATCGTGTCACCCTGCATCTTGTCGGCCATGCCCGCGAAATACAGATAGGAATCGGGAATGGCGCGCATCTGTACGCGCATTTCCTTCAGCAGCTTGCCGTTGTCGCGGCATTCGATCATCGCGAGTTCGTCGGCGTGGGCGAGCACCAGCTCACCGAGCTTGCGCACGAGCTTGCCGCGCTCGGTCTGGGTCATTCGCCGCCATGCCGGGTTCTTCAGCGCGGTCTGCGCGGAGCGGACGGCGGCATCCACGTCCGCTGCATCTGACTGGGCGAATTCGTACCAAGGTTGCGCGGTGGTCGGGTCGAAGCTCGGCGCGTATTGGCGGCTGTGCGGCTCGACGAATTGGCCGTCGATGAAATTGCCGGTTCGCGAGCCTTGCAGCGTTGCAACTGTCGTTTTCATGGTTTCCTCTGGAGTTCTGTCGAGATTCACGACTGCACGTGCTGGGCCCAGGGCTGCGCCGCGCCTACCGTCGCAACGCGGCCGCCGTCGGGAGAGCCCATGTAGATCGAGTAACTGCCGCCGCCCGCCGTCTCGCGGACAAAGCGGCGCAACATCGCGCGCATTTCGACCGACTCGATCCTGTCGTATGGAAGACTGTCCGGCGAGAAAAAGCGGAAACCGGGCGGCAAGGTGAGCTCGCCGCGCGCTTCGGCGAGACGCGCGCGGTAGATCAGATAGCCGGAGTCGTGGCCGTCGACATCGAACACCGAATACAGGAACGTCTCGTCGGACACGAGCGAGAGCTCGCCGCCGCCCGCCACGGGCAAACGGCCGTTAACGGGCCGGCGCGGCGCCGTGGGCAGCACCCAGCCGCCCTTCCCGTCGGCAACCAGCAGCACATCGCCCTGCGCCTCGATCAGATAGCCGACGATCATGTCGGTCGACGAGAGCCAGCCTGGGGGCAGCGGATCCTTGACCTGCGCATAGCGCCCGCGGCAAAAGCCGAGCGGCGCGGACGGGCTGGTGCCGAACGCCTGAACGCGCCCGATGAGGATCATGTGATCGCCCGCCTCGACGCGATCATGCATCGAGCAATCGAACCATGTCAGGCAGTCGGTCAGCACGGGTGCGCCGGTGTGGACTACGTCGTGATTGACCGCCGCGAACTTGTCGGTCGCCTTGGAGGCGAACAGATTCGATACATCGGTCTGCGCGTCGCTCAGCAGGTTCACCGCGAACTTGCCGGCGCCGGCGAAAGTGGGATAACTGGATGCGCCCTTGCCCACGCAGACGAGGAGGAGCGGCGGGTCCAGCGACACCGACGCGAACGAGTTGGCCGTCATGCCGCGCGGGTGGCCTTCGGCATCGACCGTCGTGATGACGGTCACGCCTGTGACGAAAGTACCGAAAGCGCGACGCAGCGCGATCGGATCGATGGTGGTTCGGTTATCCGGTACTGCCGCTTGCATGGCCATTCACCTCGAACATCGTTGTGTTGAGTTGAATGTATGTGGCGGAAATTGTGGTGGCTTCCATCGGATCGTAGGAGGGAGCGCCGCGCTTCATCTTCTTTTCACCGGACGCGCAACGGCTAAAGCGCGTTGTGCGCTGCGGCGCCGACGGAGTGCCCGGCATCAAGCAGATTGTGAAGCTGAAGAGCAAGTTCGACCGCGAAGCGCCGTTCCGGCGTCTCGACGTCGATCCCGAAAAGATCGGAGATCCGCGCCAACCGGTAACGCAGCGTGGTGACATGAAGGCCCATCGCGTCCGCGCATGCCTGGCTGCGGCAACCGTGGCGGATATAGGTCGCAAGCGTCTCGATATACGATGCGCGATGCTGCGCATCGTATTCGACGATGTGGCCGATCGTGCCGCTGATAAACGCGCGCACGTCCGACGAATCGGCGGCGCCGATCAGCATCGGCAACGGTCCGAGGTCAGGCACGCTCAGCGCGCCGCTCTTGCCGAACGCCCGCGCTACGCGAATCATCCGCCAGCAGCGGTCCCATTCGTTTGCAAGGGCTTCGAGTCCCACGAACAGATCGCCCGCGACGAGCGTTGGTTCGCCGCCGAGCAAGGTCGTCAGTGCGGCGCACAATTGGCGGGCGAACGCCGTAACGGTTGCGGCCGTGCGGGTCGGTACGTCGGGCAGCAGGCACACGAGGCCGCTGCCAACGGTGATCGGATGAATGAGCAGCTTGTGCTGGGCGGCGAGCATGCTCGCCGCGCGGTGGCATTCCGCGGACCGGTCGAAGGCCCGGTCGTCGCGGCGCGAGTAGTCGATGACGAGCAGCCGGGTGGGCGCGGCGAGCGAGAGGCCGAGCCGGCGCGCACGCTCGATCACGTCCCGCTCGTCGCGCCAGCGGCGCTCGACGATCTCGAGAAACAATTCGGTCAGCGTACGTGTTTCCGACCGGAAGCGGATCACGCTGCGCATCAACTGCACGCTCATCGCAAACTTGGCGTTCTCGATCGCTATCGTGTGCAGGTCGCCCGGCTCGCGCTCATCGAAACTCAGGAGTGCGCCGACGGTGTCGCCGTCGACCGACAACGGTTCGACGTCAGCATGCAGCGGCAGGCCGGACGGCAGGTCGAAGCGCACGCGCCGAAGCGCGTGCCGCTCGATCGCACCCAGCGCTGTAGAACGGATCTGCCGGCCCGCTTCGCCGTCGAGTAACGTGCGCCACGCCGCGCTGTCGAGCGTGGCGCGGGGCGAGCGCGATGCGAGCAGTTCACCCCCGCAGAAATCGATCACGAGTACGGGCGAATCGAGCAGATCGGCCAGCATCTCGGTCAGCGTGCTCATGGATCCGCCCGCGAGCACTTCCTGCAACATTGCGCCCTGCACGTCGACTACGCGGCGTAGATGTTCGGCGGCCGCCTGCTGCGCGCGTTGCCGGTACGCCCGCTCGATTGCGATTGCGCCCAGATGCACGACGAGCTCCATGAATGCGAGATGTTCCGCCGGCACGTCCACGATTTTGCGCGCCGACACGACGAGCACCATTGGCCGCCCCTCGACGTCGCGGCTCGCCATGGGCAGCACGAGCACGGTGCGATAGCCACGCTCGGCCGCTTCGCGGCGATAGCCGAGAAACTCGGTCGTTTCGAGTGCGTTGCGAATGTAGACCGCCTCGTTGCGCTGCAACGCGACGAGGGCGGGACTCGTGGCGAGTTCCCAGCGGTCCGCGAGCGGCTTTTTGAGTAGCGTCGTGTCGCGCCTCGCGATCACGAGCGCGTCGCCGCGCGAGATGTCGACACTCATGATGGAGCCGAGATCCCAGGAGCCGTGGCGACACGCCAGCTCGATCAGGCTGTGCAGCAGCGTATCGACTTCGGCGTCCGTATTGATCCGGCTGGCGACGTCGCGCAGCGACGACATGAGCGACAACGTGTTCGGCATCGACGGTCCCCTCTTGAATGTGACTGACTATACGACTTATCACAGTGTCAAAAAAGTGATGCATCCACCGGAACAGAGGAAGACGCCCAAATTCGCGCTACTTAGCATGCAAGCCATCGTCATGTCATCCGATGGAGAACGCAGATGGACACGGAAGTACGCAAGATTTCGACTTTTGTCGAGGAAATGTATATCGAAGGCGGGAAGCGCGCGGAACAGCCGATCACCACGGTAGTGGTCGCCGCGGTGCTGCGGAATCCATGGGCGGGTCAGGGTTTTTGCGCGGATCTGCGTCCTGAGATCCTGCGACTCGCACCCGTGCTCGGCGCGGAACTGACACGCCGGCTCGTCGCGGTAATGCCCGCGGAGCGGGTCGAGGCTTACGGCAAAGCCGCCGCCGTCGGCGTGAACGGCGAAATCGAGCACGCGTCCGCGCTGATCCACACGCTGCGCTTTGGCAATATGTTCCGCGAGGCGGTGAACGGCACTGCGTTTCTCAGCTTCACGAACACGCGCGTCGGTCCCGGCGCGATGCTTTCGCTGCCGATGATTCACAAATCCGCCACCGGCCAGCGCTCGCACTTCCTGACGGCGACTTTCCAGATCACCGACGCGCCGGGTCCCGATGAGGTGCTGATCGCGATTGGCGCGGCCGACGGCGGCCGTGCGCATCCGCGGATCGGCGACCGCTTCGTCGACATGGCGGAGATGGAAGGCGAAAAGGCAAACGTCTGAGCACTGCGGCGCCCGTCCACGCCGGCCGGGCGCCGCGTTCTCCCTTGGTCGAATCACCTCGCTCTCACGGCGCGCGTTCGCGCACGCCGCCGGGAGCTCCTTTACCCAACGCAAACCCACACGCCATGACTGAGATCATCACGCTGATCACGGGTCTGCCCGACGAGCAGGAAGCCGGCTATCTTGCCGCGCTCGCCGCAGCCATGCCGGCCGAGACGATCGTGGCGCTACGCAAAGCGAGCGCGGACGAGCTTGCACGCAGCACGATTGCAATCGTCGCTCGTCCGGATCCTGCCGCGCTGGCCGTGTTGCCGCGGCTCGCATGGATCCAGAGCCTGTGGGCGGGCGTCGAGCAACTGGTCGCAAGCCTGCCTCCAGACGGGACACCCGTCGTCCGTCTCGTCGACCCGGAACTGTCGCGGACGATGGCCGAAGCAGTGCTTGCATGGACCTACTACCTGCAACGCGACATGCCGGCATACCGGCTACAGCAGCAGGCGCGCGTCTGGACACAACAGATCTACAGGAAGCCTGCGGACACGACAGTCGGCATCGTCGGGCTTGGCACGCTCGGCGGGCGGGCGGCCAACCGCCTGATCGACGCGGGCTTTCGCGTCAGCGGCTGGAGCCGCACGCCGAAGACCCTGGCTGGCGTGTGTGCCCGTCACGGCACGGACGGCCTCGTCCGGATGCTCGGAGAGAGCGACATCGTCGTCTGCCTCGTGCCGCTGACGGCCGACACGCGAAGACTCGTAGATCGCCAGGCGTTCGCCGCAATGAAACGCGGTGCCGCGCTCATCAATTTTTCGCGCGGCCCGGTAGTGGCAGCACAGGATCTCCTGCAGGCGCTGGATGACGGGCAACTGTCCCATGCAGTGCTCGACGTGTTCGACATCGAGCCGTTGCCGGGCGATTCGCCGTTCTGGCAGCATCCGGCCGTGACCGTATTGCCGCATATCTCCGCACCGACCGACATCCATACAGCCGCGTCGGTGATCGCCACGAACGTCGCCACGTATCGCGCGACGGGACGCATCCCGGACAGCATCGACTTCTCGCGCGGTTACTGAACGACACCGCGCACGCTCTCGCTTTATCCTGCGCTCGCCGCGATTCGGCCTTTAAAGATGGCCGATGGAGCCGGTCGCGCCAGCGCATTGCTCACCGGTTTTAACTCACGCCACACGACTAGGGGAAATCATGAGGAAAGCATCGAGATTGGCAGCGGCAGTAGCAGTTCTGGGCGGCACAGCCGCAGCGGCGCATGCGCAAAGCAGCGTGACGCTGTACGGCGTCATCGACGAAGGGCTCAACTTCACGAGTAACGCGCACGATCATGGCACCTTTCAAATGAAAAGCGGCGATACGCTGGGCAGCCGTTGGGGCCTTCAGGGCTCCGAAGACCTCGGCGCCGGCTATCGCGCGATTTTCCGTCTCGAGAACGGTTTTGACGTGAACAACGGCGCGCTCAAGCAGGGCGGCCGCGAGTTCGGGCGGCAGGCTTACGTCGGGCTGCAGTCGGACCGGCTCGGCTCGCTGACGCTCGGCCGCCAGTACGATCCGACGATCGATCTGTGGAGCGGGATGACGGGCGCGGGCGGGGTCAGCGGCGATGTTGCGTCGCATCCGTTCGACAACGACAACGCGGACTTCGACTTCCGTGTGAACAACTCGGTGAAGTACGCGAGCCCGACCATCGGCGGACTGAAGGCCGAGGCGATGTACGGCTTTAGCAACGACACGAACTTCGCGAACAACCGTTTGTACAGTGTGGCCGTGCAATACAGGATGGCCGGCCTCACTGCGGCGGTCGGCTACCTGAAGACCAACGCGGCGGGGTCGGCGAACGGCGCGGTCGCGACTGACGCGGCGTTTTCGGGCGCCTCGGAACAGAACATCGTAGCGGCGGTGTCGTATGCGTTCTCGCGCGCAAAGGTCGGCTTTTCGTATTCACACGTCGATGTCTATGATCCGACCGCCAACGCATATATTGCGTCGACCGCTACGCAACCACCGGGCGGCCGCTGGCAGTCATGGAAGTTCGACAACTTCGAGGTCAACGGTAAGTACTCTTTGACGCCGGCGCTCTGGCTGTTCGGCGCCTATACGTTCACCGACGCACATCTGCATTCAAACATCGGCGAGTTCGAGCCGAAGTGGCACCAGCTCTCGGTGATGCTCAACTACGACCTCAGCAAGCGCACAGCGCTGTATATGCAGGGTGCGTACCAGCACGTCGTTAGCGCGCATACCGGCACGGCGTTCGACTTCGCGACGACCCCCGCATCGGCGGGCGCTTCTTCGGGTGAGAACCAGACGCTCGTGCGACTCGGGATAATCCATCGTTTCTGAGGAATCCTGCCGGTTGTCCGGTATTTCCGTTCGGCGGCGGGTGCAAGCCCGCCTCCGAACGGGGTTCTGAACCTTCGGGCAGCCACGGCCCCGTCATCGGCCGACGATTCGCGGTCACGAATCGGCAACGGCTGGCAGACTTACCTCGACAATCGATAGCCGTGCCGCCAACGCGCGCCCGGCGAGCGCTGTTGCGCATGCGCCGCTACAGGCGTGGCGCTTCCCTATATACCGCAGTAACGCCCGCCGAAACTGCAACGGGGGTCATCTTCTGCCGTTTCCAATCCCTCATCCAAGATCATCTATTCCAGCGACTGCGCGCCTCGTGCCGCAAACTGTGCTTCGATCTCTCCTGGCAACCCATGCCGGTAGTAACGCGAACAGTCGGTCCGCAGACTACGATCGATCGGCAATCAAAATCCCGAAGAATGTTCTGTTTTTCAGCACGGCGGTGTTTTTCGGCAATCCGGCCACGCTGATGCTCGGACAGGACGCCACGCCGCAAGCCATTGCCGATCTGAGCCATCAGATGGGTTTCGATCGACCGGTGGTCGTGCAGTACCTCACCTGGGTCGGTCACGCGTTGACGGGCGACCTGGGGCGCTCCTACACCACGCATCAGACGGTGTCGGAAATGATGATCCGCTCGCTGCCCGTGACAGTCGAACTGGCCGTGCTGTCGATCCTGCTCGCGACCGTCGTTTCAGTGGGGCTGAACAGCCTTACCTGGGGCCAGCGCGCAATGCGAACGCACGGCGTCGCAATACGAGGTATGGGAACAGACATCCGGGGCGAGCGAGCGCGATCCCTTCGAGCGCGAGTGGCAGGCGTACCTGCGCAGACTCGAACCAGTCAGGACTTCGTACCGCGATTGACGCGCTGATCGCGCGATACCGCACAGCGAGTTCTAGTGCCGTCTTACCGGTCGCTGCCGTGCGCCGGTGCAGACCGGCTTGCCCGCACCGGCAAGCTGTTCGCCATGCGGCCGCCCGTCGCTTCACGCCAGATTCACCCCTCAAAGCGCCGTGACGCTGCATCCCCATTCGCCCACGCACAAGCTTTTGTACGCAGTCACCCAAGTGTATCTATTCTGTCGCTCGTACGATCTGTCATCGGTCGCGTTCCACCGATCGCACACTCTTATGGAGCTTAGGAAAGCATGCTGCACGAACTGCCGGCCATCGAGAAAAATGTTCACTGGGGATATTTTGACGCGGCGCTAGCGCCCGCACTGATCGTGGAGAGCGGCGACTTCGTTCGCGCGGAAGCGGTCACGCATCACGCAGGCGACGCCCCCGAGCTCATGATGGATGACAGGGTGCGCGCGCTCTACGACACGATTCCCGAAGCCGATCGCCAACCCGGCGTGCATCTGATGACCGGACCGATCTTCGTGAAAGACGCGAAGCCCGGCGATCTGCTCGAAGTGCGCTATCTGCAAATGATTCCGCGCTTCAACTACGGCTCGAATCTCGCCGCACATTGGGGTCATCTGTTCACAGACTTCGAGAAGGAACGCGTGACGATTTACGAGCTCGATCAGGCATCGAACACGGCTCACGCGCTATATGCGTATGACTATCCCGGCAAATACCTCGTGCCGGGCAAGCGTTCGGAGATCCGCGATTGCTGCCGCGAACTCGCACTCGAAGGCATTCGCGTACCGGTGCGCCCTCATCTGGGCACGGCAGGCCTCGCGCCTGACGTGGCGGGCCGCGTGAGCACCGTGCCGCCGGGCGCGCACGGCGGCAATATCGATAACTGGCGCATCGGCGCGGGTTCCACCATGTACTACCCGGTCGCCGTGGACGGCGGGTTGTTCTCGATCGGCGACCCGCATGTATCGCAAGGCGATGGCGAAATCAGCGGCACCGCGATCGAGGCCTCGCTCAATGTGATGTTCCAGATCGTACTGCGGCGCGACTTTACATTTCCCTCGCCGCTACTGGAAACGCCGGACTACTGGATCGTGCACGGCTTCGACGAAGACCTCGACGTCGCGACCAAAAACGCTTCACGCGACATGTTGCTGCTGCTTACCGGGCAGCAAGGCCTCTCGCGCGACGACGCCTATTCTTTAATGAGCGTCGCCGCGGACTTCTCCGTGACGCAGGTGGTCGACGGCCGCCAAGGCATTCACTGCAAGATTCCCCGCAGCATCTTTCCTCCGAAGAAAAAGCCTCGCGCGTGAGCCGTGCGTGCGCGCTACGGCCGCGCGTAGCCGCCGCGCTATGGGGCTGCGCCACAAATGTGCGGGAATGCACCGTGATAGCGCACCGCCATAGCGCGGCGTGGTAGCGCTAACGGTATTGTTACCGATGGCACGGACATTGCCTTTCAATCCGTCGACTGACGTCCGTCAGGGTCCGGGAGCCAGGGTTGGACTTACAGCGTTTCACCACCGAGTCGTACGCCGAAGTAGATCGCCTGCGCGCATGGAACGAGGCGCTCGACCGGCTTGGCCTGCGCTGCGGCGCGCCCCAGACGGCCGCGCGCCACTCGCATGGAACCATCAAATCGCGCAAATCGAGCAACGGCTTCGAGTTGATCGCGTTGGCAGCGTTCGCGCAAACCATCGAGCTCAAGGTGGACGGCGCGGACAGCCTCGTGATCATGCTGCATCTCGACGGCGGCGTAACGCTCGTCGCCGACGGTGTACGCACGCGGGTCGCGACCGGCGACATTGTTTATGCTTCCTCGCGCGAGGAAGCGCTCCTGTCGTTCGCCTCCGACTTCCGTGCGTTCGTGATCCGCGTGCCCCGCGCCGCCATCAACGCGCGCCTTCTTACGCCGTTCTCACTGCGCGCCGGACGTTTGCCCGGAGACGCCGGCATCGGTCACGTGTTCTCCGGCTTTCTGCGCTCGATTGCCGAAAGCGTGGAGACGTTGTCGCTCGACGATCTGCGTCCCCTCGAACTCGCGCTCGCGGAGTTCCTGGTCGCCAGCCTCGTCGGTCACGACAAGGAAGGCAGCTTTAGCGGACTCACGCCATCTCAGGCCGCGCTCTTTTCGCGCGTATGTCGAACCATCGAAGGCAATCTCGCTGATCCCGAGCTCGGGTTGACGTCGATAGCCAAAGACGAGCGCGTCTCGCCGCGTTATCTGCAGAAGCTGTTCGAAGCGGTCGGACAGAATTTCTCGACCTATCTGCGCTCACGCAGACTGGAGCGCTGCCGCGCGGATCTGGTCAATCCCCTGTATGAAAAGCTGTCGATTGCGGATGTCTGCTTCCGCTGGGGCTTCAACGATCCCGCGTATTTCAGCCGGGCATTTCGCGAGCAATATGGCGCGTCGCCGCGCACTTTCCGGCATGAGGCGAGCCTTGAACTGGCGCGCCATCTCGTGCGGCGAATCTCGCGCGGTCTGCCTGTCAATGCCGGCAGTCTGCTCGTGCATGCGCAACTCGCCGGGCAAGCTGCCGTTCATGAAATTGCCGACGAAACCGACACAGCAGAACCGCCTGAAGCGCCTTCCCCACCGCCACCGCCCCGCGACTCAGGCAAGCCGCGTCACCACCTGTTGCGCGCGACGGCCAACACGATTCACTGGGGTTACTTCAGTCACGATCTCAAGCCCGTGCTCGAACTGAACAGCGGCGACACGGTGACGATCGAAACACTCACGCAACACGCGTCGGATGACTGGGAGCGCATGGTGCAGGGCGATCCCGGCGCCGAAAGCGTGTTCCACTGGACCGCCGGGCGCAAGAACGTCAACCGCCGCGGCGCGGGTCCGATGGACGCGTCCATTTACGGACGTGGCGCGGGAGAAGGCTTCGGCGTGCATATCTGCACCGGGCCGATTGCCGTGCGCGGCGCGGAACCCGGCGACGTGCTGGAGGTGCGAATCCTCCACATTCACCCGCGCCGCTGCGCCAATCCGAAATTCGCCGGCCGTGCGTTCGGCAGCAATGCCGCTGCCTGGTGGGGCTTCCACTATCGCGAGTTATTGACCGAGCCGAAACCGCGCGAGGTCGTCACCATCTATGAACTCGACGCCGACGCCACGGCGGGCGAAACCGCCTGCGCGCGCGCCGTCTATAACTTCCGCTGGACACCTCAGCGCGATCCCTTTGGCGTAATGCATCCGACGATCGACTATCCCGGCGTGCCGGTCGATCATTCGACGGTAGTCGAGAATCACGACATCCTGAAGAATGTTCAGATTCCGGTACGTCCGCACTTCGGCGTGATCACCGTCGCGCCGCAGCAGGATGGTCTGATCGATTCGATTCCGCCGTCCACCTTCGGCGGAAATCTCGACAACTGGCGTGTCACGCGCGGAGCGAGCGTGTTCTTGCCAGTCGGGGTGCCCGGCGCTCTGCTCTCCGTGGGCGACCCGCATGCGTCGCAAGGGGACTCGGAACTGTGCGGCACCGCGATCGAGTGTTCGCTCACCGGCGACTTCCAGCTGGTGCTTCACAAGAAAGAGACGCTCGGCACGCAGGTATTCTCGGACCTCACGTATCCGCTGGTCGAAACCGCCGACGAATGGGTTCTTCACGGCTTCAGCTATCCGAACTATCTGGCCGAGTTCGGCACCAGTGCGCAAAGCGCCGTGTACGAAAAATCCACTCTCGATCTCGCGATGCGCGACGCGTTCATCAAAACACGGCGCTTCCTGATGACGACCAAGGGCCTTTCCGAAGACGAGGCGATCTCGCTGATCTCGGTTGCAGTCGACTTCGGCGTGACACAGGTGGTGGACGGCAACTGGGGCGTGCACGCAATCATCCGGAAGTCGCTCTTCACCGCGTGAAATAGCGCGTGGTGGCCTCCAATACGCGTGCGTACAAGAGTTTGTTCGCAGCAAGCCCGATGCTGCGATTTTGGCTTCCCTACCATGAGTTCTGACGTGAACACAGGCGTACGCGCCGTTCGACAGGACTCACTGGACCATGCATTCTCCCGCACATCGCGCGCTGCCCGGCCACGGGCGCTTTCAATATTCGCCGATCAACGGCCGCCCGGTTTACCGCTGGCCTGACGGATCCCGGCTGGCGGTCTATATCGGCTTCAACATCGAGCACTTTGCGTTCGGCGAGGGACTGGGGCCGACTATCGGTCCGGTGATGCCCGAGCCCGATGTGCTGAATCACGCGTGGCGTGAATACGCATTGAGGGTGGGCGCATGGCGCTGTCTGGATCTCTTCGATGACCTCGCGCTGCCGGCCGCGGCCATCATCAACACGGCGCTCTACGACCATTGCCCTGAGCTGGTCGCCGCGTTCGCGCAGCGTGGCGATGAACTCGTCGCGCACGGCCACACGAATTCGGAACGACAAGGAACGCTGACTGAAGACGACGAACGCGCGCTGATCGTGGCGTGTCGCGAGCGGATCGCGGCGGAGAGCGCGCAGCAGCCGGCGGGCTGGTTATCGCCGTGGCTCTCGGAGAGTCATGTCACCAGCGATCTGGTGGCCGAAGCGGGTTACCAGTACACGCTCAACTGGTGTCACGACGATCAGCCCACGCGTCTGCTTACGCGCAACGGTCAGCCGCTGTGGTCGATTCCGTATCAGGAGGAAGTCAACGACATCCCGATGATCCTTGCGCGCCAGATGGACGCGAAGTCGTTCGCCGATCTGGTGATCGACCACTTCGACGAAATGCTGCGGCAATCCGCGCGAGAACCTCTGGTGATGGGCATTGCATTGCATGCGTACCTGATGGGACAGCCGCATCGTTTGTGTCACTTGCGGCGGGCACTCGAACACATTGCCCGCGCGCGCGACGAAGGCCGGATCTGCATCACTACACCGGGTTCTATTGCGAGCCACATGGATTTTCTCGGCCATTAGTTCACTTCGTTCTCATTTCGCAATACCGCCTCTATCGCTCGTATTCCGTTTTCAACCTCAATAGGATTCGCCATGTTCATGTCAAAGGCAATCAAGCTGCTGTTATGCGCCGTCACCGGCCTTCTCCTCGCACAAGGCGCGTCCGCGCAATCGTGCGAACCGTCCAAGGTGGCCCAGAAATATCCGTCGCTTGCGGGCAAGACCATCAAGATCGGCGTGGACCCCGAGTCGCCGCCGTACGCGTTTCGTGACAGCAAGGATTTCAACAAGATCATCGGCGCCGATGCCGACATGGCTCGCGCCGTGTTCGACTGCGCGGGCGTGAAAACGGAGTTCTTCACTGCCGGCTGGCCTGGGCTGCTGCCCGCACTGCGCGCCGGACAGATCGACGTAATGTGGGACTTGCTGTACTACACACCGGAACGCGCGAAGGAAACGACCTTCGTCACGTATATGCAGGCCGGCACCGGCGGTCTGGTGGCGGCCGGCAACCCCAAGAAGATCGATGACATCTCGAAGCTCTGCGGCCTCACGGTCACGGCAGGCATCGGCACCGTCGAGCTGACGATGGCGCAAGCGCAAGCCGCCAAATGCAAAGCCGAAGGCAAACCCGATGTGACCATCATGACGTCCGCCGATATCGCGTCGGGCGCGCGCCTCGTCGCCAGTCATCGCGCCGACGTCATGATGTACGACCTGGCGCTCGTCGACGGTCTCGCGAAACAGAACCCGCAGCTCTACACCCGCGGCTTCATGGTGACGAGCGGCATGAAGATCGGCGTGGGCGTGAAGAAAGGCAACGCCGACATGATCGCCGCCGTGTCCGATGGACTCAGGATCATGCAGGCCAATCAGACGCAGAAGAAAACCTTTCAGCAGTACGGCGTGGATCCGTCGCTGGAAATGCCGGCCACACTGCTTACTCAATAAAGGCTGCCTGCGCGGCACACCGTGTCGTGTGCCGGCAGCGTCATGAATCAGGTTCTGAAATGAAGGCATTGCGTATCAAACACAACGTCGTCGGCGCGCTCGGCATGGTCGCCATGTTCGTCTTTCAGCCGGCAATGGCCGCCGGTCTGGATGGCGTTCAGGTGCTCGACGGTTTCAGGGAACTCGTGGGTTACGTCGGCTCGCCGTTCCTGCTCGGCGGCGCGTGGATCGCGGTGAAGATCACGCTGATCGCAATGTCGATCGGGCTGGTGCTCGGGCTCGGTCTTGCGCTGATGCGGCTATCGCGATTCAAGACCTTGAATTCGGCGGCGTGGGGTTATATCTGGTTCGTGCGCGGCACACCGCAACTGCTGCAACTCGTGTTCATCTTCGACGCATTGCCGCTGATCGGTTTGCGCTTCGATGAAGTCACGACCGCGGTTATCGGCTTTGCATTGAACGAGGCGGCGTTCAGCGCTGAACTGTTTCGTGCCGGTATCCTCTCGGTGAACCGTTCGCAATCCATCGCGGCCGCCGCACTCGGCATGGGACCGTTGCTCACGTTACGCCGCATTATCCTGCCCCAATCCATGCGCGCGGTGATCCCCGGTCTCGCCAACGACACCATCGGCATGTTGAAGCTCACGTCGATCGCCTCGGTGATCTTCGTCAACGAGCTCACGTTTCGCTCGCAACAGGTCGTCGGCCAGAACTTCAAGTTCTTCACCGTGTTCGGCGCGGCGGCGGTGATCTATCTGTTCCTGACGAGCGGAATCTCGTTGCTTCAGGTATGGCTCGAACGCATGTTCGATCACGAGCGCGACCGGAAACTCACGTTCTCGTGGTTCGGACTGCGCGCTTCGACGCCCGATGCGAAACCGCTCGACGCACCGGTGGTTTTGCCGGCCGCCGTCCAGGAACCGGAGACGAACGATCACGCATGGATCGGTACGCTGCTGCCCGCCGAAAGCCGCACGCCGCGGCAGCGCGATGAACCGTTTGTCGCATGCAGGAACGTCTGGAAATCGTATGGCAAGCGCGAGATTTTGCGCGGCGTCGACCTGTCGATCGCGCATGGCGAAGTGGTAGTGATCCTCGGTCCGAGCGGTTCCGGTAAAAGCACGCTGCTCAAGCTCATCAACCATCTCGAACCGCTCGACTGGGGAACGATCAAGGTCGATTCACAGTATGTGGGTTATCGGGAGGTGCCGGGAGGCGGCGGCACGGTGCGGCCTCTGCACAACCTCGCGCGCGCACGCGCCGAAGCGCGCGTGGGCATGGTGTTCCAGCATTTCAACCTGTTCAGTCATTTGAGTGCGCTGGACAATATCGTCGAGGCACAGCGGCAGGTGTATGACGTGCCGCGCGCCGAAGCAGAGGCGCTCGGCCGCGAGCTGTTGAAGAGCGTGGGCCTCGCCGCGCATGCGGATTTTCTGCCGCATCGGTTATCGGGCGGGCAGCAGCAACGGGTAGCGATTGCGCGGGCGCTCGCAATCAAACCCAAGTTGATGCTCTTCGACGAACCGACCTCGGCGCTCGATCCGGAACTTGTCGGCGAAGTGCTTGGCGTGATGCGCGGGCTCGCCGATGCCGGCATGACGATGATCGTGGTCACGCACGAAATCCGCTTTGCCCGCGATGTCGCCGACCGCGTCGTTTTCATGGATGGCGGCGAGGTCATCGAGCAAGGGACGCCGCAGCAGGTCATCGACAACCCGACTCACGAGCGCACCCGAAAATTCCTTAACGTCGTCGCCAATTAAATATGAGGCTCACATGACGGACTTCGAAACTTTCAACCTTGGCCGCGTCGTGCTGCAGTCCGGCGCGACGATGCCAGACATGCTGCTCAGCTACAAGACGTATGGCCGGCTGAATGCAGCGCGCGACAACGCGATTGTCTATCCGACGTTTTATAGCGGCAGCCATGCCGACAACGAGTGGCTGATTGGGGAGCACATGGGGCTCGATCCGCGTGAGTACTTCATCATCGTGCCGAACATGTTTGGCAACGGCGTATCGAGTTCGCCGAGCAACAACCCGCCGCCTTACGATCGTGGCCGCTTTCCGCACGTCACGCTTTACGACAACGTCGCAATGCAACATCGGCTGGTGACGGAGAAGTTCGGCATCGAATCGCTCAGGCTCGTCACCGGCTGGTCAATGGGCGCAATGCAGGCGTTCCATTGGGCCGCGATGTATCCGCAGATGGTCGAGCGCATTCTGCCCTTCTGCGGAGCCGCGCGCTGCTCGCGGCACAATTTTGTGTTTATTGAAGGCCTCAAGGCGCCATTGCTGCTGGACCCGGAATTCAAGGACGGTTTCTACGACGCACCGCCCACGCGCGGAATGCGCGCGGCGGCACGTGTGTTTGCCGGCTGGGGGTTTTCGCAGGCGTTCCTGCGTCAACGGCTCGACATGGAAGCGATGGGATATGGCTCGCTTGAAGACTTTATCACCCAGTTCTGGGAGGGCGACTTCCTGAAGAAGGACGCGAACAATATTCTGTCGATGATGTGGAGCTGGCAATACGGCGATATCTCAGCCAATCCTCTGTATCAGGGAGATTTCGATCGGGCATTGGGCAGTATCACTGCAAAGGCCATTGTGATGCCCGGACGCACGGATCTGTATTTTCCGCCGGAAGATAGCGAGTACGAGGTTTCGAAAATGCCCAACGCAGAGTTGCGGCCTATCGAGTCAGTCTGGGGGCATTTTGCGGGCGGCCCCGCGGCCAATGCTGTCGACGTCAAATTCATCGACAGTGCAGTGAGGGAAATTCTGGCTGCGTAGTGTCCGGTTTGCTTGCGCTCCGTCCCGCTCGCGCCAGATTGCTTCGCGTGGTCTGGTGCGCGTTTGCGAAGCGCGGCTTGTGAATGACCTTTGCCGCGCAGCAAACGGCGCTAGCGGACCAGCAATTCGAACGGCGCCGATTCTTCCCAGATGAAATTGCCGTCCGGCTGGCGGATCAATTCCGGGAAATGGCCAGGCACGATCCGATCGGCCCGGTCGAGAATGCGCTGAATGGTGCGCGTGCCGACGTCCACTTCGTCGAACGCCATGTCGCAGCGTTTCAGGATCGCTTCTTTCGCATACTTGATCGCGTCGCCCGCGATGATGACGCGGCCACGGTCTTCGGTTTCCAGTTCGAGTCCATAGCAGCCCGGCGTATGACCGGGAGCCGGGAAGAAATGAATGCCATGATCAAGCTGCCCCTCGCCGCTCAGAAATTCGACCTTCGATTTCGACAGTTGCTCGCGGATACCCCACGGCATCAGCAGATCGTCCGGATGCGGATGCGCCGAATATTCCCACTCGCGCTCGCTCACCACGAAGCGCGCATGCGCGAACAGATCGACGTTATGCGCATGGTCGAAGTGCAGATGCGACAGGAAGACGGTTTTGATATCGGCGGGCGCAATGCCGCGATCGCGCAGCGCCTTCAGCAAACCGAGCCGCGAGATATAGCCGCCAGTGTCGAACAGCATCAAGCCGTCCCGTCCGCGAATCAGCGTGACGTTGGCGATGCCGAGAAAATCGTGCTTGAGCCGCAGGTTGTTGCCTTGAACCAGGATCTCGTAGGTTGGCTTCATGAGGTCTCGCGTTCCTGTAGCGCCGCCGCACCGTACGTAGTGCTGACGCGGTGCGCACGCCGGAACGCGTCCAGCGGCGGCAAGATATGGTCGACGGCGAGCGCGACGAATCCCGCGCGGTCGCCGCTCCTCAACTGCTCGATCATGGTGGAGTGATGCTCGCGCGAATGAGCCAGCAGATGCGGATCGCCCACGCCATACCAGCGGATGCCGGTTGTCTCGACCCAAAGTTTTTCGATCGTCTCGGCCAGATACTGATTCGGACAGGTTGCCCAGATACGCCGGTGAAAGGCGTCGTTCAGCACGTTGACCTGCAGCAGATTGCCCGCGTCGAGTTCACGGCAATACTCCTCGTGAATCGCCTCGATCTGCGCCAGCGCCTCGGGCCTCGCCGGCATCGGCACCCGGCTCGCGGCCTCGCGCTGCAGAATCATCCTGACTTCGTAAATCTGCTCGACCTGCTGCAGCGAGAAGTCGCGCACGATCACGCCACGATTTGGCCGCCGGGTGACGAGTCCCATCCGGTCGAGATGCACCAGTGCCGCTCGCGACACATGCCGGGACACCCCGAACTGGGCGCTGATCTCCTCTTCGACGAGTCGCTGATGCGGCCGCAGGCGGCCAATGATGATGTCCGACTTGATGCTTTCGATCAGTTGCGCCGCCTGTGCGTCGGTTTTCGTGACCAAACCTGCTCCCTGAAAAAGTTGCGCCGGGCGCGCCGGTCCAGTTGCCGGACACGCCGGGAAATTGGGCGGACGCCCGCTTATATGGGGCCATTCTACCGGGCCAGAATGGCTAAAGTATTGGCGTTTACCTTTACGCCAATTTAATTGACAAAATTGTCGCCAAATTCGACACTCCGTTTCCATTGGTTCTGAATCGCGAGAAAAGCGGCTTGCAGAACAGCACAAGAAGGATGCGGAGACATGAATCGAAGGGCCGACCTCAACGGCATTCAGACCCACTACCGGTTGACCGGCAAGGCCGGCGCGCCGACGGTCATCCTCAGCCACGGGCTCGCCGCCGATCTGTCGATGTGGGCGCCACAGCTCGATATGCTGTCGCGCTCTTTCTCCGTGCTCTGCTATGACATCCGCGGCCACGGCGGCACCAGCGCCACGCCCGGCGATTACTCGCTCGCGCTGCTGGCAGACGACGTCATCGCGCTCATGGACAGCCTCGGCATTGCCAGGGCGCATTACGTCGGCCTGTCTCTGGGCGGCATGATCGGGCAGCAGCTCGGCGCCTGGCACGGCGAGCGGCTTGCGAGCCTCACGCTATGCGCGACCACCAGCAATGCGCCGAAAGCGTCGTGGGACGCCCGCGTACACGAAGCCCGCGCGCACGGCATCGCGCCGCTCGTCGAAGCGACGGTCGACCGCTGGGTCACGCCCGCGTTCAAGCGCGAGCAGCCGGAACTGATGGAGCAGATGCGCCGCATGGTGCTCGGCACGTCGCTCGACGGCTACGCGGGCAGCGCCGCCGCGATCCGCGACATGGAACTTGCGCCGGTGCTCGGCCGCATCAAAGTCCCCACGCTGGTCATCGCGGGCGAGGCCGATACCTCGACGCCGCTTCCCATCCTCGAACACATCGCCGATTCGATCCCTGGCGCCACGCTGCTGACGGTGCCCGAAGCGGCGCACATGCCCACTATGGAGCGGCCGGAACTGTGCAATCCGGCGCTCGAACGCTTTCTGCTCGCGCACTCTAGCGACCAGTAACCTCTTTCTTCAGGAGTTCCTCATGGCAGGTCGTCTCTCCGGAAAACGCATCATCATCACGGGCGCAATCGGCAACATCGGCAAGGAAGCGGCGCGCGGCTTCATCGCGGAAGGCGCGCGGGTGGTCATCGGCGACATTGCCGAAGAGGCCGGCCGCGCCGTTGCCTCGGAACTCGGCGAGGCCGCCCACTTCGTCCAGGTCGACGTGACCAGCGAGGCTAGCGTCGCCAATCTGATCGCGCGCGGCGTCGAATGGCTCGGCGGCCTCGACGCGCTGGCACAGAACGCCGGTCTGCAGCGCTCGGGCGCGATCGACGGATTCGAACAGGCCAACTGGGATGCGCTCTTCGCGGTCAACGCGCGCGCCCATTTCTTCGGCGCCAAGCACGCCATCCCGCATCTGCAGCGCTCGGGCAAGGGCTCGATCATCAACATGTCGTCGCTGGCCGGCAAGCGCGGCGGGCCGGGTCTGGTCGCTTACTCGGCGTCGAAAGGCGCGGTGATCGCGTTCACCACCGCGCTCGCGCTCGAACTCGCGCCCGACAACATCCGCGTGAACGCGATCTGCCCAGGCTGGGTCGATACCGCGTTCAACCAGCCGGCAATCGACTTCATGGGCGGCGCCGACGCCCAGCAAAAGAAGATCGCGTCGCTCGTGCCGCTGGGCCGGCAGGCGAGCGCCACGGAAATCGCGCCGCTCTTCGTCTACCTCGCATCCGACGAATCGGCGTACGTGACGGCGCAGTCGTTCGGCATCGACGGCGGTGTCTACAATGGCTGACGCACTCGCCACGTCTACGGCGGCGTCGGGTGCGGGCGCACCGAAGATTCTCGACATCCAGGGCATCGCCAAGTCATATGGCGCAACGGTCGCGGTGCGCCGTGTCTCGTTCGACATCGAGCCCGGAGAAATTCACGCACTGCTCGGCGAGAACGGCGCCGGCAAATCGACCATCGTCAAGGTGCTCTCCGGCATCGTCATACCGGACACCGGCACGCTCACGCTGGATGGCCGCGACTATGCGCCGGCCGACCCGATGGCCGCGCGCGCCGCCGGCGTCTCGACCGCGTTCCAGGAACTGAGCCTGCTGCCCAATCTGAGCGTCGCGGAAAACCTGATGCTGCCGCGCCAGGCAAAGGGCAAGGCCGGTCTCGTATCGGTCGCGCAGAGTGAGGCACGCGCCGCCAGCATGCTGTCGGAGTACGGCCTCGGCCACATTCATCCGGGCGTCTATGTACGCTCGCTGTCCCTCGCCGAAAAGCAGCGCATCGAAATCATGCGCGCCGTCGCCCGGCAGCCGCGCCTGCTCGTACTCGACGAACCGACCGCGGCGCTGTCCGACCCGACCTGGCTGTTCGACATACTCGAGCGCATCACGGCAGCAGGTACTGGCGTGCTGTATATCTCGCACCGCCTTTCCGAAGTGCGCCGGCTATGCCGCCGCGGCACGGTGCTGCGCAACGGCGAAAGCATCGAGACGGTGTCGCTCGCCGGCATCGCGGATGCGGGCATCTTCAAGATGATGGTCGGCTCCGCCGCACGCGACACCCAGGCAACCCGCAGTACAGCGAAACAAACGCGCCCGGAAGCGTTCGGCGTGACCAACCTGTCCGGCGGCACGGTGGCCGATATCACGCTTAGTGTCGGCAAGGGTGAGATCGTCGGGGTTGCGGGTCTCGAAGGTCAGGGGCAGCGGGATCTGTTCCGTATGCTCGCGGGCCTCACACCCGTTCGCGGCGGGCAGATCCGCATCGACGGCAAGACCGTGAATCTATCGAGTCCGGCCGAAGCGGCGCGAGCCGGCATCGGCTTCGTCCCCGAGGAGCGCAAGACCGAAGGCGTGTTCCTCGGCCTGCGCACCGACAGCAACATGACGCTGCCGATACTCGGCCGGCTCGGCCGCTTCGGTGTCGTCAACGGAGCGCGCGAGAAAGCCGCTGTCGACCAGCAGGCCGGGCGTGTCGACCTCGCCAGCCGCTACCTGAAGCTGAAGATCGGCGCGCTCTCCGGCGGCAACCAGCAAAAGGCGCTGATTGGCCGCGTGCTGATGTCGGGCGCACGCCACCTCGTGCTATTCGATCCCACGCGCGGCGTCGACGTCGGCACCAAGGCCGTGATCTACGACGTGATCCGCGACTTCGTCGCGCAGGGCGGCTCGGCCCTGGTGTATTCCACCGAACTCGCCGAACTGATCCACCTGGTGGACCGATGCGTGGTCATCTACCACGGAACCGTCGCAGGCGAGGCATCCGGCCCGGACCTCTCCGAACCGCGCCTCGTCGCCCTCGCGGCAGGACATGGAGTCTCAGATTCATGAACACTTTCGCTTCAGCTTCCAACTCGAACGCTCCGTTGCGGCCCGACGCGTGGTATCGGCGCGTGCTCGGCGACGGCACCACGATCATCGTCGCCATTCTCGCGGTGCTCACGGTGATCTTCGCCGCGACGCAATCCGATGCACTGAGCGCGAGCGTTCTCACCGACATTCTCAACAACAGCCTGCCGCTCGCGCTTGCGGCGGCCGGCGGCACGCTCGTCGTGCTGACGCGCGGCTTCGACCTCTCGGTTGCCGGCGTGGTGTCGCTGACCAACGTGCTGGTCGCAGTGCACGGTGGCGACGGTCCGCTGGGCGCCCTGGAGGGCGCGGCGATCGCCGTCGCTGCCGGGGCGCTGGTCGGCGCCATCAACGGCTATCTGGTTGCGTACTGGAACCTGCAGTCGATCGCACTCACGCTCGCGACGATGATCGTCTGCTCGGGCGTCACGCTGCTCATTCTCGACGCGCCCGGCGGCAACGTCTCCGACTTCATGACCTACACGATGACCGATCGCCTCGGCAAGATCGTTCCAGTCGCGCTCGTGGTCGCCGTCTGCGTCTACCTGCTCTGGCGTGCATTGAGGCGCACGGACTGGGGCGTCGGCCTCTATGCGACCGGCGCCGATGAAACCGCCGCCGTACTCGCCGGCGTGCCCGTCAAGCGCGTCAAGCTGATCGCCTATATCCTGGCGGGCGTTTGCTACGGCCTTGCCGGCTTCATGCTGACCGCGCTGACCTCGACCGGCACGCCGAACGCGGGCGAACCGTATCTGTTGCTGGTGTTTGCGGCGATCGCGCTCGGCGGCACCTCGTTCGCGGGCGGCCGTGGCGGCGTCGCAGGATCGATGCTCGGCGCGCTGACGCTCACGCTGTTGCAGAAGGTGCTGTTTTCGACCGGCGTGTCGTCGTTCTACACCGGGATTTTCCAGGGCGTCGTGATGATCGCGGCGGTTGTCGTCGCGGTGTTCTTCGCTCGCGTCAGCACTCGTGGGGAGGTCCACGCATGACCCAAGCTCCCTTGACCGGCGGCCGCCCCGCCGATACGCGCAGCGGCGACACCGCATCGGGCCTGTTTGCCCGGCTCGACCGCGACGTACGCACCGCAATCGCGCTGTTCGCCATTTCAGTCGCGCTGATCGCCGCCTCACGCGTACTCGGCCCCAACTTCGGCAGCCTCGCGCAGATGAAGGCGATCCTCGTGATCTCCAGCTTCCTGATGGTGGTCGCATTCGGCCAGCAGATGGTAATTCTGCTCGGCGGCCTCGACCTGAGCGTCGCCTCGATGATGACGCTCGGCGGTGTACTCGCGTTCAAGTGGATCGGCGGCCCCGATTCGAACGTCGTGTGGGGTGTGCCGGCGATCCTCGCGATCACCGCCGCGCTTGGCGCGTGCAGCGGCATCGGCGTGAGCCTCGTGAAAATTCCGCCGTTCATCATGACGCTGGCAATGGGCGTGATCCTGTACGGCGTCACGCTCGGCTTCACCCAGGGTACACCGACCGGCCAGCCTTCCGCCGCGCTGTCCGCGCTATTCGGGAGCACCGCGGCCGGCGTGCCGGTCCTGTATCTGATGGTGGCCGCGATCGCAGCCGGCTGCTTCCTGCAGATGCGCACGAGTTTCGGCCGCAAGCTCTACGCGCTCGGCACCAATCCGACCGCCGCCTATGTCGCCGGCCTGCCGGTGCATCGGCTCACCATCGCGACCTACGCGATCAGCGGCGCGAGCGCGGGGCTCGCCGGCATCCTGATGCTCGGCTATGTGCGCGGCGTCACGCTCACGCTCGGCCAAAGCTATCTATTGCCTTCGGTGGCGGCGGTCGTGATCGGCGGCACCTCGATTGTCGGCGGTCGCGGTATCTATCTCGGCGCCGCGGCCGGCGCGATTCTACTGACCACGCTGTCGACCATCGTGTCTTCGCTCGGCATCGCGGAAGGCTGGCGCACGATCATCTATGGCGCCGTGATTTTTGTGGCTCTGGTGCTGTTGCGCGACGACCTCGCGCTGCTCATCAGACGCAGTCGTTCCAGCAGCAGAAAACAACCTTAGAGACCGGACCACCCGGACGACATACGGAGGAAACATGAAGTTCCGAACATCCCTCAAGACCTGCGCGTTTGCACTCGCCACCGTTGCCATGCTGGCCGGCTCCGCGGTTCAAAGCCAGGCCCAGACGCCGCCCAAGAAGTACAAGATCTATCTGAGCATGAGTTACAGCGGCAACGGCTATCAAACCGAAACGTCGAACCTGATCAAGGCGCTCGCGGCAACGCCACCGTACGACAAGCTCGTCGATCTGAAGACTGTCATTTCCGGCACCGACGTGCAGGCGCAGGCCGCCGCGTATCAGAGCATGGTGTCGGCGGGCGCGGATGCCATCATCACGTTTCCGATCTCGTCGACCGGCCTGAACCGCGCTATCCACGAAGCCTGCGAAAAGCATGTGCTGGTCTACACGTATAGCGCGACGGTAACCGAGCCGTGTGCGCGCACGGTCAGCTACATCACGGCGGGCTTCGCGCCGAACACCGCGCAATGGCTCGTGAACAAGCTGAACGGCAAAGGCAATGTGTTCATCGATCGCGGCGTGGCAGGCAATTCCGTCGACAAGATGAACTACGACGGCGCGATGAGCGTGTTCAGAAAGTACCCGGCGATCAAGATCGTCGCCGAATACTACGGCATGTGGAACAGCCAGACCACGCAGCAGGAGACGGCCAAGGCGCTCGCCGCGCACCCTGACGTCGACGCGATTTTCGGCGAGAACGGCGAAGACGGTATCGTCGCCGCGATGCTCGCGAGCGGTCAGAAGAAACTCGTTCCGGTAACCGGCGAAAATACCAACGGATTTCGCCTCGCGCTCGCCAATGCCGATCTGAGAAAACGCGGTCTCGACGGCATTTCGTCGGGCGATCCGATCAACGTGTCGGGCTACGCGTTCAAGCTGATGATGGAAGAGCTGACCGGCAAGCGCAAAGTGGCGGTGCATAACATCGAATACCCGTTGCCGTGGGTGCCGGCCGACAAGGTCAAGGTGTGCACCGGCGACACGTTCGTCAACGGCTGCAACGCGTTCCCGTCGACGAAGGTGCCCGACTCGTTCAATACCGAAGTGTTCGATCCCGTGCTGACGCCGGAGCTTTCGCTGAATTCCGCGCTGCACGGCACTCCGACGCCGGGCGCAACGATCCAGCCGCTGCCCGCGAACGTCGTCAAGGCGGCACCGGATGTGCCGGGTGTGAACTGTCAGCATTGCCAGGCTCCGGCCGACCTGTTCAAACTGACGAAGGTCTCCGCGACGGTCCATCCGTAAGTCGCCGGACCTGTCAGGTTCCGTAGGCGCCGCGCAAACGCATCGGCTCTCTGGTTCGGCGCGGCCGAGCCGGAGACCGGTTGCCGAGCCGGCGTCAGGAGGCGCCGGTCGATGCCGGCTTTTTTATCCGGCCGAATGGAGGCTTTAATCTTGACCATCCCCGTGTGCGCACCGGCACGTCCCCTCTCGCGCGCGCCGAAGCGCAAGTTGCCGCCCGGCACAGTCGACTGCCATTTTCATGTATTCGGACCGGCCGAAGCATGGCCGTACGCACCAGGCCGCAGCTACACGCCGCCCGATGCGACGCTGGCTGACTACGAGCGGCTTGCCGAGACATTCGGCATCTGCCGCTCGGTGATCATCCAGCCGAGTCCGTACGGCATGGATAACCGGCGCAGTCTGCAAGCCATCGCAGACAGCCGGCTGGAGATGCGTGCAGTGGTGGTGGTCGAGCCGACCGTCAGCGACGCCGAACTCGCCGAGTACCACCGTCTCGGTGCGCGCGGCGTGCGTCTGAATCTGCTGTTCGGCGCCGGGCTCGCCATCGAAACCGCTGACGTGCTCGCGCGGCGCATCCGCGAGTTGGACTGGCATCTGCAATTTCTCGCGGACGTATCCACGATCGACGATCTGCCCAGACTCGTGCAGCGTCTGCGCGTGCCGGTGGTGTTCGATCATCTTGGTCACGTGCCGACGCATAAGGGCACAGGCAATGCAGGTTTCCAGAATCTGCTCGCGCTGGTGCGCGAAGGACTCGCGTGGGTCAAGCTGTCCGGGCTCTATCGCAGCACCGGTTTGACGAACACGCCCTACGACGATACGCGGCCTTTCATCGACGCGTTGATCGACGCGAACCCGAGGCAGCTTTTATGGGGCACGGATTGGCCCCATCCGTCGATCGCGGTGCCCATGCCCGACGATACCGACCTCGTCGATCAGTTCGGCGCATGGGTCGAAGACGAGGCACTCCGGCAAGCTATCCTGGTCGACAACCCGGAGCGGCTTTACGGATTTGAGCCGTACGTTAGCTAGATATTCCCGCACTGCACACGGCGCGTTCGCCCGCCGTTGACACGGCGGCGAGGGAGGGGGCGCGTCTCGGGAATAGTGCAGTTCGATCGCCGGCCCCTTATCCCGCAACTGCGCGCCCGATCTTCGTTCGGCATGGTTCGCTACGATCGCCTGTTCGTATCGCACCGTATCTTCGGTTCACGTTGATACACGCGTACACAGAACCCGTCTTCCCCGACCTAGGTCGGGTATATCCGCGCGCTCGAACACGGTCATCGGTTCGCGCCGGGTTACAGCCGCCGCGCCAATGGTGAAGACAGAAGCAATCCCATACCAAATGGCACAAGAGCGTGCAATCTTCCGCTGGCACCCATTCCGTATGCTGACTGTGCTGCGACTCACCGTCGCGAGCTTGCCAGTGCGGGCTGGGCATGAGCGTACGTGCCGTACGCTCCCACACGCACGGGCGCCAGCCTGATTGCCAGGTCTTCAGAGCATTGCTCTCTCTTAACGTTGGAGAAATCGTATGGCCGACTATAAAACCACCACTTTCGTCGCCGGCGCATTCGCCGCGGCGCTTGCCGCGATGACGGCCACGCCCGCGAGTGCAGAGGAATTCACCGCGGCACAGAAGAAGATTCAGGCCGAGCATACCGCCCTCGTCAAATCCGGCAAGGTCGAGCCCTGTTTCGGCACGGCTCTGAAGGGGCAGAACGATTGCTACGCCGGTGCGGGTACGACCTGCGCCGGAACGAGCAGTGCTGACTATCAGGGCAACGCATTCAAGCTGGTGCCCAAAGGAACCTGTACCACCATCTCCACGCCGAGCGGACCCGGCAGCCTGTCTCCCAAGGTTTAAAGATCGCCCAGCGGCCGGGCGCCGTCACGCCCGGCCCCGCAGTCCAAATCGCAATAACGGTTGGCCATGTCAGAGTCGCTACGCCCGGATGTCCAATGGAGCCTGCCTCATCGCGCCGGAGTTGGGCTTAAAGCCGAACATTACCGCACGATTCTCGAATCGCAGCCGGACATCGGCTTCTTCGAGGTTCATGCGGAAAATTATATGGGCGCGGGCGGGCCACCACACCGCTTTCTGTCAGCCATACGCGAGTCCTATCCTCTATCGCTTCATGGTGTCGGCCTGTCGATTGGTGCGGACCGTCCTCTCGACCGGAATCATCTCGAACGGCTCAAGGAACTCATTGCACGCTATACCCCCGGGTTGTTTTCCGAGCACCTTGCCTGGTCGAGCCACGACTGCGGCTTCCTCAACGACCTATTGCCGGTTCCCTACACGGTGGAGAGCCTGACACGTATCGTGGACCATATCGACGAGGTGCAGGAGGTTCTCGGCCGGCAAATGTTGCTGGAAAACCCCTCTACCTACCTGGCCTTCAAGGAAAGCACCTACTCGGAGATCGACTTCATTGCCACCGTCGCGCGGCGCACGGGATGTGGTCTCCTGCTCGACGTCAATAACGTGTACGTCGCGTCGATCAACCAGCAGTGGGATCCTTTTGCATATATTGACGCGTACCCGCTCGCGGCCGTGCAGGAGATCCATCTGGCCGGTCACGCGGAGGAGGCAGACGAAAAAGGTCGCCCGCTGCTGATTGACAGTCACGACCGTCATGTCGCAGACATCGTATGGAACCTTTTCGCACGAGCGATCCACCAGACCGGTCCAATTCCCACGTTGATCGAGTGGGACGCGAACATACCCGACTGGCCAGCCCTCAAAGCGGAAGCCGAACTGGCCGACGCTGTCATTCAGGCGGCGACGCAACCTGCAAGTGCCGACCATGTAATAAGGCGGCCGCAGTCCGGCATGACGCGGCGCCAGTTTAAAGAGGCACAGACACTATGATCAAGCGGCAAGTCCTTGTCTATTATGCGTGGAGTCGGCCGGGCGAGAACGGTGCGCCTCTCCATGTGATCGAAGACCGATTTCCGACACTGTTTGAAAGCCGCAGAATGGTTTTCCCGAGATTCCATGAACTCTCGAACCCGAGCCAGTTTGAGCAGAGCGTCGCGGGTTTTCTCGACCATATCATGAAGCGCAATTTCACCGCCTTCGTCGATCTGGCGGCAACACTGACTGGCCAGAGCGTGACGGAAATCGAGCGTGTCGCGGACGACGGGTTGCTCACGCCACTTGATGCGCACCTTCTCCGCGGTGTCGACACGCTGATCGTCATTAGCTTCGACTCGCTTAGAACGGCTCAAGATGCAGAAAGCGAGGAAATCGAAGCGCTCAAAACGTTCCTGGAACAGCCCGACCATCTCGCCTTCATCTGCCCGCATCACGACATCGGCGACGTAACGGACCTCCCGGAAAGCGAACAATTGCCCCGTCAGATTGCGGAGTTCCAGCATCACGGCGACACGACGATTCCGCCCCGGCAACGGTTCGGTGGCTTCGCACGGTCGCTCCTCGCGGGGCTCGGCGTACCCGTGGAAAACCGTTTTGGACTCAGACCCGCGGCCGAAGCAGACGGATCCCCAGCGCCCATAGAAGCCGAAACCTCTCTCGATCGATTAGGCTTGCTTCATAAAGTCAGCACTTTCAATCGACACCCGCATCTGCCGCAACTCGAACGTCTCGGCGATGCTGTTCGCAAACTTGATGTCCTGGCCCGTCAGCGAGTCGATCCCACCGCTCCGCCGCATCCCTTTACGCTCGACCGCGCGACATTCGATGCCCTCCTGCAATCTCGGCCGGACACATTCATCGGCAGCCTGCTGGTTAGCGATACCACGCTCTGGAGTTCAACCGCCGGCGGCGTCGACAGCCTTCGCGAGCTGTGGACGAATGTGGTTCAACGCCCGCTTCGGTCGTGAGAGCGCAATGGCACGCCAGGAACCATCTCAAGCATCGGCCGCACAGCCGCGCGGCAGCGCTGGCAACACAGGCCTGAACCCCGATTGCTTATGCGAACGTCAGGGAAACTTCGCCGCGGCGCTATTGGAACCCAATATGCCTGTCCCCGTCGGCCTGGTTGGCCCCGATCAGGAGCCGATCAAGAAACGCTTCGACGTCTATCGGAACAATGTCGTAGCTGGCCTCGTCGAGGCGCTAAAGGCTGCTTTTCCCGCAGTGTGCCGCATCACGGGCGATGAATTTTTCGTGGCGATGGCACGCGTCCAGGTCGCGCTCGAACCGCCGAAGTCACCCATCATGCTTGACTATGGCGACACGTTCCCGGATTTCATCGAAACGTTCGAGCCGGCGAAGAGTGTGCCGTATCTGCCCGATGTCGCCCGGCTCGAGCGCGCGTGGGTAGAGGCATATCACGCCGCAGAAGCGCCCCCAACCGACGCCGCCTTGCTCGCTCTGCTTGCCACGATTGATTCCCAGCGCCTTGCGCAGCTTAGTTTGAAGCTGCATCCTTCGCTGCGCGTAGTACGGTCGCCTTTTCCCATCGTCCAGATATGGTTGACGAACATTGACGGCGGCGTGCCCACCGCGATCGACATCTCCAGCGGAGGCGAGAATGCGCTTGTCGTACGCCCCTTTGCCGAGGTTGAAGTTCGCCGCGTACCTGCTGGCGCAGCGAGTTTCATCCTGAGCCTCTCGGCTGGGGCGACGGTCGCCGATGCGACAACGTTCGCTCTCGCCGACGATTCCGGCTTCGACCTGGCTGGGGCGCTTCGAGATCTATTCGCGATCAATGCGATCGCCGGGTGGGACATGAAAGAAGGTTTCGATTGCAAACCGATTGCGAGGTACGCATGAATCAACCTGGCACACGCACGAAAGGCCGCTTCGAACTGTTGATTCGCACGGCCCTGGAACAAATCCAGGCAATCGCGCAGGTTATCGCACCGCCAATGCTGAGGATTGCTCTAGCGCTTCCTTTCTTCCGGTCTGGTCTTACTCGATGGGACGGACTCCTGTCCATTTCCCCGGCAACGCTGTTCCTGTTCGAGAATCAATTCAAAGTTCACATCTTCGGCGCAGCCTACAATTTTCCTGCGCCTGACACGGTCGCATTTATCGTTGCCGTGGCGGAAATAACGCTCCCCATTCTGCTCGTGCTGGGATTCGCAACCAGGTTTGCGGCTCTAGCTCTGCTGGTAATGACGGCGGTGATCCAGTCGGTGTTCCCTGACGGCTGGGCGAACTTCCATCTCTATTGGGCGTCGCTCGCCGTTGGGATCATGGCGCTCGGCCCAGGAGCGCTGTCGCTGGATCGCCTGATAGCCCACTGGTTATATCCGCGAATCTGAAGATACGATCCAAACGTATTCCGGCGCCTACAGGCGGTTCGACTTAAGCGCCAGGCGCGTCAATCTCCTGCGCCTTTCATCGCGCGCCGCCGACCATGCTCGCGCGCGAACGCGGCAGGCGTGCGACCAACGTGACGGTGAAAACGCCTTGTAAAGTGACTCTGATCCGCAAAGCCCGTCATGAGTGCAACTTCCGCAAGCGGGATTGCCGTTTCCATGATTAACGATTGAGCGCGGCGAATCCGGCACTGCTCGACAAAGCCGATCGCCGTCATACCCGTGCTCCGCTTGAACAGCCGGGTAAAGTGAAAACGGCTCACATTCACTATGCCGGCGAGTTCGACGAGTCCTATTGGCCTGTCCAGATTGTCTTCGATATATCGGGTAAGGCGAGCCAATTCGACTTTGCTCAACGCCGGCAGCACCGGCGGTGCAATGGGCTCATATATGTTGTAGCTTCGAAGCAGATGCGCTGCCAGCGCGAACGAAACATGATCGACAATGAGGGCCTGCGCTGCGTGAGGCTTGCGATCGAGTTCCCCAATAAGGATCTGCGCCATGTGTTCGATAACGGGATCTCGCGTCTCAAACACATTCCGGATCTCGATCTGCGAAGTGGCGTGACGCCCAATCTGCTCGCCCGCGGATTCAATAAGCGCCGTCGGAATCCGCAACCTCGCCGTTGCAGATGCACTGCCCTCCCAAAGCGAGTCGTAGCCGGCCGGCATGAGCATTGAAACACCTGCGGAGACGAGGCTTTCGTGAACGCTCCCATCTCGCCCCTGAACGAGACGCGCACTCCCATAGGGGCAGTAACAGATCAGATGATGATCGAGGGCAGGATATCTCTCGGACACGTCGGGGAGCGGAGCGTACATGTCCACAGTAACGCCAGACCATTCGCGCTCACGCGTCGTCGCCGTGGGACGATGCGATAAGACATGCACGATCTCATCGATGGTTACAGGCTTATCGGCGGTTTGCTGAATCGTTGACATGTCACGGTGCGGGAACTGCTTGCTGCGGGAAAGCCCGGACCAGCGTTGACCACTGCTGTCCACCCTGAACCTATGTCGGGCCTTGCGATTGAAGTGGCAAGCTCGAGCGGAAATGCTATCACGAAAATATTCCGGCGGAGGTCGCAGTGAACCGCTCCGCACCACGATAAAGTCGGGCACTATCCCGCGATGGATGGAAACGCAGCTCTGCTCATCGAGCATCGACCAAAGCGAGCACGACTGTTCAATTCGGCTTTCGTTTGATCTGATACGCTCGACTCATCCTCTCTATATCCGGGCCAGATTTGAATGGCCGCGGCGGCGCATGTCGATCCCGTTCATTACCCCTCCCTGATGGGAGCTCTGGGCACAAGACTGATGAACCATTACGACGTCATCGTCATTGGATGCGGCGCAGGCGGTTACAACACCGCCATTCGCGCGGGCCAGCTCGGCCTTTCCGTTGCCTGTGTCGAACGGGCGTCGAATATAGGTGGAACCGGCATCCGGACCGGCTGCATTCCGTCCCGATTGCTGCTTCATACTTCTGAAATATACGACCTGGCCAGCAAGGGTAAGAACGCCGCATTGGGAATCGACTGCGCACCAACGCTTAACCTGGCGCGGATGATGGCCTATAAAGCAGCGACCGTTGAAAAGATGTCGAAAAGCATTCACAAACTGCTGCGTAAGCAAGGCGTGACACTGATCTATGGCGACGCGCTGCTGGCCGCGGCGGGACATGTCATCGTCAGGAAAGCCGGCGGTATGCAGCAAATCCTGTCCGGAACATCCATTGTGATTGCCACCGGCTCCGAGCCAGTGCCGCTTCCGTTTGCCGCTTTCGATCGCATACGCATTCTCGATTCGGCTGACGCGTTGTCGCTCGACCGTGTGCCGCGGCATCTGGCGATTATCGGCGCCGGTGCGGTAGGCGTCGAGCTTGGCTCGATCTGGCAGCGCCTAGGCTCGCGCATCACCCTCATCGAGCGCTGCGATCGCATTTGCCACTGGCTCGACCGCGACGTAACGGCCACCCTGGAGCGCTCGCTCAAGCGACGAGGCATTGACATCAGATTGTCGAGCGACGTTGTCGGGCTCGATAAGCACTCCGATAGTGTGTCGGTTCTGCTGCGCAGCACGGCATCTGGCGAGATCGCCACCATCGACGCAGACATGGTGCTCGTCGCTATCGGCCGCCGGCCATCGACGGCCGGGCTCGACCTGGCGAGCGTCGGCATGCAAGCCGGCCCCGAAGGCGTATTGCCTCGGCAGGGACCGCTAGCACCCGTGACGCCCACAAAAAATAGTCCCGGCATATGGGTGGTCGGCGACGCCGCAACCGGCCCGATGCTGATGTCCAAAGCCGAAGAAGAAGCGATAGCCTGCGCCGAACGGATCGCCGGCCTGCCCGGATTCGTCAACTATCCGTCAATTCCCCAGGTTCTCCGTACAAGCCCCGAAGTCGCCATGATCGGGAAAACCGAGGACGAACTTCGGGGAACCGGAGCAGCGTATAGAGTCGGCTACTATCCGCTCGCCGCGAATGCACGCGCCGCAATCTGCGGCACCGCCGAGGGATTTGTGAAACTGTTGGTCGACTCCGGTACGAATCTCATCGCGGGGGCTCACCTCATCGGGCCGGGAGCAGCTGATCTGATTTCACAAGTAGCCGTTGCGATGGAAGCCTCCATGATCTGCGAAGACTTTGCGCGAATCTGTCACCCCTATCCGGTCTGGTCGGAGGCACTCCGTCAGGCGGCAATGGCCGCAGGCGGATGGATGATGCACGCATAGCGCATTACCCCAACGATCTGGCAATGCAAACGGCAACGGTGTGGGATCGCGACTGCGTATAGCGACCTAAGTTCAGTTTCGCGAGCCGCGCACACTGAATCGCGATTCCTGCAGACCGACCTCCCGAACCAGATCTCGCACCAGTTCGTCCGTCACCTCGCCGGCTTGCGACGGTGAGTCGCAGCACAGTCAGCATACGGAATGGGTGCCAGCGGAAAATTGCACGCTCTTGTGCCATTTGGTACGGGATTGCGAGATGCAAGTCAGGGTTGACGGTGAGCCTTTTTTTCGCTCAGAATGCGTGCCAGTCGTCACCCGTACCGGCGGCGGCCAGCGCGGGTGTGGACTTCCGCACCACGGGCGCAGCGCCCTTGCTAGCTATCTGGGCCCGCGAAGCCGGGTGCCGGAGCGGCTCCGGCCGCGGCCGCGCCGGCTGGCCGGCGACCGCAGCACCCACCCGGAAGAACGCCACCGCCTCGGTCAGTTGTCGCCCCTGATCCTCCAGCGATGTCGAAGCCGCCGCCGCTTCCTCTACGAGCGCGGCGTTCTGCTGCGTAACTTCGTCCATCTGCGTAATCGCCTGGTTGACCTGCTCGATGCCACGGCTCTGCTCGCTCGAAGCCGCAGCGATTTCACCCATGATGTCGGTCACGCGAGCCACCGCCTGCGTGACTTCAACCATCGTTTTGCCGGCTTCATCCGCGAGCGTCGTGCCGTTGTGGATCTTCTGCACCGAGGCACCGATCAGATCCTTGATCTCCTTTGCCGCACTCGACGAGCGCTGCGCAAGACTTCTCACTTCACTCGCCACCACCGCGAAGCCACGGCCCTGCTCACCCGCACGCGCGGCTTCCACCGCGGCGTTGAGCGCCAGGATGTTGGTCTGGAACGCAATGCCTTCGATGATCCCGGTGATATCCGCAATCTTCGTCGAACTCTCGCTGATGTCGGTCATCGTCTCCACGACCTGCCCGACCACGGCGCTGCCTTTTTGCGCGACTTCCGATGCATTGGCCGCCAACGCGCTTGCCTGCTGTGCGTTCTCCGCGTTCTGCTTCACCGTGGAAGTCAGTTCCTCCATGCTCGAAGCGGTTTCCTGTAGCGACGAAGCCTGCTGTTCAGTGCGCGACGAAAGATCCTGGTTGCCCGAAGCAATCTCGCTCGACCCGGTGGCAATATTGTCCGCTGAGGTCCGAACCTGAGCGATCAGCTTGACGAGACTGGCCTGCATCTCGCCCATCGAGGCAAGCACGCTGCCGCGTGGCGCCGCCTGCGCACCCGGCACAAGGCTCAGATCTCCGCCCGCCACACGCCGCGTCACCTCGCCCAGCTCGGCAGGCTCCGCCCCCAGCGCTCGCGTCACGCTACGGGTGATGAGGAATGCGGCAACGCCCGCCGCTGCGATCGCCGCCAGGCAGATACCAATCAGCAGCATGCGCTGCGTCGCGTAGCGTGCGGCCGACTCCTGCAGCAATTCCTGCGACCGGAAACTCGCGAAATCGCTATACGCATCGGTCGCCTTGACCAGCGCGGCCAGCAGTGGACGGCACTGCTCGTTCATCATGGTGATCGACTCATCGTGCCGGTTGTTTAACGCAGCGCTCACAATCGCGAGCGCGACCGGCCCGTACTGCGCCTCGACCCGATCGATGTCGGCCACGAGAGCACGCGCCTTCTCGCTCGAGTCGGTTGCGACCGCAAGCATCTCCTTCAATTGCCTGAGCCGTGCCTGCACATCTTCATGTGCCCGTGTCACCGCGGCTTTTTCTATTTCCAGATCCGCTGCCTTTGTCACAAGCACCAGATTTCGCGCGGCGATTGCGCGGCGGTCGACCGCTGTACGAATCTGCTCGGCTACCTGCGCGCGAGCGCTAATTCCGCTCACGTAACCCGAGAAGCGCCCATTCATATCATTCAATGCGTTCAGCGCGAGAATCGATACCACCACCACCAGAAACACGAGCAGGCTAAACGCCGCCATGAGCTTCGCACGTATCGTCATCTTGTTGAAATTCATGCTTCATCTCCATCGATTCAATTTCTAAACGTCTGGTTGCCATTTTGGCGCTCTCGCGCTCCTCTTATGCACCAGACGCGGCACAACGCTACTACTGCGGCAGCAATCAGGCACTCACGGACATCTGAAGCTGTCCGGGCCGCAACAGGCCTGCGACCTCTTCCGCCCGAACAGCCTTGCCGAACAGAAAACCCTGGCCATACGCGCATCCGCGCTGGGTCAAAGCCTGTTGCAGTTCGGCGCTCTCGATTCCCTCGGCCAACGTGGTCAGCCCAAGTCCATCGGACAAACAAAGAATGGCGTCGACGATCTTCGCGCTTTCCGCATCGGAGAGCATCGACTGGATAAACGAACGGTCTATCTTGATCTTGTCGAAATGCAATTCCCTCAGGTGATGCAGGCTCGAATAACCCGTGCCGAAGTCGTCCAGCGAAACGCGTATTCCCCAGCGGCGGAAGTTATCGATGATCGATTTCGCCGTCGGTAAATCGCCGACCAGCGCCGATTCAGTGATTTCGATCTCCAGCCGCGACGGCTCGAAGCTCTCCTCGCTCAACACGGACAGCAATTGCGCGGGCAGCAAAGGGTCGGCCAGTTGATGCGGTGAAAGATTGAGCGCGAGCGTCATCCGCCCCGGCCATAGCCGTGCGTCCCGGCATGCCCGTCTGAGCATCGACAGCGTGAACGTTGTCGCAAGACCGAGCCGTTCAATGACGGGAATGAACGTGTCCGGCTCGACGCTGCCGCGCGCGGGATGCGTCCAGCGCGCAAGAATCTCGAAACCATACGTGCGATTCGTCCGCAGATCGACGAGCGGTTGGTAGTGCGGTTCGATCGCATGCTGCGCAACGGCATTACGCACGTCGAGTTCCAGCGCCGCGAGGCAGCGAAGATCCTCCTGCATGCTTTCCTCAAAGAACTGGAAATCGCCGCAACGGCGGGATTTGGCGCGGTACATCGCGGCATCGGCGGCCCGGAGAAGGGTTGCCGCATCGTGTCCGTCCCGGCCGCACAACGCGATACCTATACTGGAGCCGACTTCGACCTCGGAGTGTCCAATCTGAATCGGTGCCCGAATCATTTCGCCGATACGCGTGGCCAGTTGTGCTGCGTTGTCGAACGCCGGTGTACCTTCGACACGTGCGACAACGGCAAATTCGTCGCCGCCGAGGCGCGCCACCACATCCTCTTCGCGCACCAGAGCGCGCAGTCTGGCCGCTACCGTACAGAGCACGGTGTCGCCGCCTTCATGCCCATGCAGATCGTTGACTGCCTTGAATCGGTCAAGGTCGATCACATAGACAAAATGCGTTGCGCACTTCGCCGTGTCGGCGGCACACATCAGATTGTCGATGCGGCTCGACAGCATCCGGCGGTTGGCAAGGCCGGTTAGCGAATCGTGGCGTGCAAGCCGGTCGGCGACCTGTTCGGCAAGCTTGGTCGCCGTGTACGCTTCTTCGAGCGCCTGCGCGCTCTGTCGGAAGCGCTGGAAAGCCTGCGCGAGACTGCCGATTTCGTCGTCACGGTCGACGGAAGGAATCCGCGCGTCGGCCTCTCCCGCCGAAAGACGCGCAAGCGCACCGGCAATCCCTTCCAATGGCGCGAAGACGTTGGTCTCCAGCTTGCGGCGCATCCACATCGAGGCCGCTGCCATCAACAGCCCTGAAGCCACGATGACGACCAGCAGGCGATAGGAAGTACGGCTGATTGCCGATGTATCGAACCTCGCTGCCTTCGCATTGGCGTCGATCAGCGAGTCGACGGCCTCGTCGGCCGCCTTATACAACCGGTCGGTCGAGTCGGTGAACCGGTGGCTGAAAGCGACCAGCGATCCGCCAGCCCGCTCCCATTCCTGCTCCTCGTTCAGGTACTGCTCGACGGTCTCGAACACGGCCGAGGACTGCGTGAGCGTCCGCGACGAATCGAGGACGAGAAATTCCTCGTGCGCGTTGCGTATTGCTTGCCGATGCTGCGCCGCCAGTTGCAGGGCATGAGTTGTGGCGGCCGAGTCGTTCGCGAGAACGATATAGGCCTGAGCGAGGCGCAACTCCGTCAAGCGGTCGCTCACTTCGCCAAGAAGTCGCGTGTTGGCAATCCACTTGTCATCGATCTCATCTGCCTGACGTGAGATCCCGAGCAGTTGCAGGCAGAACCCGAAGAATAAAACGGCGAACAACGCGACCAGCAGTTTGCTGAAGACACTGAACCGCAGACGGGCCGACCGGTCCAGAAGGGTACGGCAGTGCCGCACCTGCTTGATGATGTTCATATCAGGAGCCCCGTCGTTGTTGCAAGGCTGCGGACGCGACATGCGGTCCGCGCGCTGGACCTCGGGCCGACATCAGAAGGCCTCCCAGCCGACGCTGCCCGGCGCGGCCTGCACACGCTTTCTGGCAGGGACAGTGATGCGGCGCGCGGCGGCAACCGCATCCGGAAGACGGGAGGCGCCACGCGCGGACGCGGAATCGGTGACGCGAAACTTCGAAACCAGCGACTGCAATACACCGGATTTTTGCGCCATCGATTGCGCTGCTGCGGCGGCCTCCTCCACGAGGGCTGCATTCTGCTGGGTCACTTCATCCATCTGCATGACGGCCTGGTTGACCTGTTCGATGCCGACTCTCTGCTCGCTCGATGCCGCGGCAATTTCGCCCATCAGGTCGGTGACGCGATTGACTGCGTGCACGACCTCGCTCATCGTCTTTCCCGCTTCGCCGGCAAGCTGCGTGCCCTGGGCTACCCGCTCGACCGACTGCATGATCAGGTTCTTGATCTCTTTTGCCGCCGTCGCACTGCGTTGTGCAAGCGCTCTCACTTCACCGGCGACCACGGCAAAGCCTTTGCCCTGATCACCGGCGCGCGCCGCCTCGACCGCCGCATTCAACGCGAGGATGTTGGTCTGGAAAGCAATGCCTTCGATCACGTTGATGATCTCCGCCACCTGATTCGAGCTGGACGAGATCCGCCCCATGTTTTCGACTACCTGACTGACGATCTCGCCACCACGTGACGCCGAGACAGAGGCGCTCTGCGCAACCGAGTTGCCCTGTTGCGCGTTCTCCGCATTCTGCTTCACCGTGGCGGTCAGTTCCTCCATGCTCGCCGCCGTCTGTTCGAGTGACGCGGCCTGTTCCTCGGTACGCTGGCTGAGGTTGGTGTTGCCTTCCGCGATTTCGGCCGCACCGCCAGCAATGCCTTCGCCGCAACTGCTGACCTCGTACACCATTGCGGCCAGATTCGCATTCATCGTCTGCAACGCCACGATCAGCGTAGCGGGCTCGTCACGGCCCACATCGGCGATCTCGCCAGTCAGGTCGCCCGCCGCGACGATCTGCGCAAACTTTGTCGATCTGACGATCGGCCCTGTAATCGACCTCGTGATCGCAACGGCCAACGCAAGGCCCAATGCGACTGCGCAGACGGTCAAGGTCACGGTCCAGATAATGGCCGAATGGTAGTGGCTCGATGCGCTCGATGCATCCTGCAGGCTGCCGTTGCGGTTAAGCTCGACATCTTTTGCAACGAGGATCATTGCGGCCTGAAAACTGGTCGCACCTTCGTTAGTAGCCAGTGAGCGAGCCCGGGCAATATCGCCCGAGATCACGGCCGTTCCCATTTGCGCATCGACTTTGAAGTATTGCGCCCATGCAGCGGAAAACGCGGCATACAGTTTTTGCTCGTCTGCCGACGATATGAGCTTTTCATACGCGAAGAAATTGCGCTTCAACGCCTCTACGGCGTCATCGTGCATTTTCTGCTCCGTTTTCAGATCCGCCTTGTCCTCTTCGAGAACCATGTCCAGAGAGAGACGGTGAATATCGTTTGCTGTGTTCTGCAAACTGCCGAGTGATTGCACGCTGGGCAGCCAGTTATCCGCAAGCTCTAACGTGCCGCCAAATACCTGGTGCATCTGATACAGCCCGAGCGCTCCCGTCGTCAGCAAAAGGAATAGGGTAAGACCGAAGCCAATGGCCAGCCTTGCACCAATCCGGAAATTTCGAAGCATTCTCACTGGCACCTCCAAGGTTCATCTAACCTGTTTAACGGAGAGTGCTGTGCTTACTGAAGGAAATGATTCGGTCAACCACCTGATTTTTGTTTTCTTGTGTACACGCTGCCGGGCTTACCCTTAGCGGAGAAAACTCGGAAGCGTGGCGGCCCCTACGCATGTTTGTCCGCACATCGCAATAAGGCCGCCTCAAGGGCGGCCTCGCCTGCCTGGAGATATGTCTGCGGCAGTTCAGTGCGCGAGGATTGCGTGCCTCGCCTGAACCAGGTTCATAACGGCCGTGCAGAGGCTGGCACTCCTGACGGGTTTCGTGAAGTATTGGGCCGGGTCAATGCCCGCACCGCACACACGGCTTTGCGACTGCGGATGCCCGCTCACGAAAATAGCCGGAATGTCCGACAATGCCGAATTGCTATGCATTGCCCTGCAAAAATCGACGCCGTCGAGCGAACCGCCCAATACGATGTCGAGCACGACCAGATGCGGAGGCGACTCGCGCAGCACAGCGAAAGCACTCTCTGCATCCGCCGCTGTTCGCACGGAACAGCCTTCGCGCTGCAACGCGGCCGACAGTACTTTTCTCGAAACCTCGTCATCGTCGAGAATCAGCACCTTGACGCCGGCGAGCTTGCCGACTCGCTTCGACGGAGTCTGCCTGATGCCGGCCGACCTGCTGGCGCCCGCCAAAGCCGTCACGACATCGGACTCCGGCACCAGCCCGAGCTGATCGATCCGGCTAATCGCGAAACCGGCCCGATTGCGAACGAAGCGATCCAATGCGTCGTTCGTCCCCATGAACAGGTCGAGACAGCTATCGGCGGTGAATCTCAGACCGGCTTCCCGCAACAAGGCGGCGAACTCTCGCACGAACGATTCCGGGCGCCTCGCAGCAAACTCCACGCTGAATATCCGGCCCTGTTGCGCGCCGCGAACGACCTCTTGCCAGCCGTCGAATCCCGCGTGCCTGCTTGCCTCGTTCACCCGCTCGACGGTGTCGTCTGTTACAGACCCGGCATGGGCCCGACTTGTCGCCAGTGTGTTCATCCTGATCTCCCGGGATCATATTTTCTTGAGTTCGTGGGGATCACGCGGTCTGGTTCCAGCCGCGTTCAGAACGTTGATGAGTTCTTCTTCCGCGACCGCCGGGGACCAGAGCCAACCTTGCCCCAAGCTGCAGCCCATTCTGGCCAGCCGGTGTCTCACTGCTTCTGTTTCGACACCCTCCGCTACGCATCTGAGCCCCATCTCGTTCGCCATAGCAACCACCGCACGCAGAATGCGCTCCGCGTCCTGATCCCTATCGGCGTTTGCCGTGAACAAACGGTCGAGCTTCAGTTCGTTAAAAGGCAGCCGGAACAGCGAAGCGAGCGATGAATGTCCCGTGCCAAAATCGTCGATGGACAATTGCACACCGAATATACGCAGACGCGTCAGCACATCGTTGATCTGGATCGAACATCCGAGTGCGCTCGTCTCGGTAATTTCCAGAATGAGCGATTCCGCGGGAACGTGAGTTTCGTGCAGTAGCGCGATGACCTGCGTCATCAGTTCCTGGTCGACAAGGGCCGGCGAAACATTGACCGCGACCGACACGTCCGGAAAGAAATGCCGCCACGCTGCGCAGGCACGCAGCGACTCGCGCAACATAAAGTGCGTGAACTTTCGGCTCAAGCCTTCCGCCTCGATAACCGGTATGAAGACATCGGGAGGCACGTTTCCGAATAGCGGCGAGCGCCAGCGCGCAAGGGCTTCTACTCCCGTTATCCCGCCACTTGCCAGACAGACCTTCGGCTGGAAATGCGGGCGGATATGGCCGCCTTCCAGCGCTGCGGCAACGTCAGCGCGCGTGACTCGCGGCACTTCTCTGGGTGTCGGCTTCCATGCGCAGGCCGGCATCGTGCACAAAAGGTCGGATAGCTGGCCGAGCGTCACGGGTTTGCCCAGCGAGCCGGCCACGTGCACACCATACGCATGCGCGAGCCGCACGGCCGCCGTGCGGGTCCGTTCGTCGCATCCGCTCGTCAGAATGAGCGAACGCGGCGCGGCTTTGCCCCGCATCGAGCGCAGTACGTCCAGACCGGCCTCGTTGCCCAACCGGAGGTCGAGGAGCACCGTATCGATAGCGAGCGTGCCAAGCCTCTCCCTCGCTTCGTTCAGGCTGGCTGCCGTGCAAACGTCGAAGCCGAGCTTCGTCGTCATGGATTGCAGCACTTTCGATTGCACGGGATCGTCTTCGATGATCAACACGGTTCCGTGCGTGACTACGCCGAGGTCACGCATTTTCGGCTCCCGTCTCGACCATCTCCAGCAGTTGGGGAAGCAGACGGGAAAAGGCACGCTCGACGCGTTGAGCCAATACGTCGAGCCCTTGCGGATCGGCGGACTGACACGCCGTTTCCACGTCTTTCAGCAGTCGCGAGAATCCGAGCGCGCCCACGTAGGCGCTGCTCGATTTCAGCGTATGGGCGATACGTGCGCCCTCGCCCCACCGTTGCGCAGCGAGCGCATGGAGCAGATCCGCCACCTGCCTTCCCGCCGACTCCTGAAACGTAGCAATGACGTCGGCGACAAGGCCAAGCGATCCGTCTTCGTCGATCTGCCTGAGTTCGTCGATCGATGCGCGCTCGATCGCTGAATCGTTGTCGGGCAGATCTGTATCCGCGACCGCGCTCGTAACAGCGGCCGTGTGCCAATTTGCGGGCGTACCCAGATACTTCCAGAGCGTGGACGAGAACTCGGCGAAATTGAAGGGCTTGGCGATGATGTGATCGATACCGACTGCCCGGCAACGCATGATATTCGCAGACGTCATATCCGCCGTCACGGCGATGATCGGAATGCGCGCTCTCGCGGAGTCGTTCTCGATCGTCCTGATCGCGGCAGACGCGGAAATGCCGTCCCTGCCGGGCATGTGGCAGTCCATCAGAACGAGGTCGAACGAATATGCACTGAACAGTTGCACCGCTTCGTCTCCATTGGCCGCGACCCGCGCCTGCAGGCCGAGCCGGCGCAACGCGGCGAGAGCGACCGTCTGGTTGGTCGGATTGTCCTCTGCGAGCAATATGGACGGCTCAGCATCCGCCGTCTGCGCATGACGGGTAGGCACGGCATGCGTGATCTGCTGCGCGTCGGCAGTCTTGTTCAACGCATGCGATTCAGGCAAGGCACCAGATCCGCTCGATACATCGCCATCGCCCGACAATGCGCCACGTTCTGTATGCGGCGCAATACACGCGTCCGCGTCGTGCGAAACAAGCGGAACAGGCACCGTGAGTGCGAATTCGGAGCCACGCCCCACTTCGCTCTTCAATGCCAGGTTTCCACCCAGACGCGTCGCCAGTTCGCGCGCGAGGAAAAGGCCGACGCCGGCTCCGTCGTGTTGGCGCGTGCTCGACTCGTCGGCTTGAGCGAAGGACGCGAAGATCCTGTCACGCGCGTCGGCGGCAATGCCAGGCCCGGTATCCTTGACTTCGATCACGAGGCGCGCACATTCCGCGCTTTCCATCCAGACGCTCACGCCGAGCGATACGGTACCTGCATTCGTAAACTTGACCGCATTGGAAAGAAGATTGCTGACGATCTGTCTGATCCGCCCGCCATCGGAACGGATCTGCGCGATCGGCCCGTCCGCCTTGCGATAGACAAAGCCCAGACCCTTCGCCTGCGCTTCGCGGCGATACTGATCGGCGAGCCTGTCCGTGAGGCTGGCGACGTCCAGCTCTTCCGTCTGCAGACAAAGCGCGTCCGCCTCGATCTGCGCGAGGTCCAGAATCTGCTCGATAACCGTCTTCAATGAAGCGCCAGAATCGCGAATCGTGGTGAGCAATGCGTGCTGTTCGCCATTCAAATGCAGATTCAACAACAGGTCCGCCGGGCCAAGCACGCCATTGAGCGGCGTGCGCAATTCATGACTCATGCGTGCCATGAACTGGTTCTTGGCAGCATTGGCGATCTCGGCGGTGGTTTTGGCGGCAAGCAGTTCGTTCGCGAGCTGATGCTGCTCGCTCACTTTCTGGCGCAGCGACCGGTTCGCCTGCGTCAAACGTTCACGCGCCGAACGCAAGCCATCACGAGCATCGCCGAGACAGAGCGCCGCGGATGCCACTTCGCCCTGAAGCGCATTGAAGCTGGCAGCCATTTCGCCGAGCTCGTCATTCGAACGCACGTGCACACGTCGAATGTCGATATGCGCCTGCGCCGCGTCGAGGTCTCCGCGCGCCAGCGCATGCATGGCATTGGAGAAGTCCCGCAACGTACCTGTCGCAAGTTTTCTGGCGGCCTTGCTAACCTCTTCTGCCGAATGAGCGATGACGCCTGGCAATACGATGCCGACCGTAATGGTCAGCATCGCCACCATCACGAAGATATCTTCGAGCGCGGTTTTCAGCACGTCCTGCCGCGCGGGTAACTGCGAGACGGCCAGAATGTAGCCGGCGCCGTCGAGCGCCAGCACGAGCAGCATCGCCCCCGTCAGCCGCAGATGCAGCGTAGGCGCAAAACCCGGCAGACCCGCTCGCCGGCGGTCCTCCCACTTCCGCCACGCGTAGAGCGCGGCGCCGGAGTAGGCCATCGCGAGCCCGAAGACCACCGTCGGCAAGCCGAACTGTTCAAAACCAAGGATCGTTGCGGCGCCCCACACTGCGGCGCTCACGAGGCCGAGGCCGATCGTGAATCGCGGAGCGCGATACGACCGCGCGGCGTCGGGTGCATTCCGACGAAGCAACCACACTGCGACGCTCGGCGCGGCAATACCGATCAGATAGTTGAAGTTGGCCGCAGCCACAAGCCAGATCGGGTCGCCGATCAGCAGGAATACCAGCGCGAGCGCTGCCGTGAGCAGCGTGGCGACAACCGGCACATCGCGTCGCGACCGATACCCGAGGACGCGCGGCGCGAGCCCGTCATCCGCCAGTTGCGACAGCGTGCGCGCTGCGCCGGCCAGCGGTTGCACGGTTCCATGGAACATGTTGAACATCATGAACCAGATCGCGGCGGACTTGGCCAGCGCACCGAATACCGGCGCAAAGGTCGGCCCAAGAACCTGGCCGAGATCCTGTCCCAATGGCTCAGGGCCGAGCGTGCCCAGCCAGATGACGGGCAGGACGACGAAGTACACCATCGCCATCAGCGCGCTTGCCTTCATCGCCCGCGGCACGTTCTTCTCGGGATTCTTCGTCTCGCCGACGTGACAGGCAGCCGCTTCGAACGCCGGCGCCGCGAAACCGATCAGGTAAAGCCCCGCCATCAGCGAAGTCAATCCGCCGAACCAGCCGGGGAATGGCGTATTCAGATGGAAATCGACAGCGTGTTGCCAGTTGACCTTGCCGGACCAGACAGGCGCGAGCGCCGAGACAAAAGCGAGAAGCGCGGAACAGGACGCGATCGGCACGGCCAGACGCGTGACCCAGCGGATGCCCATCAGGTTGACGGCGGTAAATGCACAGACCAGCAGGCAGGCCATCAAGGGTACCGGCACGTGCGGCAGGAACCACTGGTTGAGCGCCGTCGCGGACAGGATAGCCGTCAGGCCGCAGGTCGGCACCCAGCCCCACCAGTAGCAGACACCTGTGAGCGTCGACAGTATCGGGCCATACGGACGAAACGCTTCCGTACACGCCGCGGCAATGCCGCCCACGCGATGCGGCGACATCATGACGAGTTCGATCCATCCCGGCAAAGCCGCATAGCTCAGCAGCAGGCCCACGATCAGCAGTGGCACCGCCGCGCTTCCTTGCCCCGGGATATCGCCTTGCCCGACAAACAATGCCGCAAGCAGAAACAGGCTCTGGTTGCTGCCGCCCATTGCGAGCGCTGTCGTGCCGATCCATCCGATACACCGTTCGAACGGCGCTGGCGCGCTTGCGTCGGCGCTCCTGCGCCGGCCGCGTACCGACATGTTCATGGCGACACCTCCGCGACGTCGCCGGATGCGAGCGACCGCCGACGTAACAACACCTTCGCAATCGCATCGTCGAGCGTCTGCATGGAGACTGGCTTGACGAGGTAATCGTCGAACAGGGCCAGACGGCAATCGTTTTCGGGAGGCGGGCTTCCGGAGAGCGCAATCAGCGGCACCGCGACACCGAACTCCGTCTGTTCATGCAGTTCCCGCGCAAGCGCAAGGCCGTTCAGATCCGGCATGTTGATATCCAGTACGGCGACATCGAACGGCCGCGTACGGAGCAACTCGAGTGCGCCGCGGCCCGTGGATACACCTTCGACCTGATAACCCAAACGCCCGATCAGCGCCTGAGTCACACGACGGCTGACGCCGTCGTCGTCGGCGATCAGCACCAGTTGATCGCCACGCGCCACGTTGTCGAGATCGAGTACCGGGCGAACGCAGGCGGGCGCCTCGGCGATATCGAACGGGATCACGCACGTGAACACCGCGCCGCCACCCGGCCTCGCACTCGCCGTGATGGTGCCGGCCATCGCGTACACGAGCTTCCGGCAGATCGACAATCCGAGGCCGGTGCCGCCGTACTGCGACTTCACGCTAGCTTCCTGGGAGAAGTCGCTAAACAGTGCTTCCGCGATCTGATCGCGCATTCCCATACCTGTATCGGTCACGACGATCGTCACGCTGGCCCGCTGACTGCCGAACTGCTCCGCTCGCACGCGGACGTTCACTTCACCGTGTGCGGTGAATTTCACCGCATTGCCGAGCAGGTTGAGAACGATCTGGGAGACCCGCGTGCGATCTCCCATCAGATAGGCGGGCACCTGGGAGTCGATATCCAGTGTGATCCGCAGTCCTTTCGAGGCCGCCTGCAGCCGCACACTGGACAATGCGCAGCGCAGTTCCCGGCGCACGTCGAACGGTATGCGTGCAAAGGTAAAGCCACTGGCTTCGAGCTTCGCAAGATCGAGCACTTCATTGATCATGCGCACGAGATGGTCGGTGGAATCGCGCAACGCTTCGACGCCGATTTCCGCAGGAACATGCCCGCCGCTCTGGGAAATCAGACTGACCATGCCCGCAATCGAATTCAACGGAGCACGCAGTTCGTGCGTGACCATTGCAAGGAAATCCGCGCGCGCCTTCTGCGATGCTATCGCTTCGGCTTCCGCTGCTTTCTGTTTCCGCAACTCTCTTTCCAGCGCGATGGTGCGCAGCCGGAGGTGCAATTCATCCACCACCATTGCAGCAAAGTCCGTCAATGCATCCACCAGCGACTGATCGAAGACGCGCGGGCGAACATCCATGATGCATAACGTCCCGACATGCTGCCCGTCTTCCACCTCCAACGGAACGCCGGCATAAAAGCGGATCCACGGCGGCCCGGTAACGAATGGATGCTCTGCAAAACGGGGCGACAGCCGGGCGTCCGGCACGATCAACACACCGTTTCTTTCGAGCGTGGCCTCACAGAAAGATCCCGTGCGCGGCGCCTCGTCGATGTCGAGCCCTAAACGCGCTTTAAACCATTGTTCTTCTTGCCCCGCGAACGAGATCACACACATGGGCACTTCGAAAAATTCGCTCGCACGACGAACAATTCGATCGTAGGCAGGCTCCGGTGTCGTATTGAGAATGTGAAGCGATTCGAGCGTGTCGAGTCGGCGTTGCTCACGCTCGTAAAACGCTGCGCCGCTGCTGACCTGAAGTCGCCGCAAAGGCTTTTCGCCGGAGTCGTTGGCCGCGATGTCGTTAGTCAATTTAGCGCCACAGAAAGTGAAGGACATGTCTGGTCTATCGACTCGCCACGAACATACTGAAGCAGCAAAATCAAATAACCCGACTCTGCTTCAATTCAATACTCCGATGGAAGATTCTTCCGGCATGCATCTTTCAATCACGCCATTTCGACTACGCTGCATGGGCGCCTTCGCAGTAAGCGCCTAAAACGAACCGCACGGTTGAGCGGACGTGAGCCCGTTGCAGTTGAAATCGTCTCGCGATTTATGCGGTCTTTTGTGTGCCCACGCAACGATCAGCCTGCTTAGCATATGAGGCGACCAGCAGCCTCTCTGCGGTAAGCGAACGAACTGCCGTTATCTTGCATAAGCATGGTCATGGCGACCGGCACCATCGCGGAGGGTGGATACATCATGCATCATGAATCGCACTGGATTCCGGAAAGGAAACGCGAGCTGAACGAACTGCGCAGCGCTTTAATCGCGGATCTCTCGTTACTCGACGAACAGGCCGACGCGCTGCAACACTTGCATGGCCTCGTGAAATCACTGTCGTCGCAAACAGAATCGGCACATGCGGAAACCGGCGATCTGCTGAACGACGTGTCGTCTATTCTCGAGTCGAGTTGGCCGCTTCACATTCCGCAACTGATCTTCGCGACCAGCGAGCTTGTCGAGTTACTGACACATGCCAGGGATTGCCTGGCTCTTCTTTCGAAGGACATCCGCAAGGCTGTCACAGTGACGCTCGGTACACGCGCTGAAATTAATAGATGCGACCGGCAAACGCGTTCGCTGCTATCGCACATACAGACACACCGCGAGGCATGCCAACGGGCCATGTGCAACGCGGAAATCGAAATGGCCACGCTGCGCTCGGCAATTTCCCGTATTGCCGCCCTGTATTCGCTCGAACCGCAATGAGCCGGCTGCTGTGCAACTGAGTCCAGTATGCGCCGCACGCTGGGCGATACGATCAAGAATTTCGCGCGCATCGGCTCACGCCGCGTCCGCCAGCATCGACTGACGACAGCCCGCCGCGGCGCACCTGCACACATACTGGGCTCGAATCTCTTCATCCGACGGGTCGTCAATGGCCAGCAAATATTCAATGAACAGTTCTTCTCCTGCGTCGACCGGCCGGAGTGTGTGAATGAAAATGCGATCGCCGTCTTCAACGGTTTCACAGTTGGGCGCGCATGCGTGGTTGAGCCAACGTGCGCTGTTGCCGCCCCGGCTGCCATCAATGACGCGTCCGTCCGAAAGACCGAAAAGGAACGTATGCCCCTCGACACCCTCACGCCGGTGCCGGCGAACGGCATCGCGCCACGCCGTGATTTCGCCCTTGTACTCGAGCACACGCTCTCCCGCAGCGAGCCGACGTATTGCGAACACGCCTTTGCCATGAACTGAAGACCGCCGAACGATTACGCGCCGCATATTGACTCCCTGACCGATATCAGCACAAGTATAGAAGCGGCAAATTTCTGCATCCATTGCGACGTGTCGCGCGGCTCAGTCTCAGGTGACAGTTTTTCCCGCGACTATCCAGGTTACCCGCCGCCCTCGCAATGGGTGCGGCCTGCATGAATGTCCTTCACGTCCCCATTGGAAAAACTTTGACTTCGCCGGGCAGCTCGGCCAAGATATCTTTTCACTGTAAAAATATGGATTGCGATCCGCCGTCATGAAAGAAGCACCGCTACACCGAAAAATGTCCGCGCCGCAAAAAGCCACCACCCAAGCCGACCGCACGGCACGCGACAAGCCCTATCATCACGGCGGCCTGCCCCATGCGCTACTTGAAGCCGCGGAACTGGTGCTACGACGCGACGGCATTCGCGGTCTGACGCTGCGCGCTATTGCGCGCGAGGCTGGCGTGTCGCATACCGCGCCGCAGCACCATTTCGGCGACACCGCCGGCGTTCTGAGCGAACTAGCCGCGAGCGGGCATCGGCGGCTGGCGGCCGCCATGACGGAGAGAGCCGAAGGCACCGAACCGGGTCAGGCGCGGCGCAAAGCCATCGCCCGTGGCTATGTGAGCTTCGCGGTCGCCAACCCGGACTTGTTTTACCTCATGTCGCGCAATGAAATGCTCGACCACGCGCGCCCGGCCCTCGTGCAGGCGCGGCAAGTATCAGCGCGCGCCCTGGCCGGCGTGTTCGAGCTGCCGTCCGAACCTGCAGGGCGCGACGACTCCGCGTTCGGCCAGATCACCGCCGCCCAGGCCATTGCCATGACCGCGGGCTGGGCCTACGTTCATGGGCTTGCGCTGCTGTTGATCGACGGACGCCTGAATGGCCTCGCCGCATCAGCCGAAGGCATACAAAGCGCGGAAGAGCTCGTGGATGCCGCGATCGAGCATGTCGAGATCATTTCGGCCACGTCCCCGCGGTAGCGGTAGCGATATAAACCCGACCGACGGCGCACACAGCGGCAAGGCAACGACGCACCCTGAATCCGACTCGCTAACGCCGTCGGCCCCGTGGCGTGCCTGTCCGCCTGAAAGACGATCGATGCGCTCCGACATTCACTTCGGCAACAGCCCCTTCGCCTGATCGAACATTTTGTCGACCGCCTTGCTGAACCCGCCTGCCTGATCGTCGCTCTTCTTTTGCGCGGGCGTCTGCGAAGCGGCGACGCACGCAGCGCGCATTTCAGGATGTTCCGCCGTGCACGAGAGAGCCAGTTGCTTCGCGCGGTTGACATCGCCATGCTCGCGATACCAGGAAATGACACCAGGCCAGGTCACCGATGTCCTTCCGAAGTACTCGAATTGCTGCAGCAAAAACGCTTCACCTTGCTTCGGGTCTTTCTGTCCTATGCGGTTGGAAAGATTGGTCTGCACCGCCCATGAGCGGTCGCGCGAACTCAGATTGCGCCGCAGCACCTGCGTCTGCGTATCGGGCGGCGCCAAACGCGATAGCGTCATCAGGTTGGACAGCAGAAACACGGGATAGGCATGGTCCGCTGTCGGACCCGATGCGACCGTGGACGCCACTTGCAATGCCTGCGGGTAATTACCTGCCGCTTGCAGATCCTGCAAGTCGGATATGGCCCTGTAGTGCGCCAGAATAAGTGCAGTGGAGCCGCGCTTTCGGGCGGCGTTCCACGGCTCGATTCGCGGATCGGGACGCTTGTCTCCGAGCATGGGGCGCACGAGCTCGGTCAGGTTATCTTCGCGGGCGGCTGGATCGCCGTGGTCATCGTGCAAGGTTTCGAGTTGTGCCGAGATCTGATCGTCGATCACCGCGCGCGCGTCGAAGAGATTCTCCGCGACGCTCGCCTGCGCACCCGCACGCACGGACGTGTACTGTGCGACGGCGTCGCGCAGCTCGCCGATACTGGTGAGCTGGTTCACCGTTTGCGCCGCGCCGCCGCCGACCGCCGGCGCGACCGGCTGGGCGCGCGCCTGCGCCGCGGCCTGTTGACCGGCCTTCTCCCGTCCCGCCTGAAGCTGCTTCTCACGAAGCTTCTGACGCCGAGTTTTGGCGTCCTGATCGTATGCAATGACGCGTTCGAAGAAGGCTTTGAAACCGTCGACGTAGGAGTAGCCGCAACGAAGGCTGATCGTCGCGCCGAACCGGTCGGCCTGTTCCTCGACGCTGCGCTGCCAGGCGGGAAACAGCACCCGTGTGCCGAGCGTCTGCACCACTGCGATATTGTCCACGCCAGTCCACGTGTTGGACGTTGGCGACTTGTTCGTCACCGTCCAGGCGAGCGACACGACGGCAAGCGACGTATCGCCCGCCGTGCGCGCGTCGAAAATCGCGTGATGGTTGAGGTAGATATGACCGAACTCGTGGGAGAGGATCGCAAATATCTCGTCTTCCGATTCAGCCGACTGCAACCAGCCGACCGAGACAAAGATATTGCCGCCCGGACTCGAATTCGCGTTGAGTCCGTTCTCGGAGATGATATGCACGGAGCCCGGATAGTTCGGTGTGCCGGCGGTTTTCTTGATCGTCGCGAGCAGGCCGTTCAGATAGGCCTCCATCTCGGGCATCGGCACGAGACCCCAGCCGTCGGCGCGCGCGTTCATCAAATCGAGCCTGATGTCGGGCCAGTCGCGAGCAGGCGGCGGTGGAATAGAACCGACTGTGTCGAGCGTCGGGGCGCCTTTCGGTGAACCGCCACCGATGTTCAGGTTCGACAGGCTACCCGGCAGTTTGACGTCCGCGCATGCGCCGAGGAGAAGGCCTGCGCATGCGCTGCAGAAGTATCGGCGTCCGGTATGCATGATCATTGGCACCGGTTGGCGGCAGCGCCGAGCGTGCCGGCTGCCTGAATACCGGCGGACTGGCTGCAGCGCGCCTGCGCGCTGCGAACAACCTTCACCTCCAGGCCGTCCGCCCAATACGGCTTGCCGTCCACCTTCACCGGATAGAAGTCGTGTTGGGAAGCCCCCTGTACGAGAAGCGGCAAAGTCGGAGCGTCGATCACACGGCTTTTTTTATCCGGTGCGCTATAAAGCTTGACTGTTTCGCCTGGTTTCTTCGCATCGACATAGGTCGGGGTTTGAGCGGAGGCCGTACCGCCCGCCGTTGCAGTGAACGCTACGGCCACCGCTGCTGTCAGGAAAGCGTGTTTGAGCCGCTGCCGGGTATCTCGAACCTGCTGCATGATCAATCCTCCTTGCTATCGGTGAGCCAATTAAACAGGTGTTCGCTCCACTCGAGCCATTCGACTGCGATAGTGCAGGCGAGGACATGTGCAACCAGAAGGAACGGCATATGCAAGTGCGTACCGAACACGATCATCCCCACGCCAAATGCCACGAGTACAAATCCGCTCATAAGGAACAACGCGATATTGAAAATGGCTGTGAGTGCCTTTGCACACCACCAGTGCAAGGAAAAGCGCCTTTTCCAATGCCGGCGCTCGTGATAAAAGCGCGCAAATTCCTGCCGAACCCATTTCTTGGCGCCTGCAATGAGGAAAATCGCAGCAAAGCCGATCACACTCAAGAACAAAAGCTTGCCCCACCTGACAGCGGGCATGTCGAAATGAGGCTCCCACGCCTCGATGTCATTCAGCCCACCGCGATGACTAAAAAGGTTGTCGAGTGCGGCGGCATGCAGAAACACACCCGGAATGCGGTCGTTCAGCGGCGAGAGGACAAAGTCGTTGGAATAATCAAACGACGTGCCGATCATCACGATTCGATCCTGAAACGCAGCGACCCGTTCGCCACCGGACATCTCTTCGATTTGACTTGCGTGGATAGTGCGATAGTGCACACAGAGCGGCCGGCTGGTCGGACGTAAAAATGCGCGCCACTCGGCGCGCCACAGAAGACTGACCTTGCTATCGCTCGAAGTGCAATACATCTGCTCATCGTGATCGCCCGTGTCCACTCGTAGCAAAAACGCACGGCGCGCCTCGCTCTCTTCGTCGTCGGAATCGAGCCATCGCAAACCGTCCTCAGCCGTATCGAGCGGCCAGGTAACCGACATGAATCGAGGCTCATCGCACCGCGCCTCAAGTTCGCCCCTGCCGTACGCATCTTCGTAAATCGCGAACGCTGCACTCAGTGGGCAATTGCCTTGCGACGGGTTGCGCCACTTCACATCCTTGTTCGTAATCCGGTCGACACCCGCTATTTGCTCGCCGTTGTGTTCTTCCTTTGCATAGACGAGCGGATAAGTCCACGCGAGCCGGTCCACCGCATGGGCAGAAAACTCAATGCCCACGCGCTTCACGGCCTTCAGTTCCTGATCCTCGTCAAGGTCGTCGTTGGTGGCAAGCCTGTTGTCTTCCGTCCTGCGGGCAGCCAGATATACGCTTGTTTTCTTTGATATCAGATCTGCGAGCGACCGCTTGAAGTCGTCGAAACCCGGGCCTTTAGGCTGCGAAAGAATCACGTCGACAAATACGCGCGCCGGTGGATGCTCGCTCAGGACGCCAAGGAGCCAGGCGTAAAACGGGTAATGTGCAGGCCAGCCTTCCTTAAGAGCTTCGCGATCGATTACGAGCACGGTGATGTCCTTGTCATTCCACACCGTGCGCGGATGCTCGCTCGCCTTCTTGCTTTCACGCCCGATTTCGAGGTCGCGTTCGTGCTCGCTGCCAACGTCGAACCAGTAGCCAGAGAATGGCGCCGCGTAGCGCGCCATTGTTTGCGCGCCCATTTCTTCGGTAAAGCGAGTTGGCACCACGAGAGCAAACAGAAGGCCCAACAGCACGGATAAAGCTGCGCGCCCGAGCAAAAGCCTCCAGCCGAATTCCTCGCGCTTTTCGTTTCCCCGTTCTTGTTTTCCATTCTGCGTCGCCATTTCCCAGCCTGGAATGTCAGTGGAACGAAACGACAGAAAGCAGTCTAGAAAATCCTCAATGTTTACGTTAGTTTAATTTTCATCGGGTAAACACGAAGCGAAGCAATTACCTGTTAATTCAGCGCGAAGATTAAGTATGAATAAAGACAATCGCGACTTTCATCTTCCACATTTTCATCTGGATCACTAAGATTCTGCCACCTATCGCCGTCCACCCTGGCAAAGCCCGCGCTGGGCATATCAGCCGATAGCTAGCAATTCGCCGCCATTGTCACTCGAACGCGATCCCGTAGTTCGAATCGCGGACAGGTGGCGGATAACGACTATTCAGTTGCGGCTGGTTCTGCACCATTAGCGATCGCATTTAAGGAATCGAGGTGACGCATCACACTCACCGCCAGCAACGGCACTACATCACGGCAACATAATCGGCACAGGCCGCGTCAGCAGATCGACATAGAGGCTAAAAAACCTGCCGTTATCGAACTGCGTAACATAAGCGATCTTCTGCGGCGAAGCTCCCGCCGCCCGCTGATCGGGATACACCGTCACATGCCCCTGATCTTCGCCGCTCGTAGTGTCGATATCCAGGTACGCACTTTTAGTCTGCGTAGCGTATGTAGGATCAAGAAAGTACGCGATCGTCAACGTGTCGAACAAATCCGTATTGCTCGCGAATGCGCCCGCATTGGCAATCCCGTACGCCTTCGTCACCGCCGTCTGCTTACCGGGGTTATTGACGATCTGGTCATATACGCTTTGAGTCAGCGGCACTGTATCCGTCACGTCGAGCGGAATCACGGCCTGGGGAATCGACGTCTGCAACACCGTGCGCACCGCAAGCGGATCAAACCACCAGTTAAGTTCCCCGACGGCATTCGCATTGCCCGGCACGGCCATCGCGCCGCCCATGTAGACGATCCGCTTGATCAGCGGCACAATCTCCGGCGCCTTCATGATCGCCGTGGCGAGGTTGGTGGGCGGCCCCACTTCGAGAATGGTGACCTGGTTCGGATAACGCTTGATGGTCTGGATCATGAAATCCGCAGCGATCTGCGTCTGCAGTTTCGTCGACACGGCGAAACCATCCGGCGGCGCCACGAGTTGGGACTGCTGCGTTGGCTCGGGCCTGCTCCACGCACCAAAATAGCCTTGCGGATTAGCGGCCTGCTGCGCACGAATGCTCGCCACATCGTATTGCAACGGATAATCCGCGCCGCCGTACACGCCTACCACGTTCTGCACGCCCATGCGCTCCACCGCCTTGAGCGCATCCGATTCTTCCTGAAGCAGCCAGTCGTTGCCGGTAACGACCGTGAGCCCGAGCAGATTGACCTTGCCTTGCCCCATCAACTGGGTGGTCATGGCGAAAAGCTGGCCGTCGTCGCCCATCGTATTGAAGTCTGAATCAATGATGACCTTCGGCGCATTGGCGAGAGGATCGGTGGTCGATATGCCGCCTCCGCACGAAGCCAGCCCCAATGATACAATCAGTATGCCTACACGTTGTGATTTCATGTTTCGTCCATTCGAGAGCGTGATTGACAAAGGAACACCATCGCGAGATGGTGCCGATAAATCAACGTCGAGCCACCGGAAGTGGCAATACGGACCGCCTCATGTCACAACGGGCATCCGCATCAGGTGGCGTTGTCGACTTCCGCGCGAGTCGGTATCGAAGGCTGCGCGCCGGCGCGCGTCACGGAAATCGCCGCCGCGCGTTGCGCGAGATTGATCGCGCCTTCCAGCGGCTGCCGTGAGGCGAGTTGCGCGGCAAAGACACCGATAAAAGTGTCGCCGGCTGCCGTGGTGTCGACGGCTTGCACTTGCGGCGCGGGAAAATGTCTGCCCTCGCCGCCCTCCACCAGAAGATAAGCCCCTTGCGCACCAAGTGTGACGATCACATTGCGCGCGCCGCCTTGTTGCAACTCCGTCGCCGCGCGCCGAGCACCGCTTTGCGATTCGACCGGCAGGCCGGCCAGAATGGCGGCCTCGACTTCATTCGGCACGAGGTAGTCGACAAGCGGCAGCCACTCCGCGGGCAGCGGCCCGGTTGCCGGCGCCGGGTTCAGCACGGTGGTCTTGCCCAGCCGACGGGCGAGCGCGAGCGTCGCGTGAACGGAATCCCATGGTGTTTCGAGTTGACATACCACGACGTCGCACGCCTTGATGGCCGCCTCATGGCGAGCCACGCTCTGCGGCGTGAGTTCGCCGTTGCTACCCGCGACCACGACGATCGTATTCTGTCCGTCGTCAGAGACCGTCACCATAGCGACGCCGGTCGGTTGGGTGGGATGGACCTCGACCCCGCTGCAGTCGATACCTTCCACTTCCAGATCCTTGACCCGCTGCGCGCCATTCGCGTCGCTCCCGACGCAGCCGATCATGGCCACCTGCGCACCGATGCGCGCGGCCGCGACAGCCTGGTTCGCGCCCTTGCCCCCTGCAACCTGCGAGAACTCATGTCCGCCAATCGTTTCGCCAGGGCGCGGCAGATGCGGCGCGCGGGCCACAAGATCCGTATTGATGCTACCCACTACCAGAACCCGGCCCTGCTTCGTTTCTTTCGACACTTTCATTTTCTCCTGTCACCACCCCTTCACACCACCAATCCAATTATCCGGTGCGACGCCGGCTTCGATAAGTATCCAACACGACGGCCACGACAATGACGGCTCCCGTGATAATGCGCTTGGTCGGCTCCGTCGCGCCGATCTGCGCGAGCCCTGCGGCGAGCACCGAAATGATCAACACGCCAAAAAAAGTGCTCGTCACCGAACCGCGCCCGCCCATCAAACTCGTTCCGCCGATCACCACCGCCGCGATCACCTGCAATTCGATACCCTGTCCGGCATTCGGGTCCGCGGCTTCGAGCCGGGAAATCTGGAACAGCGAAGCAAGGCCGGCCAGCAGACCCATCATCGCGAATACCGCGATCTTGTAGAGCCGCGGATTGACGCCTGCAAGGCGTACCGCTTCCTCATTCGTGCCAATGCCGACCAGATAGCGGCCGAAAACCGTGCGCGTCAGCACGAACTGCGCGGCGACCATCACCACAATGGCGATGATGAACGCCGGCGAGATGCCGAACGCAACGGGATTGGAGAGAAAATCAAACGCGTCGCCGATATAAGCCGTGCGCGAGTTGGTCAGTTGATACGCGAGACCACGCGCCGCCTCCAGCACGCCGAGCGACACGATGAACGACGGAATCCGCCAGGCCACGGTGATCGCACCGGTCACGCAACCGGTCAAGGTCGCGCCCGCCATGCCGAGCAAGGCCGCGGGCAACGCCGGCCAATGCCACTGCAAGGCCGCGACGCTCGTCAGCGCGGCGCCAAGCGCCAGCACCGAGCCGACCGACAGATCGATGCCGGCAATGATCAGCACGAAGGTCATGCCGATCGACATCACGACGAGATCGGGAATCTGGTTCGCGATCGTGCTGAACGTGTCGTAGGTCAGGAAGTGCGAACTCAGCAGCGAGAACAGCACGATCATTCCAAGAAGCGCACCGAGCAGTCCGAGGTAATTCGACAATCCGAGACGCGTGCCGAGCGGCTTCGCGTTTTTCGGTGGCTCGTTCTGCAGCGTAGGCAGGCTGGTTTCTACGGTCATGCTCAATACTCCACTAATTTGCTTTCGGCGGGCGCTTTGGCGTCGGGTTCGATCGGTTCGTGCAGCAGGTCATCGCGCTTCGCGTAACCCGCGAATGCTGCCGCCAGCAGCGCGTCCTGGGTCCAGTTGCCGCGCTCGAACAGGCCCGCCATCCGTCCCGCCGACATCACCCCGATCCGGTCGCAAATCGCCATCAATTCGCGCAGATCGCTCGATACGACCACGAGAGCACGGCCTTCGCGAGCCAGCGCGCCCATCAATGCATAGATATCGAACTTCGCACCGACGTCGATGCCGCGCGTCGGTTCATCGAACAGCAGCACTGTGCATCGCGTGCAAGCCACCGGCCGATCACCACTTTCTGCTGGTTGCCGCCCGACAGTTCCGACACCGGCTGTGCCGCCCCGCGCTGCGGATGCGCATGGCGTCGATCTGCTGACGTGCCAGCGCCGCCTCGCGACGCCCATCCACCACACCCTTGCTCGACACCGCGCGCAAGTGCCCCAGCGAAATGTTGGCGGCAATGGGCTGGGTCAGCAGAAGCCCCTCGCCTTTGCGATCTTCCGTGATCAGCGCGATACCGTGCTTCACGGCGTCCGACGGCGAGGCAATCGCCACCGGTTCAGGTGTGCCACCTTCACGCCCGAGCGAGACGCTGCCGGCGTCAGCGCGGTCCGCGCCGTAAATGAGCCGCATCAGTTCAGTGCGGCCGGCGCCGATCAGCCCGCTGATGCCGAAAATCTCGCCGGCCCTGACTTCGAAGGACACGTCGCGCACCACCGGCTCGCGCGTCATGCCGCTGACCTTGAACGCCACCTCGCCGATGCGCCGCTCGCCGAGGTCGATCCTGTCGCCGATATCGCGCCCTACCATCAGGGTCACGAGACGGTCGGTCGAGAGATTGGCCATCTCGTCGACGTGCACGAGCCGGCCGTCGCGCAACACGGCGGCGCGCCGCGCGATACGCTTCAATTCTTCCAGCCGGTGTGAGATGTACACCAGCGCCACACCGCGCGCCTTGAGCCGCTCGACCTGCTCGAACAGCAGATCGACTTCGCGGGCGGTCAGCATCGCGGTGGGCTCGTCGAGAATCAGTACGCGGCAGTCGCCGATCAGATTCCGCGCGATCTCGACCATCTGTTGATGCCCGATACCCAGCGTACCCACCAGCGTGTCGGGATCGATTGCGTCGAGACCGACCTGCGCCATGGCGTGCCGCGCGTTCTCGCGCAGCCTCGCGCGGTCGATCCAGCCGACCAGGTTGCGCGGCAAACGGTTCAGAAAGAGGTTCTCCGCCACCGAGAGAGTCGGCAGAAGGTTCAGTTCCTGCATGACCATGCGCACGCCGAGCGCCTCGGCGTCCTTGCGGCTGGCAGGCGCGTAGGCCGCGCCGCCCAGGTTCATCGAACCGGCAGTGGGCGTGACGAGACCGCCGACGATCTTGGACAGGGTGCTCTTGCCCGCGCCGTTTTCGCCGGTCAACGCCAGCACCTCGCCCGCGCGCAGTTCCAGCGATACGTCGGCGAGCACGGGCTCGGCATAGGTCTTGCCGATGCCGTGAACACACAGCACGGGCGGTGCGTCAGCAAGGGACGGAATGGGAGTGGACATCAGAATGATCAGGCTGGACGTAAATCAGGCGCGTGGCCCCTGGACGAAGCGGGCCACGCGTTGCACCAATCTCACTTGGTGACCAGATCGACCGGTGTTTCAACGACGCCGGACAATTCAGACTGCTTCTTGTGTTCGGAGAGCGCCTTCAAAGCCGTGTCGATGCCGAACACCGCCTGCTTCGCGGCATATTGATTCGCGGTGGCGAGCACGCGGCCGTCGGCGAGCATGGGCTTGATCGCGTTGATGTCGTCGTAGCCCACCACCTGCACCTTGCCCTGCTTGCCCGCCGCGCGTACCGCCGATACGGCGCCGATCGCCATGTTGTCGTTGCCGCACAGCAAGGCCTTGACGTCCGGGTTCGCGTTGAGGATCTGGCTGGCCACGGCATTGCCCTTGTCGATTTCCCACTCGCCCGATTGCAGCGCGACGACCTTCATGCCGCCCGACTGCATGGCCTGCCTGAAGCCGGCGGTGCGTTGCTGCGCGTTGGTCGTGGTCGTGACACCTTCGATAATGCCGACGTTGTCGCCCGACTTCAGGTGTTTGGCCAGGTAATCGCCGACCTTCTGAGCGCCCTTCGCGTTATCCGGCCCGACGAACGGGATATTCAGCGCTTTCGACTTGAGAACCTCGTCGTCCAGCTTGTTGTCGATATTGACCACGATGATGCCGGCATCGACCGCTTTCTTCAGAACCGGCACCAGTGCCTTGGAGTCGGCCGGCGCGATCACCAGAGCATCGACCTTCGAGACGATCATCTGCTCGACAATGCGGATCTGGTTCGCGGTGTCCGTCTCGTCCTTGATGCCGTTCGTCACCAGGTCGAATTTCGCCGGATTCTGCTTCTGATAATCCTTGGCGCCCGTTTCCATGGTCAGGAAAAATTCGTTCGCCAGCGACTTCATGACAAGCGCGACTTTCGGTTTATGGGCAGCCTGGGCGAATGCCGCGGGCATCGGCAAAATCGACACGGCGAGGAAGGCCGCGCCGGCTGCGATGGCGCGACGCCGCGCCGGTTGGAAATGGCGAATCATTGTTGTCTCCGTATCGCTCGTTCGGTCTACTGAGAGCCGTTGAGTCGTGTGATGGGCAGGAACGCCGCACTTGCCACGCCTCGCCGGATCTTGCGGGTCTTCTCGCGTGATGCCGGGCAGGTATGGCCAGATCCAATCCTATCCCCGCGAACTGCGTTATGCTATGCCAAATTTCAAAACCTATCGTTTCAAAAATGGAACACGTCGACTGGGACGACCTTCGGATTCTGGTGGCCATCGCCCGTGAGGGAACGATGCGATCGGCCGCGGCGGCGTGCGACCTGAGCGCGCCGACCCTGTCGCGCCGCCTTACCGAGCTGGAAAGACGGCTCGGCGAACCGCTGATCGACCGGGTGCCGTCGGGTTGCACCGTGACCGCGTTCGGCGCGCGGGTGCTGGCCTGGGCGGAGCAGATGGAAAACCTGGCTCACCAGATTGAACGCGCCGCGGACGTGAACGGCGGCTCGGCCGCGCACGGCACGGTGCGGATCAACGCCGTCGAATGGCCGTCGTACATTCTGCTGAAGCTGCTCGGCTCGTTTCAGGACAGGCTGCCCGGCCTCGCAATCGAAGTGCTGACTTCGCGCCGCCCCTACAGCCTTGCGCGGCGCGAGGCGGACATCGCCCTCTGGTCCGAGTGCCCGGAAGAGGGCGATCTGTATGTTCGGCGGATCGGGCGGATTCGCTTCGGGCTATTCGGCTCGCGCGATTATTATCTTCGCCACAGGGCGGCGATCATGAAGAAGGAATGGGACAAGCTTTCGTTCGTCGGCTATGACGACCGGCAGCCTGACCATCCGGCCACACAATGGCTGAAAGCGCTGCCGGGCGCTCCGGCGCCTTCGCTTCGCAGCAGCTATGGCATGGGCGTATTCGACGGCGTTCTGGGTGGCTCCGGGCTCGGTGTCCTTGCCCAGTTGGCTGGCGACACGACGAGCGACCTCGTCTGCGTGGAGAAACATATCAAGGCGCTGGATCAGGACGTGTGGATGGTGTTGCATCCGGCTCTGCGCGACAGCGAGCGAATCCGGACCGTCGCCAACCTCATCGCCGAGATTTTCCGTTAGCGTTGCTTGACGAACGCTACCGTATCGGCCGGTCGCGACTGACCTGCGCGAAACTGATCGCGATTCCGCCTCGGGACGAGACGCTGCGTGGCTCGAAATCCGTCGCACGATGGCCGAATCGGGTCAGCAAGCCATAGAGTTCCGGCCGGCGGGCCAGCAGCCATTGCCGCCCAGCACTTCCGTCGATCAGCCCCGTCTCCAGACAGGCGGAAACGAGTGCGTCTTGCGTACCGCGTTCGGCGAGCACGCGACCGCACGGATCGACGATCATCCCTGCCCCACCCGACCGTTCAAGGCCAGCGACTTCCAATCCTTCGCTGCAGACAACGAACATGCCGTTGTCGGCTGCTCGCGCCGGCAGCCAGCATCGCATCGATTGCTCCATCGAAACCGGCTGCGTCGGGCGGCCTCCGGTACGGTCCACGCCGTCGCTGCGATGCGGCGCGAGCAGCAGCGTCGCGCCCATCAGCGCCGTCATACGCATGTTCTCGACCAGACAATTGTCGCCGCCGATCAGGATGCCGACGCGAACGCCCCACGCCGTATCGAACACGGTGAACCGATCGCCGCTGCTGATCCGCCGATGCTCGAACGCATGCAGCTTGCGGTGGCAATGCCGCGCCCCGCCGGGCAGGCAAACGGCGTAGCTGTTGAACAGACGCCCGTCGGCCGCCCGCTCGATAAAGCCGACGCCGGCCGCCACGCCAAAGCGTTCGACTGCGTCGGCAACCGCGCTGACCGACGGTCCGTCGAGCGGTTCTGCAAGCGCATCGAGCTCGGCGCGATGAAGCTTCGTCACGCTTTCATAGCCGCCGATACAGGTCTCCGGAAATACCGCGAGGACGATTTCTTCCTGCGCGGCAAGCGCGAGGCAATCCGCAATGCGCGCAACGTTATGCGGCGCGTCGCCGGGACGTGAAACGAGCGGGACGGCTGCGACGCGAAGCGATGGAACAGCGGGGAGCGACATCTTCACGACCGGATGGATGGAACGACTCCATTGGACCGCCCGCCCTTCGATAAGTAAAATGAAAAATTCTATGCATTCAATCACTTCGTGGAATGGAACTGAAATTACTGCGCGCCTTTCTGACCGTCGCTGAACTCCGGCACTTTGGCCACGCCGCAGAAGCGCTCTACGTCAGCCAGCCCGCTCTGAGCAAGCAGATCGTGGCATTGGAAGCGAGCCTTGGCGCGCGCCTGTTCGAGCGCGGCCGGCACGGTGCGGAACTGACGGTCTTCGGCGAAACGTTTCTTGCCGACGCAGAGGCCCTGGTCCGCGACGCGGACAATATCCTCGCGCGTGCCCGCGAGGCGAGCAGCGGAACGCGCGGCTATCTGCGCGTCGGTCTTGGACTCTCGACCCTGAACGAGGTGCCGCAACTGATCGCCCAATTCCGCAAGCTCCATCCGAATGTCAGCGTCACCCTCAACGACCTTTCTTCGGCGGAGCAAACCCGGAGGCTTCTCACCGGCAAGCTCGACGTCGGCTTCCTGCGCTTGCCGGCCGACGCAGGCTTGTCCACGTTGCCGATACTCGACGAGGCACTGGCATTGGCGATACCGCAGCACGCGCGCTGGAAACGCGTTCCGTCGAATCTGAAGGAATTGAACGAGCCCGGCTTCATCGCGCTGTCACGCGGACGCGGCCCCGGACTGGCAGCGCAGATCGACCACTGGTGCGGTGACCATGGCTTCGTGCCCAATGTGATCCAGCAGGCCGACGACATCCAGTCGGTACTCGTCGGCGTGGCGGCAGGCGTCGGCGCGGCGTTTTTACCCTCGCGGGCGCAATACCTGTTGCGCGACGCAAGGGTGCTGCCGTTGCGCGACGCCGCCGGCCGGTGGCGAGTCGGACTGGCGTGGCATGCCACACGCGAGGATCCCGTAGTGGCCAATTTTGTCGCGTTCGTTCGCGCGGCGAAGAAGTCCCTGCGCGCGGATTCAGCTACCCACGCCGATCAAAATGCATAGACCTGCCTCCCCCCTGGATCGCCAACGCCGTGCGTTATCGCATGACGAACGCGTGCAGTCGGCCTGTCTCAACGCATCGCGTTCTTGCGGCCCTCGGCATTGGTCGCCACGGCAATCTCGTCGAGATTCTGCGGGTAAGGAAAATTGAGGCCGAGCAACTGACGCATCGTCGGGCTGGCCCGCTTGACGAAATCTTCGCCGACCATCGCGCGCAGGTCTTCCATCGGCTTCACGAATTTCGGCAGGTACTGGATCAACACGGCGCTGCGGTCCTGCGTGCTGCGATTGGGCATCGCGCAATGCCAGGTTGCGCCGAAAAACACAATGGCATCGCCGGGCTCGGCCGTCATGCGTTGGCAACGCTCGAAGAACCGGTCGCCTTCGGCCGGATAGCGCAATTCGTGCTGCGTGTGCGGCACGAAGGCCGTCGCGCCGGTCTCAGCGGTAAAGGGATCGAGCGGAATCGTCACCTGCGCGTTGAGCGGAAACGATGTATTGATGCCGAGTGGAAACGTATCCGGCATGTGGTAATCCCAGTACGGGTAATCGATGTGCGGTTCCTGGCCGGGCCCACCGGGCAGAATGCGGTTGGCCGCGATCGAGCCCATGATGAAGTCGTCGCCGAGAAAGCGCCGCATCGCGCCGACGATCGCCGGTTGCTCCGACATCTCGGAGAATACGTCGCCCTTGGCGAGCAGATTCCACACACGCCGCTGCAGATGAAGCCGCTGTTCCTCCGCGGCCTGTCCCTGGAAGTGCGTGACGGTTTGCGCGCGGTCCTCGGAATGGGCCATCACCACGCGCCGTGCTTCGGCAATCTGGCTTTCGCTGAACAGCCCGCGTATGCAAACCGCGCCGGGGCCACGCGTCAGTGCCTCGACCACCACGCCGGGTGTCGCGTCATGCGTTTCGATCCTCTCCACGACTGTCTCCTGTGAGCCGCGCCGCGTCGCGGCTGCGCTTCACGTCCAGCATAAAAGATGATCCGGCCCATTTGCAAGAATAATTGCCAAATAAATAATTTTGGAATTTATTTTCTATTTCGACAAGTGCCGGCATTGGCTTTCCGAACCCACGTATATCGCACACAACCGGTCGAATTTCACGGATGATAAGTCCACCAGCCTCGCTGTCATATAACAACACGGGCGCCTCACGCTCGTCCGTTTCAGGAGATACGCATGTTCCGCACCGTCGTCGAGAAACGCGCCGCCTTCAAGGCGTTGCACACCTCCGGCTGTTTCGTGCTGCCTAATCCGTGGGACGCCGGCAGCGCGCGCTATCTGCAGACACTCGGCTTCCAGGCGCTCGCCACGACCAGTTCCGGCTTTGCCTGGTCGACCGGACACGCCGACAACACATTGCCGCGCAATGTCATCCTCGCGCATTTGCGCGAGATCGTGGAAGCAATCGATCTGCCTGTCAACGCGGACTTCGAGAACGGCTTCGGGCGCGATCCGGCGGAAGTCGCCGAGAGCGTCGCGCTTGCCGTCGACACCGGCGTTGCCGGACTGTCGATCGAAGACTCCACCGGCAATCCCGCCGCGCCGCTTTTCCCTATCGAGGTCGCCGTTGAACGGATCAGCGCAGCGCGGCGCGCCATCGACGAAGCTGGTGGCGAGACGCTGCTGATCGGCCGGGCGGAGAACTTCTTCGCCGGCTCGCCCGATCTGGACGATACGATCGCGCGCCTCAAAGCCTATGCCGCGGCCGGCGCCGACTGCCTGTATGCGCCAGGCATTCAAACGCGCGAGCAGATCGAAGCCGTGGTCGCCGCCGTGGCGCCGAAGCCCGTCAACCTGCTGATCGGTTCAACCTCGGCACTCACGCTGCAGGACGTAGCCGCGCTCGGCGTGCGGCGCATCAGCGTGGGCGGGGCGCTGGCCCGTGCGGCATGGGGCGGGTTCATGCAGGCCGCGCAGTCGCTAGCTCAAGGTCGCTTCGACGGCTTTGCCGGCGCGGCGCCCGGCTCGCAACTCGATGAACTGTTCCGTAACCGCACGTAAGGCATACCGCCGAGGCTACCGGCGCGTCAAGCGGTGTGCCGGCCGGACATCGGCCCGAACCGTGACCTGCCGCAGCATAGTTCGCTGACGCACGTACGCTAACGGCGAGGACGTGAGAAACTGACGGCTAACGCGCGTCCAGCCTGTCGACGCCCACAATTCAGGCACGTTAGTCATGGCATCCGGTCCTCTCAAAGCAGTTGCTGCCCTACTCGCCTCGAGCGTCGGCCTCTACCCGGTGACGTCGCACGCGTATGCGCTAGACGCGCAATTCGACTGCCAGGCGCATCCTCATGAGTTCATCGGGCAACTCATCGACGACAAGTACATCGAAGCCAATCCCATGCGGATCGACACAAATTCGGTCAACGCGTTTCGGCCCGTGCGCGGCAGCGACATCACCGCGTTCGGCTTTCGCGTTTATGCCGTGCTCGGCTACGAACCGGACGACGAGATGTTCAAAAAAGGCCGCGGCCAGGCGCTCGCCGGTCCGCTGTACGGTGCCGTGCTATCCGCGCCGAGCGAGTCGGTCGAGAAGCGCGTGCGCGCGGCCGGTAGCACGGCCACGGTGCACATGGTCATTCCGCTGTTGCTGACGGCGGTGGTCTGCACGCGTTGACGCTGCGCGCCCCGGCGTCGCGGTGCTCTGCCTTTCGCTCCCCTTCGCTCATGCCGCCTGGAATTTCACGCCGATGCCTTCGTCAGTCCGCAACTCGCTCGCCTGGATCTTCGACGCGTTCGAGCGCGATTCGACCTACTTCAGCAGGCGGATGTTCGGATGCGACGCGGCCTATATCGACGGCCTCCTGTGCCTCGTTGCCGCCGATCGCGAGGCGCCCTGGAACGGCCTGCTCGTGTGCACATCGCACGAGCGCCACGCCACGCTCATCGCTGAAATGCCTGCTTTGCGGCCACATCCGGTGCTCGGCAAGTGGCTCTACGTACCGCAAGACGATCCGGTGTTCGAAACCGTCGCCGAGAAGCTGACGGCGCTCGTGCTGGCACGCGATCCGCGCGTGGGAGTCGAACCGAAGCCGCGCAATCGCGGCAGGAAATCCCCTCTGCCGAAGGCGTAGGGGATCACGGCAACGCCTGAGGTCCGGAAAACAGGATGTTCAACCCGGCCGCCGGCGCCTGCGAACCGGCGTCGACCGTCCAGCCATAACCGAGCGCCTTATATAGCGCGACGATCTGCGCGAGCTCCAGATCCTGCAACTGCGACTGCTGGAGTTGCGCGGCGAACAGACTGCGCTCGGCATCGAGCACTTCGAGGTAGCTGGTGTAGCCGCCCTCGTACAGATCCCGGGCGAGCGAAGCATATTGCGCAAGTGCCTCGACCTGGCGGTTGGTCGCCTGCAACTGGTCACGCACCCGCGCCACGCCGACCAGGGCGTTTTCCACGTCCGCAAACGCGGACTGGATGGTCTGCTCATAGCCGAACAGGGCTTCCTGCTGCTGCGCCTCGGCGATGCGCACCGACCCCGTGATCGCGCCACCGGTGAAGATCGGCTGCGCAATCGCGCCCGCGAACGACCAGACGCGCGCCGGCCCCGTCCACAAGCCGGAGAGTGCGGTGCTCGCCGCGCCGAACACGCCCGTCAGCGAAATGGTCGGGAAGTACTGCGCGCGCGCCGCGCCGATCGACGCGTTCGCGGAGACCAACGCCTGTTCGGCTTGCAGGATGTCCGGCCGGCGTTCGAGCAGCGACGACGGCAAGCCCGCCGGTATGGTGGGCGCGCTGAGCTGCGTCAGCGGTTTGCCGCGCGGAATCGGCCCCGGGTTATCGCCGAGCAGCAGCGACAGCGCGTTTTCCTGCTGGGCGATCTGCTGCTGGAATGCATACACCGAAGCCTGCGCCGACTCATATTCGGATTTCGCCTGGCTCACCTGGAGTTGCGATACGACGCCTCCGCCAAAGCGCTCCTGAAACAGCGCGAGCGCATCGGCGCGGCTCGCCAGCGTCGACTTTGCTATGTCGAGCCGCTGGTCGAGATCGCGCAGCAGCAGATACGACGTGGCCACACTCGCTATCAACGCAATGCGCGTTGCCTGCTGCACGGCCTGGGTGCCGAGATAATCGGCGCGCGCGGCTTCGGTCATGCGTCGCAAGCGGCCGAACAGATCGATTTCCCACGACGCCATGACATCCAGTTGCACCTGGTTGCCGACCGTCGGCGCAAAGCCCGGCGCGGGCACACCGCGACTGCGGCTGCCGGCGAAGTTCGCGCCGATCTGCGGGAATAGCCCGGCACGTGTCGTCATCAGGCGGCCATAGAATTCGTCGACGCGAGCGGCCGCAATCGCGAGATCCCTGTTCTGAACGAGCGCGCGCTCGATCAGGCTGTCGAGTACCGGATCGTCGAACTGGCTCCACCATTGAACCACGCCCTGATCGACCACCTCGGCGTCCGGCGACGCATAGCGGAACGACGACGGCGTGTCGACAGCAGGCCGCTGATAATTGGGGCCGACCGTGCAGCCGGCGAACCAGCAGGCACACATAGCGGGCAGAAGGCGAAAAAGCGGGCGTCTCATGTTCCGCCCTCCCGCGGCCCCGGCGACACCGGCGGTCCGGCATCCGGCGCAGGCGCCTTCCTGCTTCGCGACGACAGCGTCTCCAGCCCCCAGAAGAACATGGGAATGAAGAACAGGGCGATGACGGTCGCACCGAGCATGCCGAAAATCACGCCGGTGCCGAGCGAGCGGCGGCTCGCAGCCGATGCGCCGCTCGCGATCGCCAGCGGCACGCAGCCGAGAATGAACGCCAGCGAGGTCATGATGATCGGACGCAGCCGCAGCTTCGCGGCTTTGAGCGCGGCGTCGTAGGGGTTCAGCGATTCTTTCTCCCGCATCTCCACGGCGAATTCGAAGATCAGAATCGCGTTCTTGGCTGCCAGCGCGATCAGCACGGTCAGGCCGATCTGAAAGTACACGTCGTCTTCCATGCCGCGCAAAAGAATGCCGATGAGCGCGCCGAATAGTGCAAACGGCACCGCAAGCAGGACACCGATCGGCAGCGACCACTTTTCGTATTGCGCCGCAAGGATCAGGAACACCATCAGCAAGGCGAAACCGAACACGAGGATCGCGGTCGAGCCGGCCTGCTTTTCCTCATAAGCCTGACCGCTCCACGCATAGCCGTAGCCTTCGCCTAGCACTTCCTGCGCGATCTGCTCCATCGCGGCGATGGATTCGCCCGAACTGTGTCCCGGCGCGGAATCACCGGTGATCTTCGCGGCGGGAAAGTTATTGAAGCGCGTGACGATGTCCGCGCCCGGCACGAAGCGGAAAGTCGTGACCGCCTTGATCGGCACCATGTCGCCGCTGCGGTTGCGCACATAGAGTTGCTGGATGTCGTCCGGCTGCGTCCGGTATTGCGGCTCGGCCTGCACGATCACCTGGAAGAGCCGGCTGCTCTTGGGGAATTGGCTCACGTACGACGAGCCGAACATGGTCTGCAGCGCGGAGTAGATATCCTGCACCGGCACGCCGAGCGATTCCGCCCGCTCCCGGTCGACCTCGACGAGCAATTGCCGCGAATTCGTGTTAATGGTCGAGTTCACGCCGCGCAGCGCCGGGTTCTGACGCGCCTTCGCAATGAACGCGCGCACCTTTTCCTCCAGATTCTGATAGCTGCCGTCGCCGGTGCTCTGCAACCAGAACTCGAAACCGCCAGTCGTGCCGAGACCCGGAATGGACGGCGGATTCAGCGGGACCACCACGCCGTCCTTGTAGCCGGCAAACGCCTTATTGGCATCGCGGATCAGGTCTTGCGCAGTGCCGTTTTCGCCACGTTCGCTGAAGCCCTTGAGCGTGATGAATAGCGTGCCCGCATTCGACTTGTACTGCGAGTCGATCAGGCTGTAGCCGATCGGCGCGGCAACGGACTTCACGGCCGGCTGCTTCGCGAACCATTGTTCCGCGCGCTGCGAGAGCTCACCGGTACGGTCGAGGCTCGCGGCATCGGGCAGTACCACCGCGCCGAGCAGATAGCCCTGGTCCTCGGTGGGCAGGAAGGACGACGGAATGTGTTTGAATAGCCCCGCGGTCGCGGCCACCATCGCGACGATCAGCAGGATCGACAGCGCGACGCGCCGGATCGCGAGTTGCACGGCGCGCCCATAGCCTTGGGTCAGCCTGTCGAAACGATCGTTGAACCAGAGAAAGAAGCGGTTCTTCCTGTGCGTGCCGGGCTTGAGCAGAATCGCGGCAAGCGCGGGCGAAAGCGTCAGCGCAACGATGCCCGACAACACCACGGAAACGGCGATCGTCACCGCGAACTGTTTGTACAACTGCCCCGTAATGCCGGACAGAAACGCCACGGGAATAAACACTGCGAGCAGTACGAGCACGATCGCGATGACCGGTCCGGTCACCTCGTCCATTGCGTGCTTGGCCGCTTCTTTCGGCGGAAGACCGAACTCGGTCATGTTGCGCTCGACGTTCTCGATCACCACGATCGCATCGTCGACGACAATACCGATTGCCAGCACCATGCCGAACAGCGTCAGCATGTTGATCGAAAAACCGAACGCCAGCATGCCGATGAACGCGCCGAGAATCGACACGGGCACCGCGAGAATCGGCACGAGCGTCGCGCGAAAACTTTGCAGGAAAATGAACACGACCAGAATCACGAGAATGATCGCGTCGCGCAATGTGTGAACCACCTCGCCGATCGATTCCTGCACGAACTCCGTCGTATCCAGCGCCACTTCGTATTTGAGGCCGGGGGGAAAGGACTTGTGCAATTGCTCGAGCGTGGCGCGCACCTGTTTGGCGACCTGCAGCGCGTTGGCGCCGGGCTGCTGATACACGGCAATCAGCGTCGCGGTTTTGCCGTTGTAGCGCCCGCGCAGCGAGTAGTCTTTCGCGCCGAGTTCCGCGTGGCCGATGTCCTTGATACGCACGGTCGACGCATCGCCCGAACCCGCCCGCAGGATGATGTTGTCGAAATCGGCAGGCTCGGTCATCCGGCCTTTGGTCGCGACCGGAAACGTCTGCTGGACCGGCCCGCTGGTCGGCGACTGGCCGAGGCGGCCCGCGGAAAATTGCTGGTTCTGGTTACTGATTGCCTGTTGTACGTCGGCGACGGTGATGCCGAGCTTCGCCATGCGGTCAGGCTTGATCCAGATGCGCATGGCGTAGTCGGCCGAGCCGAATATCGACGCCTGGTTCGCGCCCGGAATACGCTTTAACGCATCGAGCACATAGACATTCGCGTAGTTCGCCACGTACGACTGGTCGAACCCGTTGTCCGGCGAGTAGATGGCGATCACCATCATGAATGCCGACGAACGCTTCTGCACCGAGACGCCCTGCGCCGTTACCGAATCGGGCAGCGTGGGCAGTGCCAGATTCACGCGATTCTGCACATCCACCTGCGCCAGCGACGGGTCCGTGCCGATGTTGAAGTACGCCGTCAACGTCATATTGCCGGTCGACGAGCTGGACGAGTTCATGTACATCATGTTGTCCGCGCCGTTCACCTGCTGTTCGAGCGGCGCCGCGACATTCTGCGCGACGACCTCCGCGCTCGCGCCCGGATAGGTCGCGCTTACGGTGATGGTCGGCGGCGCGATATCGGGAAACTGCGCGATCGGCAGGTTGAACATCGCGACGATGCCGGCCACCACGAGGATGATCGACAGCACCGACGCGAAGATCGGCCGGTCGATAAAAAAATGGGCGAACTTCATCGATCAGCCCCCCGTCGACGGCGCGAGGGTGACGTCGACACGGCGCGACCTGTCAGGCGCGTCGCTTGCCACGATGCGCGCGGGACGGCGCATGTCGATACGCGCGACGTCGACACCCGCGACGACCAGCGCTGAACGGACTGTCGCGGCGCGCGCGGCGGCGAGCTTGACGTTCGCTTCATAGGTGCCGCTGGAATCGGTGTAGCCGGAAATCACGGCGCGCGAACCAGGCGCGGCGAGCAAGCGCCGCGCGACGCCGGCGAGCGCTTCGGCGGACTGCGGATCGAGGCTCGCGCTACCAACGGCAAAGAACACCGCTGTCTGTCCGGAAGACGCGGCCGATTCACTGCGCGTCGTACCCGGCGCGCTGTTCGCCTGAACGCCCGCATTGCCTGAAGCGCCAGCGGAACCCGCTGCGGCAGCGCCGTTCACATTGCCCGATACGCTACTCGCGCCAGCCTGACCGCTTGCGCTTGCCGGGTTGCCACCGTTGTTGGCTTGTCCCGCGGCGCCGTTCGACAAACCGGCGATATTCACGCTCGCAGCCGGCAGCGGCACGACATGCGCATTGACCGGCGCGCCGGGCATCAGCCGCAATGCGTTGTCGATCACGACGCGATCGCCCACGCGCAGGCCGGATTTGACGACCCAGTCGTTGCCGTTCCACTCGCCCGCTTCGATCGCGCGTTGCTGGGCTTTGTTGTCCTTGTCGATGGTCCACACGTATTCGCCGCGCGGCCCCTGCATGACCGCGCCTTGCGGCACGGCGACCGCCGCGGCGCGTTCGGCGCCGAGCAGCTTGATCCGCACGAACTGTCCGGGCCGCAACGCGCCAGCAGGGTTGGCCACTGCCGCACGAATCAGATAGGTGCCGGTTTCGGAACTGAGCGACGCGTCCCTGAATGCAATGTGGCCACGTTGCGGATAGATGCTGCCGTCGGCAAGTACGATGACCGCTTCGAGATCGCCCACCTGCGGCAGCTTCAGCGTGCCGTTGGTGGTCTGCGCGCGCAACTGCAGCATCTCGTTCTCGGACAACGAGAAATTGATCCACATGGGATCGAGCTTCGCGACATAGGTCAGCAGGCTATTGGTCGAATCGATATACGAGCCGTCCTGCTTCTTCGCGAAGCTCGACAGCCCGGTGACAGGCGCCGTGATCGTCGTGTAGCCGAGATTCAGGTTCGCGCTCGTGACGTTCGCGCGTGCCTGTTCGAGCGCCGCGGCGGCAGCTTCCTGCTGGCCAATCGAATCGTCGAGGTCTTTCTGGCTCAGCGCGTTCTTCGCGACGAGCGGACGCACCCGGTTGAGATTCGCCTGCGCGGTATCGAGGCGGGCCTTCTGCTGGGCGAACTCTGCACGCGCGGCGTCCAGACTTGCTTCGAAAGGTTTGCGATCCATCACGAACATCACGTCGCCTTGATGGACCATCGAGCCTTCCTGATAGACGCGCTTCTCCAGGAAACCATTGACGCGCGCGCGTATCTCGACCTGCTGCGAGCTTTCTGTCTGGCCGACGTAGTCGAACACGACCGGCACATCGCGCAACGCAACGGCGACCACGTCGACATTGACTGGTGCTCGCACGGCTTCGGGCGCCTGCTTTTCATGGCACCCGGTGAGCATCGCGAAGGCTGTCAGTAAGAGGCAAGCGGCAAAGACGTGCGACCGTTCTGTCATCCTGATCTCCGTCGGCAAATCTCCGCGGCCGTATGGCGCGGGCGTCGAGACGCAATCGGACCGCTCCGGAGACTTTGAACTCCGGGGCCGTCTGTCAACACTATTGAAACTGCGCTGATGCGTCAGCTTCGCGTCCGCAACAGGCGTGCTCTCGACGGCAGGCTCGCCCGCCGATCAATCCGCTTGCGGTTCGGGCAAGGCGAAGAACGTGGAGAGTGGTGCCGTTAGCCGGTCACTCGCGGCGCGTGACCACGCGTTTTAACCAACCGCGTTAACTACACAAGCCTGAAGGAAGTGGGCGGCGACATGCTGCCTGATCGGCGTAATGCCAGTGACTGCGTGCGGATTTTCTCGCCAACCGATGCATACGTGCTCCTTGTTTTTCTAGCGGTATGTCAATTCGATGTCCAACGCCCTGCACTGAGGTCAGAAGGCAATGGCCGGTTGCCGCGGAACGTTTTCGTGTCTGTTCGCTCAGGAAGTCTAGCATCGCTAATCAAAAAAACAACACGCGATCAGAACAGCAGCATTAGCTGATTACCCGAATGCAAGGCTTCGAATAACAAGTCGTTATCAATGCGCTGATTAAGGAAGCGTTGACTAAATTCGCCATTGGCGGCGATAGTGTGGATCGCCACGTCCGGCGCCACGGATACCTCGCATGCCGTCGCCGCCGGACACGAACCGGCTCTACCGTTACGCCGGCCATACCGTGGCAAAATCGGCGGCACCGCAGTATTTGTCCCGGAGGCTTGTCATGGGCAACAAGACGCATGTCGAACGCCAGACCAACACAGCCGACGGGCCGGGTACCGCACCGGACATTCCCGGCCAGATCGTCCTGGTCTTCCAGGGAGGCGGCGCCCTCGGCGCTTATCAGGCGGGGGTATATCAGGCACTTCATGACGGTCAGGTCGAACCTCACTGGGTAATCGGCACGTCGATCGGCGCGATTAACGGCGCGATCATCGCCGGCAATCCGCCCGGGAACCGAATGGTGCGCCTGACGCAGTTCTGGAGTGGCGTGGCATGTCATGGCCTCGAGGCGGCGAACTGGTTGCCGGGACTCGCGACCTGGCTGCGCGACGTCGCCACGGTCACTCAAGGCGTACCGTCGTTCTTCACCCCGCAGTTGCAAAGCTGGGCGGGAATTCAGGCGCGGGTTCGCTCCGATCAGGCGGCGTTCTATTCGACAGGACCGCTGCGCGAAACCTTGTCCTCGCTAATCGATTTCGACTACCTGAATCAGAAGACCACGCGGCTAACGGTGGGCACAGTCAATGTCCGCAGTGGACGCATGCGGTACTTCACCAATCGCGACGCGCCGCTGGACGTCGAGCATGTAATGGCCTCCGCCGCTTTTCCGCCCGGCTTCCCGGCGGTGCGACTGGAAGGCGAATCGTACTGGGACGGTGGCATCTATTCGAACACGCCGCTCGAAGCCGTACTCGACGACCGGCCGCGGCGCGACTCGGTGATTTTTTCGGTGCAGTTGTGGCCCTCCAGCGGTCCGGAGCCCGAATCGATCCTGCAGGTGATGAGCCGGCAACGCGACATTCAGTATTCGAGCCGCGCGGAAAGCCATCTCGATCGACAGAAGCAGATTCACCGCCTTCGTCACGTGATTCGCGAGCTCGGCCAGCATCTGCCCGAAGAACAACGCAATGCGCCGGCGGTGCGGGAACTCCTCGACTGGGGTTGCGGCACGACGATGCAAGTGCTGGAACTCGACGCACCGGCATTCGATAACGACGACCTGAACCGCGATATCGATTTTTCGTCGGCGGGCATCGAGCGGCGCTGGCGCGCCGGTTATGAGGACACGGCCCGCTTGCTGAAGCTCGCGCCCTGGCGCGAAACACTGGACCCGATGGAGGGCATCTCGGTCTTCAGGATGGCATCGGCGGAAAGCCGGAAGTAGACAGCGTTAGCGCCGCACATAACGCGGCCGGCCCTCGCTGAAATCCATTTGTACCTAGCACGCAAGACTGTTCGTCCATAGCAGCGACCGGACAGCAGGGCGCGCCCGCCGGCGTGCTGCGAACCGGCATGCCGACGCCATATGGCCACTACCGGCTGGGGTCGTAAGCATGCGGGTGTTCGCTCGATGGTCCCGGTATCAGGATCGCAGCGGAAAGATGAACTTCGCCGCGAGCAGTCCAAATGCCCCGCCGAGGAGCGTCTCCCAGGCGCGCGCGCCAAGAAGCGAAATGGAGTGCACGCCGCCGATCGCCAACGTCACGATCAACGTAAAGGCAAACGCCGCGCAGGCGATGTCGTAGCGATTGGGCAATGCCATCGCGTAGACGATCATCGCCACTGCCGCAGCGGCCCAGGCGAGCAACGGCGCGTGCTCGACTAGCGGCAGGCAGACGAGCCCCAGCGGCACACCGATCAAGGTGCCGATAATGCGCCGGCGCACCCGTTCCGCCGTGCCGCTCGCCGAGCCCGCAACCACGTACGTGCACGCCGTGATCGCCCAGGCAGACTCCTTGAGCCCGATCGCCTCGTTCAAGGCGACCACGGCCAGCGAGCCGCTCGCCGCCTGTAAGCCCATGATGAGTTCAGCCGGGAGTTTCCAGCGACCCGGCACATCGACGGGTGCAAGCATCGTCGTGGCCGGACGTTCCGCTGGGCCGCTGAGCAGGCGCGGAACAATCGACGCGAGCATGGCGATCAATCCCGCGACCGCAACCGCCGGCAGATCGACCCGCGTCAGCTGCGCACCGTAGGCCAGCAACTGGCCAATGTATATCTGGGACCCGGCTCCCGCGCCCAGAATGCCGAAGCGCTTGAGGTAGCCGACGAGAAAGGCTCCCGTCACGAGCGTCAGTTCGGGAGCCGCCTTGCCGATGGTCTGCAGGAGCGGGGCGAATCCGATGAACATGGCCGCGCCGAACGCAGCGGCGGCACATAAGAGAGCGAGGTCGCGGCTCGATTCGGCTCGCGAGACGCGCGCTTCCGAGACACTGGCCCACAGTGCGAAGCTGCTGGCCAGCGAACCGACCAGTGTGGCGCCGGGCAGACCGTGCGTAATGTCCTGCAAAGCCCCGAGCGCGGCGGCGATACCGTAAGCGGTGACGAGCCGCAGACCCTTGATCCGGCGATGCGTGCCGGGGTCGATCCGTTCGAGCCACGCCGTCACCGATCTGGAGACGCCGCGCTCGCCCTCGCCGTTCGGTTCACCTCGAATGCCAGCGCCCGGCGCGCGATCGTGCGCGTCGGTGCCGGCCTCCCTGTCGTCGTCATCGAGGATCATCTTTCGCTTCTCGGCGTTGTGCGCGTCGCATCGGGGTACCTCGTAGTCTAGGCGAAAGGAATGGCGCGGACCGGTGTGGCCGCCGCTACGCGACCCGGCCAGGCCGATCTCTGGCATGCTTGTGGAATCACCTCCGACAAACGGCGAACCGACCACCAGCGAGTGGCGCGGCGCCACTGACGAAAAGGATCGAAAATGACGACGCAAACCGAAACCGCCCTCCTGGCCGGCGGCTGCTTCTGGGGTATGCAAGACCTGCTGCGGCGCTATCCCGGCGTGCTGTCCACGCGCGTGGGCTACACCGGCGGCGACGTGCCCAACGCCACTTACCGCAACCACGGCACCCACGCGGAGGCGCTCGAGGTCGTGTTCGACCCGCGCCAGATCAGCTATCGCCAGATCCTGGAGTTTTTCTTCCAGATCCACGACCCGACCACGAAGAACCGCCAGGGCAACGACGTGGGAACGAGCTACCGCTCCGCAATTTTCTATCTCGACGACGACCAGAAGCGCGTGGCCGAGAACACCGTCGCCGACGTCGAAGCATCCGATCTGTGGCCCGGCAAGGTCGTCACCGAGATCGCTCCCGCGGGTCCGTTCTGGGAAGCCGAGCCGGAACATCAGGACTATCTGGAACGCATTCCCAACGGATACACGTGCCACTTCGTCCGGCCCGACTGGAAGCTGCCGAAGCGCGGCTGAAGATGAAACCACACGCTACGGCCGGGCACGGCCGTGGCGCAAAGGCAGAAGTCCACAGAGACGATGTCAACCGCTCGATATTCCACGGCTCAAGCCGTGCCATTGGAATCGAGCTGTGCTTCGATGGCCGCCTTATCGATCACCGACCAGACCTGCTGGATCTTGCCGTCCCGGAATTGATAGAACACATTCTCCGTGAACGAGACCCGCTTCCCGTTGACCGGGAGGCCAAGAAACGTCCCCTTTGGCGTACAGGCGAAGCCGAGCCGGCTACCTATATGAGGCGGATCGGACATCAACAATTGAATGTTGAAATGAAGGTCCGGAATTTCACGAAAGTCCCTCTCCAGCATCTCGCGATACCCGGAGAGGCCGATGCGCCGACCGTTGTAGTGCACGTCGTCGTCGACGAACCGTCCCAGATCGGCCCAGTCCTGTTTATTCAGGCAGGCAATGTAGCTGCGATAGAGGTTGGCGAGTTCGATCGTGTTCACGGCAATTGCCCATGAGGTGAAGCGGCGTCAGGCGGCCGCGTCGACCGGCGCCCGCTGCATGCCGACGGCCTCCAGAACCGCTTGTACGACCCGCTCGACGCTCGGCCAGTTCCCCGCGTGTTCGCCCGCGACATACTGCTCGGGCGACACGCTGCGATACGGCGGCGGATAGCCCCATATGGCATCGTGCCTGTCCGGTTTCGTCACGCTCCCGCCGATCACCGCGACAGTCGGCCGCCGAAACGCGGCCGCGACGTGCATCAGCATCGACGAATTCGTCAGCACGACGCCGGCCTGTTCGGTGAGAGCAAACGTGATGCGCATCGGCACCTCGCCCGCTACCGAGCGGACCGGCACGCCCGTGCCCGCCGAGGCGATCGCCTCGGCGGCGCGCGCGCGATCCGCCGCGCTGCCGGCGATCACGAAATCGCCGGCGTCACCGGCTTTGTCGAGCGTCTGCGCGATCTGCGCGAGCGCCGCGCCGACCTGGCGAGCGTCCCAGGCCTTGCTCGGAACACCGGCCCCGACACCGACGATCAGCCGCACCGTGCGACGGCCGGGCGCGTCACCCGCATTCCAGATTTGCGCGGCCGCGGCGCGCTCGTCGTCGGTCAGGAACAGTTGGGGCCGTGCTTCCGGCAGCGCGGTCGCGCCGAGCAGTTCGCCCTGCGCGAGCGCGGCGCGTCCGCATTGCCGCGCGGCGAATTCGATATGCGCCTGGCACGCACTCCAGCCGCCGCGATAACCACGCACGCCGACGCGATAACGCACGCCTGTGCGCATCATCAGCAGCGCGCCCATGTAGCTGCCGAGCACGTCGATACCGACGTCGAAGCCACCGCGCGCGCGCAGTGCGGCGACCTGCGGAGACTTCCACAGAAAACGCAGCACGTTGCCGTGCGAGCGGTCCTCGACCAGTTTGTTGTTCCAGGGCGCGTCGATTTCCACGATCTCGTCGACAAAGGGATTGTTCTCGAGAACCGGACGCCCCCAACTACCCACGCCCGCAATCAGGCGGGTCGTTGGAAAGCGCCTGCGCAGCGCTTCGAAGAGCGGTGTGGTGGTGAGCAGTTCACCGAAATCGTTCGGGCGCAGCACGAGAATCTCGCGCGGCGTGTCGCGATGCGGGTCGAACCGTGGGCGATGGAACCGGCCAATCATCCAGACCGGCGTTTCGATCAGCAGGCTTTTCCAACCCATTGCTTCTCCCAAGCGGCAGAGGGTTATCGCCACCGCTGCGCTTTGGCGCGCGCCGGCAGGCGGCCCGGGCGCGCACGGCGCCGTCGCGCCACGGGCGCCGCCCGGCTCTCGCTCCGATTGTGCATGGTTGCCGCAGCGCATTCTGTGGCCGGCCGAACAGAGCTGCGGACTGAAGCATCGCCTTCAGCAGCTCTCGACCGCCTGACGATCGGCGCGGCCGGCGAATACCAGCATCAGGCCGGCCCCGGCCAGCACCGCGCCGGCAATCGGCACGGCCGTGTAGCCCAGGCCCGCCGAGATCACCGCGCCGCCGGCAGCGGCGCCCAGCGCATTGCCGAGATTGAACGCGCCCACATTGACCGACGAAGCGAGTCCAGGCGCATCCGCCGCCGCGTGCATCACGCGAATCTGTACCGGCGGCACGATCGCAAAAGTGGCCGCGCCCCACACGAGCATACCGATCAACGCCCCCACGTGACTGGTGAGAACGAACGGCAACGCCGCCATGATGAGCGCCAGCGCGCCGAGAAACAGCTTGGTGCTGCCGTCGAGCGACCAGTCGGCGAGCCGTCCGCCCAGGCCGTTGCCGATCGTGAAGCCAATGCCGATCAGCACCAGCGCAATCGTGACGAAGCCCGCGGAAGCGCCCGTCATATTTTCGAGCACCGGCGCCACATAGGTGTAAAGCGTGAACATCGCGCCGGCGCCCATGACGGTGGTGGCCATCGCCATCAGCACTTCAGGCCGCGCCAGCACCCGCAACTCGCGGCGAATATCCGGCATCTTGCCCGCGTCGCCTCGCGGCAGCGCGACCGCCAGGGCGGCAATGGCCAGCACGCCGAGCCCCGCAGTGCCGGCGAACGCCATGCGCCAGCCGATCTGCTGACCGATCCAGGTCGCGGCCGGCACGCCGCCAATGTTGGCGATCGTCAGGCCCATGAACATGGTGGCGACCGCGCTCGCGCGCTTCTCGCGCGGCACCAGATTCGCCGCGACCACTGAGCCGATGCCGAAGAACGCGCCGTGGTTCAGGCTCGTGACAAGGCGTGCGGCGAGCAGTGTCCAGTAGCCGGGCGCCACGGCCGAGAGCAGATTGCCGAGGACGAAGATCGACATGAGCGCGATCAATGCCTTTTTCGCGCGCAGCCTGCCGAAGGCGAGCGTCATCAACGGCGCGCCCAGCATGACGCCGAGTGCGTAGGCGCTGATCAGCAGGCCGGCCGCGGGAATCGACACACCCACGCCGTTCGCGATTACGGGCAACAGGCCCATTGGCGCGAATTCGGTGGTGCCGATGCCAAATGCGCCGACCGCCAGAGCCAGCAGTGCCCAGGTTGATTTCATGCCTTTTCTCCGTCCGGATATCGCAAACGATGGATTGTGGGGTAGCGGGCGCCCGACAAACAGCCCTCCCGCGGCAATTGAATATTGACCGCGAGGCACGAATGCCGCCGCCGGACGGAGCCGGGCACGTCGCGTGCTTCCTCGTACTCTGGTACGAAGCTAACTGTTCGACAGACAACCAGGAGCCGAAAATGAAAGCAAGAACACTGATCTGCGCGACCGCTCTCGCCGTGATCTGCGCCTCACAAGGCGCCTATGCGCAGATTGCCGGACTGCAACCGCTCGGCGGCACGGTCGAGCAAACCAATGCGCTGCTGAAGGGCTGGAGCGTGCGACGCGCTCTCGTGGACGAGCCTGTCTACAACGATCTGAACGACAAGATCGGCAGCATCTATGACGTGATCATTGCGCCGGACCGCAAGGCAACGTATGCCGTCGTATCGGTAGGCGGCTTTCTCGGCATGGGCAAACACTATGTGGCGATTCCGGTCGATCACTTCCAGATCCGCGACGGCAATCTGTTCCTCGCCGGCGCAACGAAAGATGCGCTGAAGTCGGTGCCGGAATTCGAGTACAACAAGCTCGAAAAAGCGACCAGGCCGCGTAAGATCAAAGCAGATTAACCGGACGTGAAAGGGCGTGATGCGAGAGTGAGTTCTCTTGCTCTCGCAGCAGCCGTATCACGACCTGCAATCAGCGATCCGCAGCCGTGACCAGTTGCAGCGGCGTTTCGATCACCCTCGACAGCTCGCGCTGCTTCTTCTGCTCCGTCACGGCCTTCAAAGCCACGTCGACGCCGAATATGGCTTGCCGCGCAGGGAACTGGTTGATCGTGGCGAGCACGCGGCCATCGGCGATCAACGGCTTGATCGCATCGATATCGTTATAGCCGGTGACGTAGACGCCGCCCGTTCTACCCGCGTCGCGAATCGCGTCGACCGCGCCCATTGCCATGTTGTCGTTGCCGCACAGCAAGCCGCGTATCTGCGGATGATCGTTGAGCATCTTCGAGGCGATGTCCCGCCCCTTGCCGTACTCCCACTCGCCGGACTGAACGGCGACGATGTTGATGCCCACCGCATTCATCGCGTCCCTGCAACCTTCCGTGCGCTGCTGTGCATTGCGATCGGCCGGACTGCCTTCGATGACGCCCACCTGATCGCCCGCATGGAGTCGCCCCGCCAGATAATTGCCGACTTGCTGCGCGCCCTTGCGATTGTTCGGCCCGACGAACGGCACGGAAATCCCGGCCGCATCCTGCGCGGCCTCGTCGAGCGGGTTGTCGATGGCGATCATGACGATGCCCGCCTTGATCCCGCGCGCGACCACTGCCGTTAATGCCTTCGAATCGGTCGGCGCGATGACGATCGCGTTCATCTTCGCCTTGATCATCTCTTCGACCATGCGGATCTGTCCGGTGGTATCGCTTTCGGTAGCCGTTGCACGCACGGTCAAACCGAATTGCGACGCGAAATGCTGCTGGTAGTCCTGCGCGGCGTTCGCCATTGCCACGGTGAACGGATCGGTCTGCGACTTCAGCACGAGCGCGATCCTGAGCTTGCCGCCCTGCACGGCCACGGCGCCTGCCGTGCCGCCAATGCCGGCCGCGGCCAGCGCGCCGGCAAACAACACGCGACGGCGCATCCGCGAGGAGGGCTTCCTTCGGGGCGTCTTCTGCGTCATTGAATCTCTCCTTCCGTGGCGGGCCGACGGGTGGCCGTGCTGCGCTTTGCCGATCATCGTTCGCCCTTCAGCGCCAGCAAACGCGCCGTGATTTCGTCGAATAGCGGACGGCTTTCGATCACCTCGCTCAGGCAATTGTCCTTCAACTCCACCAATAGCGCGGCGGCGTCCGCCTGCGAGTCTGGCCAGTCGCATCGTTCAAGCAATTCTTCGAGCAGACAGCCGTATGCCCTTACTTCGAGACGTTGGAGCGCGAGGCCGGTGCTCCGGTCTTCAGGTGCATAGAAGGAAGCGGCGCCGAAATCTCCCAACAACGCGCGCCCTTGACCGCCGTACAGAATGTTGTGTGCGTACAGATCGCCATGCATGATGCCTTGGTCATGCAGATGACGCGCCGCCGACGCCATTCCGTACGCAATGCCCAACGCCGAAGCCGCATCGAAACGCGTGTCGGCGCCATAGATATCGCGCGTGCAGGATTCGAGGCTGGGAGGACCGGCAAGGTTTCTGAATTGCGGATCGATCAACTCCATCACGAGGCCGTGCGTGCCCGCCGGATGATCTTTGACCTTTCCGACCACCGGGATCAGGTTCGCGTGATCGCCCGCGCGAATGCAGGCGGCCATCTCGCAGTCCGGCAAACCGTCGCTCGTGACCGTGCCCTTGAACAGTTTCACCGCGACAGCGCGGGACGCGTCGTGATGCCCCGCAAGCTCCGCACGATAGATGACACCGGAGGCGCCTTCGCCCAACGGCGCTTCGAGTTTCAACTCATGCCATGCAATAGCGGTCGTCGGCGTGTCGATCAGCGCCGCCGCTTCGAGCGCTTCGCTGAACGGATTGCCGGCGTACGCCAGCCAGGAGAGCCGCGGCAAACGCAGCAGCCACGCGGGTAATCCGCCGAGTTGGTTCGCCGCGAGACGCAGCAATTCGAGCCGCGAGCAGGCCGCCAATTCCTCGGGAAGCGCGCGCAGGCGGTTGCCTGCCAGCATCAGCTTTTGCAATTGCGTACAGCCGCCGATATCGGCGGGCAGCGCTTCGATCTCGTTGTCGGTGAGGATCAGCCAACGCAGTTGCGATGGCAGCGCGTTGGCGGACACCCGGCGAATGCGGTTCGCCTTGAAGCCCACCATGCTCAATTGCGGGCACTGCCCCAGCACTTCCGGCAACTCGGTGAACGGGTTGTCCGATGCAAAGAGAATGCGCAGCTTGCCCAGTCGCGGCAAATCGTCCGGAAGCGTCGACAGCGCGTTGCCCGACAGGTCGAGAACCTCCAGCGTATCGGCCAGATCGAAAATCTCGCGTGGAAATTCGCTCAGCCCGCATGCCAGTTTGAGCCGGCGCGTGCCCGCGAGTTGTCCGGCCCGTAGTTGTTCAAGTGTCGTCGTCACAGTCGTAGAGAGAGGTCCGGTTGCCGGTGCGCTTCGTATCGAAGGTATCAATTCTACTGAGTCGCGCGCCTGGCGCGAAAACGGTTGTACAGTGACGCATCGTCCGCGTTCCCTTCAGGACAGCAGCCCGGTGATGGGAGGCCTTTCACAAGGAACGGGACAGCAAGATCCGGAGCGCCCTCAGAGCGAACAAGGCTCACACTGTCGTATATCGGCGCGCTTGCCGCGCGCATTCGCAGACTCGCCTTGCAGCATCTGTGCCTCCAACCAGTCAGGAGCAAGCCAAGTGACATACGCCTACAAGCTGATGGACTCGCCCGTCGGCCAGTTGAAACTCGTTGCGAACGGCGAGCGCCTCGCCGCCATTCTGTGGGAAAACGACAAGCCGAACCGGGTGCGTCTGGGAGAATGGGTCGAAGCAAATGACCGTCCTGTCCTGATCGACACCGAACGGCAGTTGAACGAGTATTTCGCCGGCACGCGGCGCGAGTTCGACCTTCCGCTCGCCTTCCAGGGAACGGAGTTCCAGAAACAGGTCTGGGCCGCGCTGTTGACGATACCGTTCGGCCAGACGCGCAGCTACGCGGAAATCGCCATGCAGATCGGCAACGTCAACGCGGTGCGGGCGGTCGGCGCGGCGAACGGCAGGAATCCGATCTCCATCGTGGCGCCGTGCCACCGGGTGATCGGCGCATCCGGCGACTTGACCGGCTTTGCGGGAGGCCTGGCGAACAAGATGTTTTTGCTGTCGCTGGAGGCTGGGCAGACGTCGCTCGAAGCGCAAGCCGACCGGCAGACCGACATGTTCGCGGACGAAGGAAAGGCGAAGGTCGAAGCTCAAGCGAGATCCGAAGCCCAGACGAAACCCGCACGCCATGCGCCGAGCCGCGGCACGCAAAGTTCGCTGTTCGGAACCTGAGCGGCTGCACGCTCCGCAAGCGCCCCGACTTTGCGGAGCCGCGTTGAATGCTTCGAAACAGATCACGTTGACGCGCGCATAAAGCATCTATCCTTAAGAAGCCCTTTGGGCGTCAACAGGAGGATGACATGCGCATGCTTCTCAACATACGAATCCCGCACGAACCGTTCAACACCCTGGTGCGCGAAGGCATCGCCGGTCAAGTGGTCGGGCAGATACTGGAAGAGATAAAACCGGAGACAGTCTACTTCACCGAGCAGGACGGAACACGCGGAGCGGTGCTCGTCGTGGATATCGACAACGCATCGTCGATTCCCGCCCTCGCGGAGCCGTGGTTTCTGAAATTCAACGCCGACTGCGAAATGCGCATTGCGATGTTGCCGGAAGACCTGATGAAAGCCGGGCTGGATAAACTCGGCGCGAAATGGAAATAGGGGTTGCCGTCCGCGGTTCGCGGCTTGCGCCGCCGACGGCGATGTCATGGCGAAAACACCATCGGGCTACGATCAGCCGAGCTCGAACGAAGTCACTCCGAACACGCGCTCAATGGAAATCGCCGGCGGTTCATGGGTGTACATCCGCGCGGTTTCGAACACGCTCGTCATGCCGTGCCGTTCGGCCAACGCAACCGCATCCGCATTGATCTCCGGTACGTCGAAGAAAAACGCTTCACCCGGAATGCTCAACGTCAACGCGGAAAACAGATGGCCCGCAATTTCACCGTTATCGGCGAAGAGCGGGCCGATCTTGCTGCCTGTCCGGCAACGCCGCAATACGCCGTAGCCCACAACCCGGCCGTCGCGGACCGCGACTCGCGCAATCGCGCCGCGCTGCGCGAGCCATGCAGCGAGAAAGTGCTCGCGGCTGGCGGGAAAGCATTGCCGATCGTAGTGGCTCAGCGACTCGAAGGGTAGCGCCGAAGCATTGTGCAAATCAGCATGGGACTCGCTCCGGGCAATGTCTTGTACGACGCCCTGAAAGCGGATGTTGCGACAGGCGAGCTTGAATCCCGACCTCCTGTAATTCGCCTGCTGCGCGACCACGCCATCCAGACCCACGTTGCGGTTTCGCAGATAGTCCATGCCATGCCGCCAGATGCGCATGCCGAAGCCTCGACCGCGAAACGCCTGCTTCACGATATATAGGCCGATAAAGCCAAAGTCCTCGCCGTATGCGGCAGCGGACAGACACGCCACCGGTTCGCCGCGCCATTCGCCGATGAAGAACCCGTCCGGGTCCGCCGCGCGAAAACAGGCGGCATCGTGCAGACCGGGGTTCCATCCTTCCAGTGCGGCCCATTCCACCGCCAAAGCGACGTCCCCGGCCGACATCCTGCGCACGACGAAATCGTCTTGCTGGTTCAGGCTCGTCATGATCGTTTCGCCCACTCTTCATGCAGCATCGCCGCGGCAGCCGTGGCCGCGACCTGGCAGCCGAGGACGATGTGCGCCTCGGCCGTATCTTCGATGAAATCGTGGCTCACGCCGCCGATGCTCGGCACGAACATCATGCAGGCCGACATGCAGCGGGCGATAACCTGCGCGTCGTGCGCGGCGCCGCTCGGCATGCGAATCCATTGGCCGGGCGCCACCGCATCGGCGGCGCGCGCCAGATGGTCCGCGAGCGGGTTGTGCATGGTCACCGGTTGCATCGGTTCGTCGATCGTCGTCAGTTCGACGCTGACCGGGCCTTGTGCATTGAAGTCCCGCACCAGATCGGCGAGCGCGTCCTGCATCGCCTGCAAACGCGCGGCGTTCGCGTCGCGGAATTGCAAGTACATATCCGCCGCGCCCGGCACCACACTCAGCGAGCCCGGGTCGAGGTCGATGCGGCCCACCGTCCAGACAGTATCGGCATCCGCGAGCCGCGCGAACGCTTCGTTCATTCTCGGGATAAAGGCCACCAGCGCCGCACCGGCGTCGCGCCGGATCGTCATGGGCGTCGTGCCGGCATGGTTGCGCTGGCCGGTGAAGCGCAATCGCAGCTCGCGCAGCCCGACGATGGTGGTCACGACCCCAATGGACTTCCCAGCCGCCTCCAGCCGACCGCCCTGCTCGATATGCGGTTCGAGATACGCGACATGCCGGCCTGGCTCGAAACGCACACGCGGCCGCCCGGCAAGACCCGCCGCTTCGAGTACGTCTGCGAGATGTTGCCCTTGACGGTTCGTGGCGTCGCGGATCGACTCGTCCACGCTATCGCCGACAAAACTGCGACTGCCGAGCAGGCCGGAAAACGTGCCCTCTTCGTCGATCCACGACGCCACGTCCACCGCGAGATGGCTCGTCGCCTCGTGTTCCGCCAGCGAGCGTGCAATCTCCAGGCCGTAGATCACGCCCATCGCGCCGTCGAGCCAGCCGCCGGTCGGTTGCGTGTCGGTGTGAGAACCGATCACGAGCGCCGGCCCGCTTTTGCGCGAGCGCCCGAACACGGTTCCCACGCCGTCGATAACGGCGTCGAGCCCCGCTTCCGCCATACGGCCGGCCAGCCATTCGCGCGACGCCAGATCAACCGGCGAAAGCGCCAGCCGGACGACGCCCGGCCCCGTGGCGCCGAAACCGCGCAGCCGTTTGAGATCGGTCAGTAACCGGTCCGGATCGATCTTCACCACGTGCTCATCTCCTTTGATTGTGGGTTCACGCTACCGGGCGTGATTGCGCGGCGGGTCAGCGGCCGCACATCGCCTCGTGACAGTCCAAACGCAGCCAACTGCGCGCGCGGCGCTTCGTGGTACGTACTAAAGCGGTGAGAGAGGTCTGCTGCGGGGCGCCGTATCTCCCGTCACGGATTGAGTCGCCAATGTTTTCGCCACCGGTTGCGTTGTCTGCGCATGATAGCCGCAGGCGCTTGAAACTTCACGGACCTCGGCTCTCGCCGGTAATGTCCGCCTGATACGCGCGCTCAGAATCTGGCGAAGAAAGCCCGCGCCGCCACCATGCAGGACGACGCGACCAGTTGGCCGTGATAGGCCCGCAGTACCGCTGATACTCCACCCTCGGCCGCGCCACCGGCCACGGCCTGACTCGCGACTTCAGCCTTCGCACTCGCGAAACCGCGCTTGATGGGCGCGTACGGATCAGCTGGTCCGGCAACGGCAGAATCCACATCCAGCACGGACGTCAGCCCTGCGGACACCTTGGCGTTCTGCCAGTACGCCTGCTCGATGCGCGCGTTGAAAAAGAACACCGTGGGATCGGCCTCGCCGCCGCACAAAAGGACCGGCGCACGCGGCAACCAGTTGCGCAGGTCGTTGCGCCTGAACGCCTGACGCAACGGATGCATCGGATTCGATGCCGGCTCCATTGCTGCCGTTGCGTGGGGAAATGCACCATCGGGATTGGCCACGGCGTCCTCCAGCAGGGTCAGGCGATAGGCGTTGCGCACGAGGTTGGCCTTGCCGAATCCCGCCGCGAACAGCGGCATCAATACCGGCGGCGTCAACGACGGCATAGCGGGCGGCGTCAACGAGGCGAACTGCGGCGCGGGCGGCGCACTGTTAAAGAGTTGCGTCGACGGCAGTTTGCCTGCGGCGATCAACTTGTTGAGCGGCTGCGCGCTCGGCAGCAAAGTTTCGATACCAGATGCGTAAGCGGCGTCGTAGAAGTCGCCGGGCCGACGGTAGATATTCCCGTAAGCACGCTGGTAACTCGTCACGATCAGCGTCGCGAAGAGCGTCGAACCCAGGTTGACCTGGCCTTCGATGAGCGCGTCGGCGATAGCGGCAAGCGCATACGGACCGGAACCCGGCGCGGACGCGGTCACCTTCACACCCGCCGCCTGCAACGCGCGATGCGTCGCCAGGGCAACGAAGCCGCCTTGCGAATAGCCGGTGACGAATAGCTTCCCGTTCTCGTGTGCTCCACCGTCCGGCTTCACCTCGGCGAGCGCGAGGCGCGCCGCCTGCAGCGAGTCGATCATATCGGCGGATTGCTGGTCGGCGTTCAGATACGGGTGGTACGGCAGATCGGAGCCGGCGTAGCCCGCATAGTTGGTCGCCACGACGATATAGCCCCGCGCCGCATACATGGCGGCCACGCTCAGGCCTTCCCCGGCGCCGGCGCCGTTGCCGGGATCCGTTCGCGTGATATCGGCGAGGTTGTAGTTGCGGTACGCGGTGGTGCCGTGCGCGTAGAGCATCAGCGGACGCGCTCCGCTGCATGCCGCCGAAAGCCCCGACGGAATCATCAACGCGCCGCTCGCGTTCGTGGACTCGCCCGCGCCGCCGATGGTCCGGTAGCGAAAGCTCACGATCTCGATACCGCACGTGGGCGCGCCGGCAAGCCGTGCGAGCTGCCGGCCGCCCACGCTCGACGCCAGCAAGGTCGAAAACTCCGGCGCGCTCAGCGTGAGCGTGACGTGGTGGTCGAGAAGCTGGCCGCGTGCATTGCACGCTTCGTGACAACCGGAGCCGGCCTGCGCAGCGACACTCGTGCCCAACGTGATACTTGCCAGCAACCCGAGGGTCGCCCTTCGCATTGCTACAGACATATGACGCTCCCGCTTGTTGGTATCAGGGCGAGCGGCCGGCGTTCGCGTGCGCCAGCAACTCTTCGGCCCTCGAAAGAAACAGCTTCAGCACCGGCGATGTATTCGACCTGCTATAGCCGATCACGAGGTCGACGGTCGGCGTCTCGCCTGCGAGCGGCCGGCTGACCACCGACCACGGCAGCAGGTTGTTCGCATACTCCGGCATCAACGCGAGCCCACGCGTGGACGCGACGAGCGACATCGCCATAGCCAGGTTGTCGACGCCGTGGCCGGGCGTGACCGCTATGCCGTTGTCATCCAGATAGCGCTGGATCACGTCGTGCAGCACTCGCGCCTTGTTCGACGCCATGATGAAAGTCTCGCCGGCGAAATCATCCGGACGGATCGCGCTTCGCCCGGTCAGGCGATGGTCGCTCGGCATGAGCACGATCAGCTTCTCGCTACTTACCACCTGATAGTCCAGATCGAAGCCCGGTTCGGCACGCAGAAACGCAAGGTCGAGTTTGCCGCGCGCGAGCGCATCGGCAAGGTCTGGCGAATAGTGGCTCGATACCGTGACGTCGATGTTCGGCAGCTCGTCGCGCAGCACCTGCATGGCGCGCGGCAGCCAGGTCATTTCCTGGCCGGTCAGGAATCCCAGCGCGAAGACCTGCTTGGAAGGTCGCGCGGCACGGCGCGCGGCTTCAATGGCGGCGTCGACTTGCGAGAGCGCGAGCCGCGCATGGTCGAGAAACGCCTTGCCCGCCGCCGTCAATTCGACGCCGCGTGCGCTGCGGTTGAACAACTCCGCGTCGACTTCGTCCTCCAGGTTGCGAATCTGGCGGCTCAGCGACGGCTGCGACGTGTGCAGGCGCCGTTCCGCCGCCACCGTCAGGCTGCCCGCTTCGGCGACGGCCACGAAGTACCGCAAATGGCGAAGCTCCATAGATCCTCTTTGAATTCCGTTTGCGTCTTACCTGACGGGCATGCCTGACAGGCATGCCCGTCAGCCTACAAAGTCTTTTTCCTTTCCACAAGCCCCCGCTACATTACCCATCAGGCAGCAACGCCCAAGACAACCGAGCAAGCCTCGGCCTGACCCCCGCCTCCCGCTCCATGCCTTTCATCTATATTGCCGAGGAACCGAAAATGACCCCACCGGCTGCTTCGAATGACCCCGCCGTGACGCGCCACACGCACCAGACCGCCCCGACCCGTTATGTCGAAGCGAACGGCATCCGCTTCGCGCATCGCCGCTTCGGCAAGACGGGAGGCGTGCCGCTCGTGTTCGACATCCATTTCACCGGCACGATGGACCATTGGGATCCGGCCGTGACCGACTGTCTAGCGCAAGATCGGGAAGTGATCCTGTTCAACAACGCCGGTATCTCCAGTTCCTCAGGCGAAGTGCCGGAATCGATCGAAGAGATGGCCGCCAACGCCGCCGCGTTCATCAAGGCGCTCGGTTTGCTTCAACTCGACGGAGTTTCGCCATGAACAACCTCACGGGCAAGACCGCGCTCGTCACGGGCGCCTCACGCGGCATCGGCCGCGCCAGCGCACTCGCACTCGCCCAGGCCGGCGCACAGGTGCTGGTTCACTACAGCAGCGGCGAGAAAGAAGCGGATGCCGTGGTCGCGGAAATTCGCGCGGCCGGCGGCAATGCGCAGAAAGTCGCGGCGAATCTGCGCGAGGCCGACGGTCCGCATAAGCTGGCAGCGCAGGTGCGCGCGGTGATCGGCCACCGGCTGGATATTCTGGTGGCGAACGCCGGGATTTCGAAGGCGGTCAGCATCGATGACACAACCGTAGAAGACTTCGACGATCTGTTCGCCGTGAACGTGCGCGCACCCTACTTCCTCGTGCAGCAGTTGCTGCCGGTGATGTGCAAGGGCAGCAGCGTGGTGCTGCTCTCGTCACTCGCGGCGCGCGCCGCGGTCGGCACGCTGCCGGCCTATGCCGCGACCAAGGGCGCGGTCGATACGCTCGTAAAGCATTTCGCCGCCGCGCTCGGCGCACGTGACATTCGCGTGAATGCGGTGGCGCCGGGCGTCGTCGAAACGGATATGTCGAACTTCACGAAGACCGACGCGGGGCGCCAGGTGACGCTCGGCATGCAGGCGCTCAAGCGGGTGGCGCAGCCGGATGACATTGGCGGCGCCGTGGCCTTTCTCGCCTCCGACACCGCTCGCTGGATTACCGGCGAGACCTTGCACGTCGACGGTGGGTCGAAGCTCTGAGCCCGGCGAGGCGAACCTGCTGCCGGGCTCGCCGCCTACTTCCACAAAGTGCGGCCGAAAAACGTCAGCGTACGATCCCATGCCTGTTGCGACCACACCGGATCGAACTGCGTTCTCGCGATACGGCCCGGGCCCACGGCCTCTTCGTTGGCAAAGCCGTGGTGCGCGAGATAGCGGTAAAACTCGACATCGACATTCGCGCCCTTCAGTTTGCTTTCCAGCGCATCGACCGTTTCCGCCGTGAAGAACTCGTCTTGCGTGGCCCAATGACCGAGCACCGGCACTTTGATTTTCGATGCGTCGATGTACTCCAGCGGAGGGAAGCCATACCAGGCCACGCCGGCCGACAATTCGGGCACATTGCACAGCGCGAGCAAGGTCAGCGCGCCGCCCATGCAAAAGCCCGTCACGCCGACCTTCGCCGTTTGCTGCTTCAGATACTGGACGGCGCCGCGCACGTCCTGCGTAGCAGCGTCGCCGAAATCGAGCCCGTCGAGCAGGTGGTGCGCCTCCGCCTCCTCCACCGTGGTCTTGCCGCGAAACAGATCGGGCACCAGCGCCAGATAACCGGCCTGTGCGAGCCGGTCCGCCACGCCGCGAATCTGGTCGTTCACACCCCACCACTCCTGGATCACGACAATGCCGGGCGCACCCTCCAGCTTCTGCGGCTTGGCCAGATAGCCCTGGATCTGCTGGCCGTCCGGGCGGCTGAACGTGATCATCGAACCTGCTGACTGTTTCATCGGTTGCTCCTCGAAGTAGACGAAGCCGCTAGCATAGCCCCACTGTGGGTGGTTCTGCAGACTCGGTGCCAGGTCAGCCGATCGGTGCGATCAGTACGATTTGTAGGGAAGGAATTTGCCGCTGAGCACCACCTTGACGCGATCACCGTTCGGGTTCGGCTCACGCTCGATATCCATCGAAAAGTCGATCGCACTCATGATGCCGTCGCCGAACTCCTCGTGGATCAGCTCCTTGATCGTCGTGCCGTACACGCTCACGATCTCGTACCAGCGATAGATCAGCGGATCGGTTGGAACCGCGCTCGGCAGCGAGCCCTTGTACGGGACGATTTGCAGCCAGGCGGTTTCCTCGTCGGTCAGGTCGAACAGTTCACGCACGACGGCGGCCTGCTTCGCATCGAGTGTCATCTGGCCGAGCATCGCCGCGGTCGTCCACTCCTTGCTCCGGCCGATTTTCGTGGCGATCTCACCCCAGCTCAGCTTGCTTCTGACTTTCGCGGCGATGATTTTCTTCGTGACGTCGTTGCGATCCATGATGCAGTCCTCCATAAAAGTCGGGCGATACGCGCATGAGAGCCGTCGAGCGATAGTACTCAAGACGAAATAAGCGCGCTCGCCTCGACATGCCGCGCTTCAGGTTCGGAAATAGCGCGGCCGGTCGAGGTCGGCAATCGGCCCGGTGCTTCCGCTGCAATCGAATGCGACCGGCGGCACCGTTCCCTTGCCCGCTAGAATCGCTCGAGCACGCCGAACTGCACGCCCGCGACCGGCGCGCCTGGATAGGCGACCGGCAGCCCGGTCACGTTGACGCCGCGCAGGGTGAAGCCGGCGCCGTCGTGATTCGACAGATAGGCTGCGCTGAAATAAAACAGCAAGGTGGAAGAAAAGTTGTATTCGAATGCCAGGCTGAACTGATCCGCGCTCGCACCCGCACCGGTAAAGTCGCGCACGTGCGCATAGCCCACCGACGCGCGCATATTCGAAGAAAAGCTGTATTGCGCCGAGAGCGCGCCGCCCGCGCCGTGATAGAGCGGCGTGCCGCCATCGCCATTGAAGAAGGCGAGCCACACGCGCACTTTATCCACCGCGTACGTTGCGCCGCCGAGATTCGCGCGCAGTGCGCCCGCGCCGTGCGTCTGCTGACGCGCGTAGAGCAGCCTGAGTTCGTCGAGCTGATACGCGGCGGTAACGTAGTATCCGTCGATGCCGTTGCCATCGCTCTCCGCCTGATCGCGCGTGGCCATCATGATGGTGCCGCTGAACCCGCCGACGAGCGGTGAAAGATACGTGATCGCGTTACTGGCGTAGGGCGTGATCTTCGACAGGTTGTTGAGTCCGGACGCAATCGTGCCGGCGCCGAACGCGTCGAGATCGCCTTTGAACGGGATATAGATAGGCGAGTATTGCCGGCCGAAACGCATCTCGCCCCATGCGCCCCGGGCACCGACCCACGCCTGGCGGTTGAACAGAAGACCCGGACTCTGAAGCGAACCGTCGGCCGAGCTGAAGCCGTTTTCCAGCGTGAACACCAGATCGGTGCCGGCGCCGAGCGGCTCGCTGCCGCGCAAGCCGATCCGCGAACCGCGATAGGCACCCGAGTCCAGACGCGGCGTCCACCCGGACCCGGGATCGGTGATTTCGAGGCTGGTGTCCAGTACGCCGTACAGCGTGACGGAGCTCGTGCTCGTGCCCTGCGCCGCGAGGCTTGGCCCGCAAAATAGCAGCGCCGCGCCGCCGACGCCTGCACACCAAACCAGACGGCGGCGCCAGGCGGCAACCTGTGCCACCGCAGCCCACTTTCGTGGCGACTCGTTGAGTGAAGATCGCGTGGCACCGACCAGATGAAGTCCTCCACAGTGACATCCAACGTGTGTTTCCAGAACGATAACCTGCCATGTTCAGACAGGCCGCTCGCGGGCCCGGCTTCGACCATAACAGACCTGAGCCGGATTGCAATTTTTGGCTCCATTGTCGCGAGCGGATAGCGTGCCCGAGACGCGTGTCAGTGCTTCCCATACTCGTCATGGCGGCGCCACCAGACACCTGTTTCGTTGCGTCCCTTGGGCGCGCGGTCGAGCCATTGATACATACTCCATAGCGCATCCACGCCGCGCCCATAAGTGGAATACGTGTGATACACGACACCGTCTTCGAGCACGAATGCGCTCATGCCGGGCCTGTCGAGCGAATACGTGGGCGCGTCGGTTCCGCAGGCGCCCGCGAATTCGACGACGGGCGCCGGGGGCCGGCACGGCATCCATTGCATGACCGCCGCGCTGGTAGTCGTCGCTCTGCCGCGTCAGCGCCTTTTCGGCTTCGAGCAATTCGAGCCGCGCTGCAAACCATGCTTGCCGTGTGCCGATGGTGTGTGTCGTCGCCATGCTTCTCTCCTTGGTTCGCTATGCGAAGTGCTGCGGGGTGGTCGTGCTAGATTAGCCTCCGGCTTCGAACCACGGGAGTGACAAGTGTGGCGGGATTCGCGTAAATCATGGACTCGCTAGTGACGGCAGCAGCGCGCGCGCTTGCAGCGGGCGATCCGCTCGGCGCGCTGAACCGGGTGGCGCTGCGCAACGACGCGCCCGCGCTCGCGCTGCGCGGCATCGCTATGGCGCAACTCGGCGATCTGGTCCGGGCGAAGGCGCTCGTGCGAAGCGCTGCACGCGCGTTCGGTGCAAAGGAGCCGGTGGCGCGCGCGAGATGTGTCGTCGCCGAGGCCGAGATCGCGCTCGTCTCGCGCGATCTGAACTGGCCAACGAAAGCATTGGAAGCCGCACGCGCCACGCTCGAAGCGCACGGCGACCGGCTCAACGCCGCGCATGCGCGCTATCTCGAAGTCCGGCGCCTGCTGCTGATCGGACGCCTCGACGAGGCCGAACGCGCGCTCGCCGGGCTCGACCCCGCGCCGTTCCCGCCGGCCTTGAGAGCCGCGCATGAACTGGTGGTGGCCGGCGTCGCGCTGCGCCGCCTGCAGACCCGCGCAGCACGCGCCGCGCTCGAACGGGCCGGGCGCACAGCACGTCTCGCGAGCATTCCTGCACTGATAGCGGAAGTCGAGAACGCCTCGCTCGTTCTGAACGCGCCGGCGGCGCGACTGCTCGCGGGTGGCGAGGAACGCCCGCTGCTGCTCGACGAGGTGGAAACGTTGCTGGCATCGAAGGCGTTGATCGTGGACGCGTGCCGCCACGTGGTACGCGACGCGGGCGCGGTAATCCCGCTCGCCGGTCGCCCGGTGCTGTTCGTGCTCGCACGCGCGCTGGCCGAAGCGTGGCCGCAGGACGTGCCGAGAGATGTGCTCGTCGCGCGAGCCTTCCGGGCCAAGGTTGCCGATGAATCGCACCGCGCGCGCCTGCGGGTCGAGCTCGGGCGGTTGCGGTCGGTGCTTCGCACCGTGGCCCGCGTGAACGCCACGCGGCGCGGCTTCACGCTCGTGCCGCAACGCGCGCAGCAGGTGGTCGTGCTGGCGCGGCCGCTCGAGGACAGACATGCGCCCGTGCTTGCGTTGCTCGCCGACGGCGAGTCATGGTCGAGCTCGGCCCTCGCGCTAGCGCTTGGCGCGAGTCAGCGCACCGTGCAGCGGAGTCTCGATACGCTCGCGGCGCAAGGCAAGGTGCAGTCGTTCGGCCGAGGGCGGGCGCGTCGCTGGATGACCCCGCCCATGCCCGGATTCACGACGACCTTGTTACTCCCCGCCCCGTTGCCGATTGATTAGGATGGCAACACGAAAACAGGAGGGAACGAACATGAAACAATCAGCCGCCGAAATCATCGACGAATACGGTCCTTTTCCGGGCGTCGAAAAAGTGCATGGCGTAACGTACGACGGCCAGCATGTCTGGTTCGCGGCGGGAGACACGTTGAACGCGTTCGACCCGCAGAGCGGCAAGGCGCTCCGCTCGATCGACGTCGCCGCGCATGCGGGAACAGCCTTCGACGGCCAGCACCTGTTCCAGATCGCCGAAGACCGTATCCAGAAGATCGATCCCGAGAGCGGCCGCGTGCTCGCCACGATTCCCGCGCCCGGCGGCGGAGGCGACTCGGGCCTCGCCTGGGCTGAAGGGACGCTCTGGGTCGGACAGTATCGGGAGCGCAAGATCCATCAGGTCGATCCGCAGACGGGCGCGATCCTGCGCACCATCGAGTCCAACCGCTTCGTGACGGGCGTCACCTGGGTCGACGGTGAACTTTGGCACGGCACGTGGGAAAGCGATGAAAGTGAATTGCGGCGACTCGATCCACGCACCGGCGAAGTTCAGGAGCGGCTTGAAATGCCGCCTGGCGTCAGCGTGTCGGGACTCGAATCCGACGGCGGCGATCGCTTCTTTTGCGGCGGCGGAAGCAGTGGCAAGGTGCGAGCCGTGCGACGTCCCAAGTGAGGTTGCGGGGTGCGAGCCGATTCCGGGTGATTCCACACACAAGCCGTGTGTAATCGGCGCCTCTATCAGCCAGGTTTCCGCTCGCGCCCCGGCAAATCCTGCAACAGGTTCATGAACGCGCGCACTTTCGCACTCAAAAGGCGGCGCGAGTTGTAGAGCGCCCAGATCTCGACCGGCGGCCCGTCCGCCACTCCCCAGCAGACAAGCCGCCCCGCCGACACATCCTGCTCGACCAGCAGCCTGGGCAAGAGCGCCGCACCTACACCGTCCACCACCGCGTCGCGCACCATCAGCAGCGACGAGAATCGCAGCACCGGCTGCGGCGCGAGCGACTGCAGGCCGCCTGGCGTGTGCACCGTCCAGATCTCACCCGGCAATTCGGAAGCCCGCACGATCGCGGGCACCGGCAACGCGGCGGCGCCGCCTGCGAAACTGGAAGGCATCGACATGGCGGGCGCCGCGACCACGAGCCGTTCGTCGCCGAAAATGCGCCGCCCCACGAGTTGCTCGTCGCGCGACGGATTGATGCGGATCACGAGATCGTAGCCGTCTTCCACCGGATCGACCACGCGGTCTTCCGCAATGACTTCCAGCTCCACCTGCGGATAGGCCAACGCAAAACGCGCCGCGATCCGGCCCAGCACCACATGCGCGAACACGACCGGCGCGCTGATCCGCAATCGCCCGCGCGGAACCGGCGCGCGCGACGCCACCACTTCCCCCGCCTCCTGGATCTCCGCCATCAGCCCGCGCGTGCGCTCGTGCAGCACGAGACCTTCTTCCGTCAGCCGCAATCTGCGCGAGCCGCGCTCGATCAGCCGCACGCCGAGCGCTTCCTCGAGTTCCGCCACGCGCCGCGACAGCGTGGCCTTGGGACGGTCGAGCGCCCGGCTGGCTGGGCCGAATCCGCCGTGCAGCGCAACCGCATTGAAATCGGCAAGTGACGTCAGATCCATGATCGTTCCAAATATGAGACGAGGTGTCTGAATTTTTGCACTATCGCCGCTCAAATGGAACATCTATTGTTTGTCTACGGGCTGGCTTCCAGCCCATCCAACCCTTGGAGAAAAGTCATGGCAATTCTCGTAACAGGCAGCACCGGCGTGGTCGGTAAACAGGTTCTCGAACATCTGGCCGGTAGCGGCGCGCAAGTTCGCGCGCTGACTCGCTCGCCGGAAAAAGCGCAATTCCCGGACGGCGTCACGGCGGTTCAGGGCGACCTCTCCGACGTGGACGGATTGCGGCGCGCGATGAACGGCGTCAGCACGCTGTTCCTGCTCGCTCCCAATGCCGCGGACGAACTGACGCAAGCGCTGCAGACCCTGAGCGTGACGCGCGAGGCTGGCGTGAAAGGCGTGGTTTATCTGTCGGTGTTCAAAGGCGCCGACTATGTCGACGTGCCGCATTTCACCGGCAAGTACACCGTCGAGCGCATGATCGAACACTGCGATCTGCCCGCCACGGTATTGCGTCCTGCGTATTTCATGCAGAACGACGTGCGCCAGAAAGAGCCGTTGCTGACGCACGGCGCGTACGGCATGCCGATCGGCGCCAAAGGCATTTCCATGGTCGATGTACGCGACATCGGCGAGGCCGCCGCGCGCGAGCTGCTGCGCCGCGAGCGTGCCGCAGACCGTTTGCCGCGCGAGACGTATGCACTGGTCGGCCCTGACGCGATCACGTCGCAAAGCGTGGCGTCGATCTGGGCTGAAGCGCTCGGACGCGCGGTGCGCTATGGCGGCGACGATCTCGATCTGCTGGAACAGCGTTTGAAGGCGGCCGCACCCGGCTGGCTCGCTTACGACATACGCCTGATGATGAGCCGTTATCAGCAGGACGGCGCGGTCGCATCCAGAGCGGAGATCGATCACCTGGCTGCGCTGCTGGGCCGGCAGCCGCGATCGTATCGGGACTTCGCGAAAGAGACAGCGGCGGTCTGGGCGAAGGGTTGAGCGACTGAGACGGGCGACCAGGCAATGGGTCGCCCGATTCGACGTAGCGCGGCTATTCGATATTCGGTTGACTGTCGCATTGTCTGAGCGCCATCAATTAAACGGACGCTAAAGTTTTTTTCTCCTCTGTCGTTTACCCGGCATGCGCCGAGTGCCACATCAATCACGCCGCATAAATAACTCTAATCTGGCTCAAGTACAAACCACATTCCCTTCAATCCGTAATGAAAAAAACCATCGCAATCTTCGCCATTGCCGGCACGTTATTGACTTCAGGCTGCGCGACAGTTTCCAACATGTCGCCCACCACATCGACGGGTTCGGTCGACACGACGAAAAACTCGTACGCGTTAATGACGGTGACACTCAAGAACGCATATCACACCAGTTATCAACCGAGCCCTATCGTCGTGAATATGGAGCGCGGTTCGGCAGACTCGCGAGAAGACCGGCTGAATTTCAAATTCGACGATCAGGCCACCACGACGAGCGACACGGGTAATCACTATTTCATTCGCCTGCCGTTGGCGCCGGGTAAATATGTGATGCGCGGCATTACCGGCCAAAGCGGTATATTCCCTTTCCGCGGCATGTTCTTCACGCCGCTTCACGAAGTGGTCGAAATCAAGCCGAATTCGATTGTGTATCTCGGCCATATCGACGCTACGGTTGTCGAACGTAAAGACGGCGAACTGCGCGCGGGACCGGTCATTCCGTTGATCGATCAGGCGGCTACGGGTTTCAGCGGCGGGACGTGGGACGTTAGCGTGACCGACCAGTTCGACGACGACGTGACCGCGTTCAAGAAGGACTTTCCGGCACTGACCAATGCGGCGATTGAACGCGAAGTGCTGCCTGCCTGGGACAAACAGAAAGCAACCGAGTGGTGGAATAACCACTGATTCGACGCAGCAACGCTGAACGGCGCGCCCCTGCAATCGGCGGCCTGCGCTTCGCTTCACCCACCATGCCGTGCCGCTGCGCACGGCATTTTTTTCGCCCGACAATTCGTGGGAATAGTTTCGAATAAGGGGAAACCCGTATAATTCCCGCAAGAGGTCAGACAACTAGAGGACACCCGTCGTCAAGACCTTGGCCCGCGACAACCGCGCAGCGCCGCCCCTGAAAAGCCTTCTCTCCCAGATCCGTGAATCCGACTGCCACTGCCCTGCCTTTCCGCAACGCTCTGTTCGCCATGCTCGGCATCGGGCTCGTCAATATGCTGGTCGCACTCGACCAGACAGTCGTCAGCACTGCGCTGCCTTCCATCGTCGCCGAACTGCACGGCTTCGAGTATTACGCGTGGATCGCCAGCGCGTATTTGCTGGCCTCGGTGGTGACGGTGCCGGTGTTCGGACGGCTCGGCGACTACTTCGGCCGCAAGCGTTTCGTGATCGCCGCGGTCATCACGTTCACTATCGCGTCGGTGCTTTGCGGTGTCGCGAACGACATGCGGTTTCTCGTGATCGCGCGCGGCTTGCAAGGTGTCGGCGGCGGGATGATGGTCGGCACGGCGTTCGCGTCGATACCCGACCTCTTTCCCGATCCGCGCGCGCGCGTGCGCTGGCAGGTGGTGATGGCGGCAGCGTATGGCATCGGCACGGCGGCGGGGCCGTCGCTCGGCGGGTGGATGAGCGAACACTGGGGCTGGCGCTCTACCTTCCTGATCAATCTGCCGGTCGGCGCGGCCGCGCTCTATTTCATCTGGGCGCACCTGCCGAGCTTCCGCCGTCCGCATGAAGGCGACGTGAAGATCGACTGGCTCGGCGCGGTGCTGGTCGCCGCCGTGCTCGGCGGGCTGCAGGCTTTTATCGAAGCAGTGCCGAAAGACGGCCTGAGCGCCGCCAATCTCACGCTGGCCGTCTGCGTGATCGCCGGCGCGATTGCATTGCTGGTATGCGAAAAGCGCGCCACGCATCCGATCATTCCGCTCGACCTGTTCAGGGATCCGCAACTCGTCACGCTGTTCACGCTCGGCATGCTGTCGGGCTTCGTGATGTTCTCGCTGATCTTCTTCGCGCCGCTGCTGCTGCAAGGCGGCTTCGGTCTGTCGCCGCAACAGGCCGGCCTGCTGGCCACGCCGATCGCCGCCTGCATCGCGCTCGGCAGTCTGCTGAACACGCGCATCGTCATTCACATGAAGAAGCCCACGCAGATCCTTTCGATCGGTTTCGCGCTGCTGTTGTTCGCGTCCATTGCGCTAGCGTTTGCGAATCCGGACACGCCGCATCTGTGGATCGAATTGCCGATGGCCGCGGTCGGCATCGGCCTCGGTTTCATCCTCAACAATCTGAACGTATTCGGCCAGGAGATTGCCGGACGCGAGCGCTTCGGCATCACGACGGCGCTGCTGCAATCCACGCGCATGGTGGGCGGGATGCTGGGCACGAGCATTGTCGCGACCGTGGTGTCGCATCATTACCGCAACGTGGTCACACGCACGATGAGCGTGCTCGGCGAGCCGGCCGCCTCGCAATGGCGGCCCCGCTTCGTCGACCTGCGCATTCTGATCGACGAAGCGTCGCGTCTGAAGCTGATCGCGGATATGAAGCCGTCAGGGCTCAATACGCTCGCGTTGATCGACACGGCGCGCGATGCGCTGGTGCAGTCCATTCACATCGGCGTGTGGCTGACGGCGGTCGCGGCGCTGGCGGCCGCGCTGCTGGTGCAGCGCATCTCGCATGTGGTGTTTCGCAAGAGTTAAAGGCGCCGGCCGGATCATCGCTGGTTCAGCGCATGAGGCACGGGCGCCTGTTATCGAACTTCCAGTTCGGGACCAGATACTGCATGGCCACGCCGTCGTCGCGCGCGCCCAGGCCGTGCTGTCGATACAGCGCGTGCGCCTTCCCGATCTCATCCATATCCAGTTCGATGCCGAGCCCCGCGGCCTGCGGCACCTTGACCTTGCCGCCGACGATCCGCAGCGGCTCGCGCGTCAAACGCTGGCCGTCCTGCCAGATCCAGTGCGTGTCGATCGCGGTGATCCTGCCCGGCGCGGCGGCCGCCACATGGGTGAACATGGCGAGCGAAATGTCGAAGTGGTTGTTCGAGTGCGAGCCCCACGTGAGGCCCCAGTCATTGCACATCTGCGCGACGCGCACCGAACCCTGCATGGTCCAGAAGTGCGGATCGGCCAGCGGGATATCCACGGACTGCAACTGGATCGCGTGGCCCATCTGCCGCCAGTCGGTCGCGATCATGTTGGTCGCCGTCGGCAAGCCGGTCGCGCGACGAAACTCGGCCATCACCTCGCGGCCCGAATAGCCGTTTTCGGCGCCGCACGGATCTTCCGCATAGGCCAGCACGTCGTGCTTGTCGCGGCACAGGCGCACCGCTTCCGCCAGCGACCAGGCGCCGTTCGGGTCGAGCGTCACGCGTGCGTTCGGAAAACGTTCGGCGAGCGCGGTGACCGCTTCGATTTCGGCGTCGCCGGACAGCACGCCGCCCTTGAGCTTGAAGTCGTTGAAGCCGTAGCGCGCCTGCGCGGCTTCGGCGAGCCGTACGACGGCCTCGGGCGTCAGCGCCTGCTCAGTGCGCACGCGCTCCCAGTCGTCGCGGCCATCCGCGCCGCTCGCATAGTCCAGGTCGGTCTTGTTGCGGTCGCCGATATAGAACAGATAGCCGAGCATTTCCACTTCGTCGCGTTGCTGACCTTCGCCGAGCAGCGCGGCGACGGGCACGCCCAGATGCTGGCCGAGCAGGTCGAGCAATGCGGCTTCGAGCGCGGTCACCGCGTGAATGGTAGTGCGCAGATCGAACGTCTGCAAACCGCGGCCGCCGGCGTCGCGGTCGGCGAATTGCGTGCGCACCTTGTTCAAGACTGCTTGCAGATTGCCGATCGACTGACCGACGACGAGCGCACGCGCATCGTCGAGCGTCTTGCGGATGCTCTCGCCGCCCGGCACTTCGCCCACGCCGGTATGGCCGGCGCTGTCGCGCAAAATGACGATGTTGCGCGTGAAGAACGGGCCATGCGCGCCGCTCAGATTGAGCAGCATGCTGTCACGGCCGGCGACAGGCACGACGCGCAGTTCGGTGACGACCGGCGTGTGGTTCGCTTGGGAAGGTTTCGTGGACATGATGTCTCCAGGTTTGGTCGTTCAGGCGGTCTGATCGAACGCAATGTGGCGCATTCAGGGTTTCTGGCTTGCCGCACGCAATATGTTGTACGATGACAGTCTACTGTGATTTGATAAAACGCGCCAATGCGGTGTTTACCCTGCGTGAACACGACCACTACGCCTCAGCTAAGGCGCCCTCGGCTCCCAACATTCGAGCAACAGGCCAAAAAATAAGACGTCCGACAACTAGAAATAAGGAGACAACTTGCATGTCACAGGCAACTCCGAAATCCCGCTGCCCGAAGCGCTTGGGAGGCAGCAATCGAACCCGCCCATCTCCCACCAGACGCTATGATCGCTAAGTCAATACGTCACACAATCAACCCGCCACAGAAATGAGCAGCCTGACTGAGAAGGTGGTGGCCGCCCTGTCCGACGAAATCCGCCGTGGCATCCTGAGGCCGGGCGACCGCATTCCCACCGAGGTCGCAATGATGAAACAGCTATCGGTGAGCCGATCCGTGGTCCGCGAGGCAATTTCGCGCCTGCAGGCCGCCAATGTCGTCGAGACGCGTCATGGCATCGGCACGTTCGTGTTGGCGCCGGCCACGGAAAGCCCCGTGAAGTTGCCCGCCGCCGATCTCTCCAACATGCTGGACGTGATGGCGATCATCGAATTCCGCATCGACGTCGAGGCCGCCTCCGCAGCCCTCGCCGCCGCACGGCGCACCGACCAGAACCTCAGGCAGATCCGCGGCGCGCTGGAGCGGTTCGAGTCCGAACTCGAACGTGGCAGCACCGATACGCTCGCGCACGACATCGAGTTTCATCTGCAGATCGCACGCGCGAGCGGCAATCGCTATTTCTTCGACGTGCTCAGCCAACTCGGCCGGGCGGTAAGTCCACGCACGCGGCTCGGCTCCGCTGAGATCGCGGAACTCGACCATATCGAGCATCTGCGTAACGTGCTCGGCGAGCACCAGATGATCTATCGCGCAATCGAACGGCAAGACCCGGACGACGCACGCGCCGCGATGCGCATGCATTTGAGCAATAGCCGCGAACGATTGCGCCGCGCCCACGAATTGAGCAGAACGGACGACTGAGTCGGCCGCGGGCAGCTATGTATCCGGTTGCATGTGATTGCATGCGATTGCGTCGTGCAGAAATACTAAAGTACCCGTTTCGATGCAGCGTGGATGGAGAAGCGCGGCCGGACATTGCCGCGCGCCGCAGAGGGGAGACTTTCGTCGCGATGCTCATCGAACAACTCGGCGTGGATTGAAGTTGAATGCCAACCCGATGCGCGTTGCCTTTCATTTTCAAACAGAGCCCAATTACTTCCATTAATCGTCTGATTTAATTAAACGCGCTCGCGCTAATATCGGCTTTGCGCGAGCTCGAGGATAGAAAACGTTCGCGCGTATTCTCCAAAACTTCAAAAATGAAAAAATGCTAATGAGTCAGTTTCGAATGCTCGCGATCGCCGCAGCGTCGTTTGCGATGGCCGCTCCCTCGCATGCGGCATTAGGCGGCGCACCAACCTATCCGGTAACGGCCAGCAGCACGAACGCAGGGGCAGCCAGCCAGAATAGCGCGGCGGTCGCGCGCTTCGCCGCCAGCGCCAGTACTGCCTCCACGAACTACACCGTGAGCCAGACAACCCTGCCATCGGGCACCGTGGTAAGCGAGTACATCGGCGCGGGTAACACCGTGTTCGCGCTGAGCTGGCAAGGCCCGACCATGCCGCCGCTCAAAACGCTGCTCGCCACCTACTTCCCCTCCTACGTGCAGGCCCTCACCGACGCCCACGCCACCCAGGGCGGCGGCTACGGACCCGCCGTCGTTCATCAGTCGGGGCTGGTCGTGGAAACCGGAGGCCACATGGGCGCCTTCGTGGGCCGCGCCTATTTACCGCAAGCGCTGCCGCAAGGGGTGAGCGCGGACGACATCAAGTAACTCATTAAAATCATTAGAGAGAGAACAACAGTGCGCAAAATCGCAAGGATTATTGCCGCGGCGCTCGGGCTCGGGTTGGCACTCAATCTTGCCGGCTGCGGCGGCGGTGGCGGTGGCAGCAGCACACCGACGGCCAATTCGCCGGCCGCAACGAATACGCCCGCGCCATCGGGCGGTACGACTTCCAATCCCGTTATCAGCAACCCGACACCCAACGTGCTCGCCGTCGACGCGTCTGCCGTGCCCACGCCGGTGGGCGCGGGCAATACGATGCTGGTGACGGTAAGCGGAACGGGCATTCACAATCAGCCGATGGTCAGTGTCAAGATCTGCGCGGGCGGCTCCAACGCGGGCACGAGCTGTGCGACGATTCCGAACGTGATCGTCGATACGGCGTCGTTCGGGTTGCGTCTGGTTCGCTCCGCGATCCCGAATGCCACCTTCACCGCGCTCGCCGCCGAAACGGATCAATCGAGCGGCCTGCCGCTTGCCGAATGTGCGTTGTTCGGCAGCGGCTATGCATGGGGCTCGGTGCATACCGCCGACGTGGCGCTATCGGGCGAGATTGCGGCTTCGGTGCCGATTCACGTGATCGGCGATCCCGCACTGACCGTGGCCGCGCCGGCCGAATGCCAGGTGGGCCGGCCGCTGGCGAGCGCTGCCGATATCGGCGCAAACGGCATTCTCGGCATCGGCGTGAGTCCGACGGACTGTGGTTCACTGTGTGAGCTGACGGCGCGCCCGCAGTTCTATTACACCAATGCCGGCAACGCGACTTCGGTGCCCGTGAGCAAACAGATCACCAATCCGGTTTCGCGCTTCGCGCAGGATAACAACGGCGTGATTCTGGAAATGGCGCAGGTATCGGATAGCGGCAGCGCGACGGCTCAAGGCACGCTGGTGTTCGGCATCGACACTCAGGCCAATAATGTATTGAACGGCACCGGCGCTCCGATTCTGCGGACCGACCTGAACGGCGACTTCACGTCCACCTATAACGGGAGCGTGTTTACCGAGACGTTCTTCGACTCGGGCTCGACGGTGCTGTTCTTTCCGGATACGACGATCGCTCGCGACGCGTCGTCCGGATACTACATTCCGGCCGCGACGGTGGGCCGCACCTCGACGCTGGAGGGGACCAATCCGGCGAGCGTGACGCTCGGCTTCAATATCGGAAACGGCGCGACACTGAATGCATCGGGGAACAATGCGTTCAACAATCTCGGCATCTATATGACCCGCCAGTTCGACTTCGGCCTGCCGTTCTTCTATGGCCGCCATGTGTACTACGGCATTTCAGGCCGGGCATCGAGCGGTGGTGGGACCGGCCCGTACGTCGCATACGTTTCGAGCTGAGTGTTTTGTCGTCAGATCCCGTGCGATCGCTATAGAAAAGAAATCAAAGCCGTTCAGATCGCACGGGCTATTCATTACGTCGTGCCCAGACACAGAAACTCGTAGGACGGTTGATCTCCCGGCCGCAACGCTGGCAACCTAGCGAATTGCCACGCAGCGGAGACCACGGCGATGGAACCGTCCACCCAGGCGCACGACGACAACCTCGAACATTTCGAAGCACACGGCGCGGCGCCTCTGCCGGTCCCGAACGGAGAGGGCTACGTCGAGCATGAAGGCGCGCGAATCTGGTACGCGTCGTACGGCGCCGGCGTGCCGGTGATTCTGCTGCATGGTGGCCTCGGGCACAGCGGCAATTGGGGCTACCAGTTGCCGGCGCTGCTCGGCGTGGGGCGCCGCGTGGTGGTTGTCGACAGCCGCGGCCACGGCCGCAGCACCCGCGACGCGCGGCCCTACCGCTACGAGTTGATGGCATCCGACGTGCTGGCCGTCATGGACGCGTTGCAACTCGAACGGGCCGCGCTGGTGGGCTGGAGCGACGGCGCCTGCGTGGCGATGGTATTGGGCATCACCGCCGCGGACCGGGTGGCGGGCGTGTTTTTCTTCGGCTGCAACATGGACCCGAGCGGCACGAAGGCGTTTGTGCCAACGCGGACGATCGAGCGCTGTTTCAGCCGCCATGCAAAAGACTACGCGCAACTATCGGCGACACCGGATGACTTCGAAGCGTTTGTCGGCGCCGTCAGCACGATGATGAAAACGGAGCCCAACTATTGCGCCGACGATCTGGCTCAAGTCCGTGTGCCGGTCGCCATCGTGCAAAGCGAGCATGACGAATTCATCAAGCCGGAACACGCCGACTATCTCGCCCGCACCATTCCGGGCGCGGAACTGATCCTGCTGTCCGGCGTGAGCCATTTCGCGCCGCTACAACGGCCGGCGCAATTCAATCGGGTGATGCTCGACTTCCTGCGCCGGATTGGCGGCTGAACGAAGCGGCTGAACGGACAGTGGCCTCGCGGTGTGCTTTGCCATCCGGCCGCAAGGGGGCGGAACCCTGCCGACCCCTAAAATTTCACGATGCGGAATGATCGATTGCTTCGTAAAAAATCGTGGTGCGTGGCACAAATCCGGCATTTCGCAATGTCGCCTCGCGTTGCACATCACGAAACTATGACTGTAAGTCTTTATTTTTAAACGATAATTTTTGATAGAATGAAGCGTCCAACAACCACTTGCTCCGCTGCCTGCTGACGTAGACTCTTTTACAAGAGCCGGCGCTTCAATAGGCGAGCCAGGTTGGACGAGACGGAAACCCTGTCTGACGGTTCCCAACCTCGCGCACGAAGCCGCCCCGGCACCGCGGTTTTTAATTGGCAATTGGGAGACTAAAAATGAAAGGCTTTCGCTTTGGTTCGGATCAGGGAGCGTTCTACATTTTGCCGGGACAGGACGGCTGGGAAGCCACCTACGGCAACGAAACGCTCGGCGAGTTTGCGAGCCCGCAACAGGCAGCCGACGACCTCGCACGCGGCTTGATCTGCCCGCACCTTCCAGACGCCGACGACACGGCGACGCTCGAAATTCCAGAGAAGCTCAGCGACTGGGAAATCGTTCACGTGTGATGGCAGGTATGGCCGCTGCCCACGTGGAAACAAAAATGACGATGGCGCTCGAGAGCGCCATCGTCATGCTTACCACTTACTTCATTGCTGCACGCTTCTTCAGCGTCTTAAGCAATCGCGTCCACGATCTTGTTCAGCGTGGCGCTCGGGCGCATGGCCTTGCTCGTCAGTTCGACATTCGGACGATAGTAACCGCCGATGTCTACCGGCTTGCCCTGTGCCGCACCCAGTTCTTCGACGATCTTCGCTTCGCTCTCAGCCAGCGCCTTCGCCACGCCGGCGAACTGTGCCTGCAACGCGGCGTCTTCGGTTTGCGCGGCCAGTGCTTCCGCCCAGTACAGCGCGAGGTAGAAGTGGCTGCCGCGGTTGTCGATACCGCCAACCTTGCGCGCCGGCGACTTGTCGTTGTCGAGGAACTTGCCGGTTGCCTCGTCCAGCGTTTTGGCCAGAATCAGCGCCTTCGGGTTGTGATACTCATTGCCCAGATGCTCGAGCGACGCGGCCAACGCCAGGAATTCACCCAGCGAATCCCAACGCAGGAAACCTTCTTCAACCAGTTGCTGAACGTGCTTCGGCGCCGAACCGCCCGCGCCGGTTTCGAACATGCCGCCACCTGCCATCAGCGGGACGATCGACAGCATCTTCGCGCTGGTGCCCAGTTCCATGATCGGGAACAGGTCGGTCAGGTAGTCGCGCAGCACGTTGCCGGTGACCGAAATCGTGTCCTTGCCGGCGCGGATACGATCGACCGAGAACTGCGTCGCTTCGACCGGCGTCATGATGCGGATGTCCAGACCGTTGGTGTCGTGATCCTTCAGGTAGTGTTCGACCTTCTTGATGATCTGGGCGTCGTGCGCGCGGACCGGATCCAGCCAGAACACGGCGGGCGTGTTGGAGGCGCGAGCGCGGTTGACCGCGAGCTTGACCCAGTCCTGAACCGGCGCGTCTTTGGTCTGGCACATGCGCCAGATGTCGCCCGCTTCCACCGCCTGTTCGAGCAGCACCGTGCCGGCTGCGTCCGTTACGCGAACCACGCCGTTTGCCGGGATCTGGAACGTCTTGTCGTGTGAACCGTATTCTTCGGCGGCTTGCGCCATCAGGCCGACGTTAGGCACCGTGCCCATCGTGACCGGGTCGAACGCGCCGTGCTTCTTGCAGTCTTCGATCACCACCTGATAGACGCCGGCGTAGCAACGGTCCGGAATCACGGCCTTGGCGTCGTGCAGCGCGCCGTCCGCACCCCACATCTTGCCCGACTCGCGAATCATGGCCGGCATGGACGCGTCGACGATCACGTCGCTCGGCACGTGCAGGCTGGTAATGCCCTTGTCCGAATTGACCATGGCCAGCGGCGGGCGCTGTTCGTATTGCGCCTTGATGTCGGCTTCGATCGCTTCGCGCGTTTCGGCCGGCAGATCTTTCAGGCGCGCGTACAGGTCGCCGATACCGTTGTTCGGATTGAAGCCGGCTTTCGCCAGCACGTCGGCGTACTTGGTCAGCACGTCTTTGTAGAACACCGACACCACGTGGCCGAAGATGATCGGATCCGACACCTTCATCATGGTGGCCTTCAGGTGCACCGAGAACAGCACGCCCTTCGCCTTCGCGTCGGCGATTTCCGCCTCGATGAAGCTGCGCAGCGCGTTTTTGGACAGCACCGAAGCGTCGATGAGCTCGCCCGCCAGCACCGGCGTCTTTTCTTTCAGGACCGTCTTCGAGCCGTCCGCGGCCGTCAGTTCGATCTTCACCGCGCCGGCTGCCGCGATCAGCGCCGATTTTTCGCTGCCGTAGAAGTCACCGTCGCTCATGTGCGAGACGTGCGACTTCGAGTCCGCGCTCCAGGCGCCCATCTTGTGCGGATGCTTGCGTGCGTAGTTCTTGACCGACAGCGGCGCGCGGCGGTCCGAATTGCCTTCGCGCAGCACCGGGTTGACCGCGCTGCCCTTGATCTTGTCGTAGCGGGCCTTGACGTCTTTTTCGGCGTCGGTCGTTGCGACGTCCGGATAGGCCGGCAGCTTGTAGCCCTTGTCGCGCAGTTCCGCGATCGCGGCCTTCAGTTGCGGCACCGACGCGCTGATGTTCGGCAGCTTGATGATGTTCGCTTCCGGACGCGTGGTGAGTCCACCCAGTTCCGCCAGATCGTCGGAACCCTTCTGTTCCGCGCTCAGGTAGTCGGGAAATGCAGCGATGATCCGGCCGGCGAGCGAAATGTCGCGCGTTTCAACGATCACGTCGGACGAGCGCGTGAACGCCTTGACGATCGGCAGCAGCGAGTAGGTCGCCAGAGCAGGCGCTTCGTCAGTCAGGGTGTAGATGATCTTCGGCGATGTGGACATGTTCGATGCTTTGCTAGGTGAAGTGATAGACAGAGCGTTTGGTAGCGCTGAGCCGGCGAGGTTGCGACGAAGCAGCAAAACGCAGCGCGAGGCTCGGCACTACTTTTTACGGCCAGGACGTCAGTATATGCGTGTTTTCCTCTATTCGCTGCGAAACAAACATATCCAGAAACTGCGCCCAACGGGGTCGAGCCCGGCTGGATAAGGCTTACGGCCATCTGCCCTATGCCATAAGACAGATGTCTTATAGATGACCTGATGTACGAAATAATTTGTTAATGCGAATCAGATGCATTACCATTCGACCGTTCCTTTCAGTTTCACCCATTTTTCTGACAATCACTCGCTAGAACGGCGCAGTCTTCGCACAGCTTTGGTGCGCAACTGCGCCACCTGCCCCAATTCAAACAACATGCAGAATTCATTTGTCGCCGGCCGCCCAACTTTTGCGCGCGGCCAACGTTGGACCCCGTCGCTGCTCAGCGCGGGGCTACTGGCCAGCGTCGGTTTGACGCTTTCCACGCTGTCGTCGTCCGGATGGGCGCAGGTCGCGGCAAGCGACACGGCCGCGACCTTGCCGGCCGTGAGCGTGTCGGCGTCGAAAGACACCGCCGTCGCGCAAGCCGACACGGTCAGCGCGGGCGCGCTGGGTTCGCGCAAGCAGGTGGACACGCCGTTCTCCACCCGCGTCGTGACGAGCGACGAAGCGCAGGATCTGTTCGCGACGACCGCCAATGATCTGTACAAGTACGACCCGGCCGTATCGGTGACCAGCGAAAACGCGATCAGCGAAAATTCGATGTTCACCGTGCGCGGCATGCCGATCGACACACTGAACAGCATCAAGGTGGACGGCCAGACCTTCCCGTCGTGGGATACCGACCTCTCGCTCGAACCGTTCGAGCAGGTCGAATTGCTCAAGGGCCTGTCCGGCTTCATGTACGGTTTCGGCTCGCCGGGCGGCATCGTCAACTACGTGTTGAAACGCCCCACCGACACGCCCTACCGCAGCGTCACGGTCGGCTACAGGTCGGCCGGCGTGTTCACGGAGGCGGTCGATCTGGGCGGCCGCTTCGGCAATGACGACCGTTTCGGCTACCGCCTGAACCTCGTCAACGAGGACGGCAATACCGCCGAAGACCACGGCCACATTCGCCGCCAGGTGGCCTCGCTCGCGTTCGACTTCCGCATTACGCCGGACCTGACGTGGAGCGCCGACGCGTTCTACCAGAAGCGCAGAACCAACGGCACGCTGTTCGGCCTGATGTTCGGCACCGACGCCGGCGGCATTCCCGACGCGAGCAAAGTCACCCACGCGCTGACGCAACCGCAGAACTACTACCAGACCGAGATGGCCTCGTTCGGCACGGGCCTGGATTACCGCATCTCCGAAAACTGGCACGCGAGCCTGAAATACCGCTTCGCCAAGGAGAACCGCACCAACTCGGACAGTCTCCTGTTCGTCACCGACCCTGCGGGCAACTACTCGAACACGCTGTATGCGGCCATGACGCGCTACTTCTACCAGAACGTCGACGGCATGGTGCAAGGTCATTTCAACACCGGCAGCATCAGGCATGACGTGGTGGTAGGCGCGGGCTTCGAAACGCAGACTGCCGAATACAGCAACAGCACGGGCTGGAACGACGGCTACCTCCTCGGCTACGGCAATCTGTACAGCAGCACGTTGCTGACCAACGATGAAGTCAGCATCGGCTCGGACCTGTATCGTCAGCAGCGCACCACGCAGGCCGCCGTGTACGCGAGCGACACCGTGCAGCTCACGTCGCGTCTGTCGGCGCTGGTCGGTGTGCGCTATACGCAATATCGCGAGCATGTGTACGACCCGAGCGGCGCGGTCTCGTCGCAATACGACGCCGATCCGGTCACGCCGACCTTCGCGCTGATGTTCAAGACCGATCCGTACTCCACGCTGTACGCGAGCTATGTGGAGTCGCTAGAACAGGGCGGTGCCGCGTCGAACACCAACCTCAACTACCCGGACACGTTCGGCCCGCTGCGCAGCAAGCAGTACGAAGTCGGCTTCAAAACCGATCATGCCAAGTGGGGCGCCAACCTCGCGCTGTTCCGCGTCGATCAGGGTTACAACTACACGAACGTGAACAACATCTTCGTGCAGGACGGCACCAAACGCTATCAAGGCCTCGACGCGAGCGGCTGGCTCGCGGTCACGAGCGAATGGCGCGTGATGGGCGGGGTGATGTGGCTCGACACGAAGGCCGTGGACGTGAACGACCCGACCGTGGAAGGCAAGCGCATCTACGGCGCGCCGCGTTTCACCGTGACGGGCCGGATCGAATACAACCCGTCGTATCTGCGTCCGCTGACGCTGGCGTTCGGCGGCAAGTACGTCGGCAACCAGGCGGTGGACGCGCAGAACACGCAGTTCGTGCCGGCATACACCACGTTCGATCTGAGCGGCCGGTACGAGACGAAGATCGCCGGCAAGGACGTGACGTTCCGCGCGGGGATCAATAACCTCTTCAATCGCCGTTACTGGACGACGGCGTGGGGTTACTACGTGGCGCCGTCGCCGACGCGCACCGCCGTGGCCAGCGCGACGCTGCAATTCTAGGCATGACCTGAACGAGGGGCGCCCGCCTCGGGCGCCCCGATCATTGCGGGAATCTGCGCGACCAGCGCGTCGATCGCGCAGCGCGTTTTCAGCGGCAGATAGCGGCTCTTCGGCCACACCAGGTGGATCTCCTGAGAAGGCCGGAAACAATTCTCCATCACCGTCACCAGCTCGCCTGTTTGCGCATAACGGGCCAGCAGCCAGCTCGGCAGCCACGCAAGGCCGAATCCGGCAAGCGCGGCATCGACAATACCCTGCATGTCGTCGAAACCGAGTTGCGGCTGAACCTGCGCGCGGCGGATCTGCCCGTCGACATCGACCACATCCCACGGTTGCGCCGAGCCTGCCCGCAAGTAGGCAATCACGGCGTGCCCACGCAATTCGTCCACGCTGCGCGGCGTGCCGTGCCGCTCCAGATAGGCGGGCGCGGCGCCGATACTCGCGTGCTGCACGCCGAGCTTGCGCGCGGCGAGACTCACGCTGTCGGCCAGCGGCCTCGCCTACACGCTGCCCAGCCTCCTGTTTCCGCCGCTCGGTGAGCGTCTCGCGCTGCGCTACGGCTCGGGAATCGCCATACCCGCAGGGCTATTCACGATTGGCCTCGGCTTCCTGCTGATGCGCTACGGCAGCAGTGCCGCGCATGCGGACGTGTGGACCATGCTGCCCGGTTGCGTCGTCGCCGGCGCGGGCCTCGGGCTCACCAATACGCCCGTCACCAATACGACGACCGCCGCGGTTGCCCCGGAACGCGCGGGCATGGCGTCCGGCATCGACATGAGTGCGCGGATGATTACGCTCGCGATCAACATCGCGTTGATGGGCGCGATCCTGGTCGGCGGCATTCGCTTCAATCTGCCGACGCGGCTGCCGAAGACGCTCGATAGCGCATTGCTCGGCAGGCTGGCAGAGAAGATTGCAGCAGGAGATGGGGAAGCGGTCAAAACGGGAATTCCCGCGTTGGCGCGGATCGACCCCTCTGGAAGCATCGTGCACGCTGCATTGATGCAGGGTTTCGGCTGGGTGATGGTCTATGGCGGCGTCGGCGTATGGGTGCTCGCCGTGCTTGGCTTCGTGATTTCCGGCAGCGCGTCTCGAAGGCTGAAACACCAGAAGCACGCGCCGGCAACGCAGCAAGCAAGCCGTTGCGACGCGTGCTGAACAGCAGTGCGTGATCGACGACGGCGCATGCTCCAACGGGAGCGGCACGCACGCGCCGCTCCTTAGCTCAGGCCTCGACTTGCACCGACTGCCCAGCCATGATCGCGAGTCCTTCGTTCAAAGCAGGAAAAAGACTGCGGTTGAAATTGTTCCAGCGGAGTTCGAGGATCGTATCGTCCTTATCGATTTCGGTATTCAGCACGTCGTGAATCACCTCGCCGGAATCGATTCCGTTGTCGACATAGTGAAACGATGCGCCCGTCAGATACAGCGGCTCGACCGCCACAGTCTCCATCGTCTTCCAGTTGACTACTTTCTTGCCACGTGCGCCGTAGAGCGCGTCGAGCGTCGCGTAAGCGCCGCGCCGCTCATAGGGCGATTCGGCACGCGTCACGCCAGGGTGGATATTCACGATCTTGCGATAGAACGGGGCGCCCGGCCGAACCAGTTCGTCGAGAATGATCAGCAAACCGTCGAGCACGACGATATCCGCCTTCAACTCCACCAGCGTATCGAGCAGGTGCTTTTCAAAGCGGCTCTTGCCTGCCGTGCGTCCAGGCGCATCGAGCGGTTCACGCCGGTAAGTCGATGGAATGGCGAGCAGCAGATCGTTGACCGGCTTGCCCTGCACGCGCAAATTCGGCGGATAGAACCAGCGCTTGCCTGGCTCGTAGGAAAACCCATATTCCTTCAGTTTCTCGCGGTCCGTGCTGGAGCCGGCGTCGTCGTCATAGATGACTTTTTCGAGCGAGTACTGATCGCCGAGTCCGGTTTCGTTGAGCGCCTCGACAAGCGACTCCAGCACCGACTTCATGTAGCGCGTGCCATTCTTGTACGCAATCTCCTGGCCTGCCTTGTCGGCGGCCGCGTTTCTCAGCGACCAGATGTAGACGAGTTTTTTCTTCGGCATAGTCGGTTCCTATGTGTGTGAGTCTTTGCGCCGTTTTCCATTAAAGAGCAAAGGCCATGCGGCTCGCGCCCGTCGCGTTTGTTTGCGCCTGTCCAGTTGGCCCCGCCGACCGGTCCTGCAATGCGTGATGCGCGAGCGAAGCAGCAATTTCGTCGGAGCGCAGCGCAAGAACCGACAGCAGCGAGTCAGAAAGTCCGTGACTGTCTTCGCAGCAGCCTTGCAGATAGATGCGCGGTTTGAAGCTCGCCGGCGTGGCAAGCCGGTAATCGCGTTCGACGTTGCCTTGCGCGAGCGCATCGCCCAGATGCGGCGCGAGCCCTTCCAGCAAGTCCAGATGCGTATCGCGGCGATATCCCGTGGCGAGCACGAGCGCGTCGAACTGCTCGGCGCGGGCGTGGCCGTTCAGACGGTCGCGCAACGTGAGTTCAATCCGGCCGTTGACCGTGCGCACCGCCGTTTCGATGCCGGTGTTCGCCAGCAGCCGGTGACGCGGCTCGGCGCAGACGTTCTGCAGATACAGCATCTCGTAGATCTGCTCGATCAGCGGACGGTCGACCACCGCGTAGTTGGTGTCGCGAAAGCGCTCGATCAGCGCACGCCGGCCGTCGCGCGGCTGCGCGTAGACGACGTCGGTGAAAGCGGGACTGAAGATCTCGTTGACGAACGGGCTGTCGTCGGCGGGTTTCAGTGCGCCCGAGCGGATGATGAGGCTCGCATCCACGTGCGGATAGCGGCGCGTCAGATCGACGAACACTTCGGCCGCGCTCTGTCCCGCACCGATCACCGCCACGCGTTTGCGCGCGCCGCTCGCGGGCCCGACCACCCGATCGATCGAAGTCAGGTACTGCGACGAATGCACGATATTGTGCGTGCCGAGCGCTGCGAATGCCTCCGGCACCTGAGCGCCGCCACCGATACCCACCGAGAGCGCCCGTGTCACGCGCTGCCATTCGCGGCCTTCGCTATCGCGCGAGAAAACGCGCAGCGCTTCGACGTCGTTCGTCCTGGCGGTGGCTTTGACCGCTTCGATACCGGTCACGGTCTGGCCGTAGTTCACACGATCGTCGAAAGACGCCGCCACCCACGCCAGGTAATCGTGGAACTCCACGCGCGTCGGATAGAAACTCTTCAGGTTGACGAAATCCGCCAGACGCCCGCGTTCGAACAGATAGTTGATGAACGTGAAGCGGCTTTTCGGATCGCGCATCGTCACGAGGTCCTTGAGGAAGGAGATCTGCATCCGGCAGTCGTCGAGCAGCATGCCGCGATGCCAGCCGAATTCCGGCTGACGCTCGATAAAACAATGCGCGAGGTCCGGCACGCCGGCCTCTTCGGCGAGGCGCACGGCAAGCGCCAGATTCGACGGTCCGAAGCCGATTCCGATCAGATCAAATACGGTGTCTCTGTGCATGTCGCAGGTCCTTATCGGTGGAAGCCGGCACGCCGAATGCGCGGCCGGCGAAAGATCTTTCGTGATTGATGCGGTTTTTATTCACTGCTTTTTTCTTGCCAGGTTTCGTAGCGGCCTGACGTTCATGCGCCGTCCCGCAACTCGGCGACGCTCGATGCGCGCGCAACGAGCCGCGCCCCCAGTTGCGCAAAGGTCGGTGCGGCGAACACGTCGGCAATCTCCAGCGCGTGACCGGTGGCTTGCGCCGCATCGACAAAGCGCACGACGTCGAACGAACTTGCGCCCGCTTCGAACAGATCGTCGTGATGTGCGGGCGTGTTGCCTTCGAAGAGATCGCTCCAGATGCGTTCGAGCGTATGGGCGCGCTGCGTTGCTTCGCTGTGAGATGTCGGGTTCCGCTCCGCGTTCGTTGCAGCACTGACCGACTCCAATGCAAAACGCGCTGAAGCAACACCCAGTTGTTCGTGCGGCGCATCGACGAACTGCTGCACGACATTCAGATAATCGTCGCTCAGCGCCTCGACGAAGGCGCCATCCACCAGCTCATTCGCATACGAGAACGCACCCGTGACGCGTCCGTCGGCATGCTCGACCACATCCAGTTCCAACTCGAACACGACCCGGTGCCGCACGTCGTTGAAATCTTCGAGCGTGAGACCGGCCCAATCGCGTTGCGCTGTCCCCGCCGGCCGCAGGTAGTTGAACATCACCGAAAAGAGCGGATTGCCGGCTTCGGTGCGTGTGGTGCGCAATGCCGCCACCACGTCGGCGAACGGCGTGTCCGCATGCGCATAAGCGGCGAGCGCGGCGTCGCGGACTTCGGCAAGCAACGTGACGGGCGTATCCGTTCCGGCGAACCGCGTACGGACGACAACTGCATTGATGAAGAGTCCCAACGCGCGGCGCGCGGCTTCGCCTGTCAGTTCACGCGTCGAAGCGAGAACGCCCACAGGCTGATCCGTGGCACCCGTCGCACGATAAAAAGCGACGTTCAGCGCGGCATGCAGCAACATGGGCAGCGTGGCGTGGACTTCCAGCGCCAGCGAACGAGCGCGGCGCACGAGAGCCGGGTTGAATTCGAACGCATGGCGGCCGGCGCTCCAACTCGGCGACGCGGCCCGGCCCGATGGCGGCGAAGGCAACACTTGCGATGGCGCATCGGCTAACGCATCGCGCCAGAACGACAGGCGCGCTCGCGGCGCGGCAACCGGCAAGACCAGATCCTGATGTGAAGGCGATACCGTCGCGAAGGCCGCGGGCGACGCGCCGTGCACGATCGCGACATACGTGGTGCGTAGGTCTTCGAGCCACAGATCGATCGACTGACCATCCGATACGATGTGATGCACAACCAGCGACAGCACGTGATCATGCTCTGCAACGCGCAACAGGCGCACGCGCCATAGCGGCGCATCGTCGAGCAGGTGGAACGGCGTGAGTGCGTCTTCGTCGGTGAGCGCGATAGCGGCGCGTTCGCGTTCGGTACGCAAAGGATCGCCGGCAAGATCGACCACCGGCAATTCGACCGGCCCCGGCTCGGCGACTCTTTGGCCCGGCAATTGCCCATCGCGCTCGACGAGCCGCACCCGCAGCGCGGGATGTCGCGCGGCGGCTTGAGCAAACGCTTCGCGCAATGCAACCACATCGAGCGGTCCACGCAGACGCAACGCGACAGGAATGTTGTAGGCCGCACTCTCCGGCTGCGAGCGCCACAGGAACCACAAGCTCAATTGCGCGGAAGAAAGCGGCATCACACCGTTCGCGTCCGGCGCAATACGTGAATGCGAGGAAACGCCATTCGACGGTTCATCGCCCATATCCGCGACCGCTTCGCTGCGTGCGGAGGCCATTACCCGCTGCGCGTATTGCGCAAGCGTCGGCGCTTCGAAGAGCGTGCGCACCGGCACGTCGCGTGCCAGCCGTTCGGCGACGCGTGTCGCCACGCGGACCGCCGCAAGCGAATGCCCACCGAGTTCGAAGAAATGGTCGGCGCGGCCGACACGCTCCACACCCAGCACTTCGCGGAAAATCTGCGCCAGCGCGGTTTCGAGTCCGGCCGCGGGCTTCTGATAGGCCCGCTCGACACGCTGCGGTTCCGGCAACGCCGCGCGGTCCACCTTGCTGTTGGCATTACGCGGCAATGCGTCGAGCACCACGATATGCGCCGGCACCATATAGTCGGGCAACGTATGACGCAGATGCGCGTCGAGCTCGGCTGCGTCCGCGCGTGTGCTGCGCTCGCGCGCTTCGGCGCTCAGTTCCACATAGGCCACCAGCGCCGCTTGCGTACCCTTGCCATGCACGATCGCCACGGCTTCGCGCACGTCGTCGTGCGCGGCGAGTTGTGCTTCGATCTCACCGAGCTCGATCCGCAAGCCGCGCAACTTCACCTGATGATCGACGCGGCCGATAAAGTCGAACACACCGTCCGCACGCCGCCTGACGAGGTCGCCCGTGCGATAGAGCCGCGCGCCCGGCGCGCCGAACGGATCCGGCACGAAACGCTCGGCGGTGAGCGCCGGCCGGTCGAGATACCCGCGCGCGACACCCACACCCTCGCCGCCCAGATACAACTCGCCGATCACGCCGACCGGCAGCGGATTCAGGCGTGCATCGAGCACATGCGCCGAACGCGCGCCGACCAGCGTGCCGATCGGCAGATAGGCGCTGTCCGCGAGTTTTGCGGCGCTGTCGGTCGGATAAAACATCCACAGCATCGGCGTGATGACGGTTTCAGTCGGCCCGTAGCCGTTGACGATGCGCGCTTTCGGAAACGCCCGGCGCATCAGCGCGAACGCTTCGCGCGAAGTGGCCTCACCGCCCACCGTCAACGAACGCAAGCTGGGCGGCGCACCGTGCGTGAGCGCCCACTCTGCAAGCTGGGTTGCACAGCCGGGCGGCACGTAGGTCATCGTCACGCCTTCGCGGACCATCATGCGGCAGGTTTGCGCGGGCGGCCACAACGTGTCCGCCGTAATCGCGACCGCTGCACCGGACATGTACTGCGAGAACCAGCCTTCATGCGCGCCGTCGAAATTGACCGACTGGAACAGCAGGAAAACGTCACGCTCGCCTGCGCCGTAGCGCTCGGCAATCGCCGCGCAATGCAGCGCGAACGAGCCGTGATCGACCACTACGCCCTTCGGCTTGCCGGTCGAGCCCGACGTGTAAATGACATACGCGGCCTGGTATGGCGATACGCGCGGCAACTCGACATTCACCGCGGAGGGCTCCTCGGGTTGCGGTTCCTCATCGACCAGCCACAAACGCAAACGGTCCGATTGCGGCAACGCGGCGAGACTTGCGCGTTCCGTGATGACGTGCGTGATCCGCGCGTCGTCGAGAATCTGTGCGAGACGCTCGCGCGGATGGCTCGGGTCGAGCGGCACGAATGCACCACCTGATTTGAGCGCGGCAATCAGGCCGACCAGCAGATCGACCGAGCGGCTCAGCGCCACGCCGACCCGCATTTCCGCACCCACCCCCGCCGCGACGAGACGTTGTGCCAAACGTGTCGCTAGTGCGTCCACTTCACCGCGCGTAAGCGACCGGTTCGTATCGGCCACGCCGCGAGCTTCCGGCCGCGCACGGGCGTGATCGGCCACGCGTTGATGCACCGGCCTGAATGCCGTGTCGCGCGGCAGTGTCGTACTATTCCATGCGTCGAGTTGTGCGCGCTCTGATTCCGGCAGCCACTGCAAATCTCCCACCGCGGCGGCGGGTGTCGCCGTCGCGTTCGACAGCAACTCGACGAATCGCGCAGCGAGGCGCTCTATTGCATCGGCGTCGAACAGGTCGAGCGGGTAGATGAAATACGCGTAGATCGAACCGTCGTCGCGTTCCTCGAAACTCAGCGTCAGATCGAACTTGGCAAACGGTGCGCCCGATGGCAACTCCGTCATGCGCACCTCCGCGAGCGAAGGCAGACGGCGGCGCGCGCCATAAGCGGCCATCACCTGAAACAACGGATGATGACTCGCGCTGCGCACCACGCCGAGCGCTTCGACCACCTGTTCGAACGGCACGTCCTGATGCGACTGGGCGTCGATCAGCGTTTGCTGCGTCGCGCCGACCAGCGCGGCAAACGGCTGCGCCAGCGGAACCGGCGTGGCGAGCGTGAGCGTGTTCACGAAGAAGCCGACGAGACCGCCCACTTCGCCGCGCTCGCGATTCGCCGCAGGTACGCCGATCTGGATCTGAGTTTCACCCGAAGAACGCGCGAGCAACGCGCTCAGTGCCGCCAGCAATACGGCGAATGGCGTGGCGCGCTGCGCATTGGCGAGCGTCCTCGCCTGCTGAACGAGCGCCGCATCGAGAACGAAACGATGGCGCGCGCCACGCGCGCTGCGCTGAGCCGGGCGCGGCGCCGCGCCGGGCAGCATCAGCACGTCGCGATTCGCGTCCAGCCGCTCGCGCCAGAATGCCAACTGACGTTCACGTTCGCCCGCGTCGAGCCAGCGGCGCTGCCACAACGCAAAGTCGGCGTACTGGATCGGCAACGGCGCAAGCGACACCGCTTCACTTTTCGCATACGCGCGATAGAACGAGGCGAGTTCCGCCAGCATCACGTCGGCGGACCAGCCGTCGGAGACAATGTGGTGCGTTGTGAGCGCGAGCCAGTGAGTCGTCGCGTCGAGGCGAATCAGGTGAGCGCGCATCAACGGCCCGACGGATAGATCGAAGGACTTCGCTTCGTCGGTGCGTGCAATCTCGGCGGCGCGTGCCTCGCGCTGATCGGCGGGCAAAACGCTCACGTCGCTCGCGCGCCACGGGCAGCGCGACGGCGCATGGACCGTCTGCAACACGCCGTCCGCACTTTCGGTAAAGGTCGTCCGCAGCGCTTCGTGGCGAGCGATCAACGCATCGCACGAAAGCCGCAGCGCGTTGGCATCGAGCGCGCCGTCGAGCCGCAGGCGTTCGGTGATGTGGTACGCAGCCGGTTCGTCGATCATCCGCGCATGCAGCCACAAACGCGTCTGCGCGAACGAAGCCGGCACGCTCGCGGTCCGCTCGGCGCGCGGCGGAATCGGCAGCACGCGAAAGTCGATGCCGGCGGCGTCGAGCTTCGTGAGAAAAGCTTTGCGCTGCGCATCGGGCAACAGCGCGAAGCGCGACGCGAGGGAAAGCAGATCCGGTTTGGCTGTGGTCATGCTGGGTTGTCTCAGTACGGGTCGGCTGGTCGATGGATCGATATGCGTGGCTTGCCGCAATCGTTATTGCAGTTCGAATTCGTCGAGGAGTGCGTCGATCGCGCGCGCGGTATCGCCTGCTCCATGCGCATCGCGCTCGGCGAGCGCGCGATCGATCGCGGCGGCGCAGCGCTGCAACGTGCGTTCGTCGAATAAGGTACGTAGCGGCAGAATCAACGTCCAGTGCAGATTCGCCTGCGCGTTGGCTTGTGTCGCGAGCAGCGAGTGGCCGCCCAGCGCGAAAAAGTCGTCGTCGCGGCCAATCGTGTCGACGCGCAGCACGCATTTCCAGATCCCGGCGAGTTCGTGCTCCGTCCCGGTGGCCGGCAACGCAACGGCTTGTTCGTCGGCGGCGCCGCGCTCGGGAGCCGGCAACGCGTGACGATCGCATTTGCCGTTCGGCGTGACCGGCAGCACATCCATCTGGATCAGATGCGAAGGCACCATGTACGGCGGCAACTGCGCATGCAGGCCATCGAGCAGCGTTTGTGTGTCGAGCGCGCTATCCCCGCCGCGCGCCACATAACCGATCAATTGCTCGTCACGCACGATCACCACGGCATCGTGCACACCCGGTGTCGCCCGCAACAGGGTTTCGATTTCGCCCAGTTCGATACGCTGGCCACGCAGTTTCACCTGCGTATCCATGCGGCCGAGATAGTCGAGCGCCCCATCTGCGCGACGGCGTGCCAGGTCGCCGGTTCGATAAAGCCGCGCACCGTGCGCAAACGGATCGGGAATGAAGCGCTCGGCCGTCAGTGCGGCCCGGCCGAGGTAGCCGCGCGCAAGTCCCGCTCCGCCCAGGTACAGTTCGCCGGTCGCTCCTTGCGGCAGCGGTTGCAACGCCGCATCGAGCACGTGCAGTTGCAGGTTTGCAATCGGATGACCGATCGGCACGGACGCAGCGTCGGCATCACGGGCGTCGCACGTCCAGTGCGAAACGTCGATAGCGGCTTCGGTCGGGCCATAGAGGTTGTAGAGCCGCGCATGAGGTAATTGCTGGGCGACGCGCGCCACCAGTTCCGGCGCAAGCGCTTCGCCGCTGGCGACGATTCGCTCGATGCTCGCGCAGCGCGCCGCCGCACGGAAGTCTTCCAGGTGGGCGACGAAGGCCGCGAGCATCGACGGCACGAAATGCAGCGTCGTGACGCGGTGCGTTTCAACGGCCGCGACAAGCCGCGCAGGGTCGCGGTGATCGCCGGGCGCCGCAATCGCGAGCTTCGCGCCGACGGCGAGCGGCCACACGAACTCCCACACTGAAACGTCGAAACCGAACGGCGTCTTGTGCAGCACGACGTCGCTCGTGTCGAGGCGATACGCGTCCTGCATCCACGCAATCCGGTTCGCCAGTGCGCGATGCGTATTGCCCGCGCCTTTCGGCTTGCCGGTCGAACCGGACGTATAGATCAGGTAAGCGAGCTGATCGGGCGCGACGGCCACAGCCGCGCTGAGCGTGAAGTCGGCGCCGCGCAATGCGTCGATGGTGAGGATTTTCACATTAGCGCTATCGACAGCTTGCGTGACGCGCTCCAGTAGATGCGGCTGCGTCAGCACGACTGCCGGTTTCGCGTCGTTCAGCAGATACGCGATGCGGTCCGCCGGATAGTCGGGATCGACCGGCAGATAAGCCGCGCCCGCTTTGAGCACGCCGATCAGCGCCACCACCATGTCGAACGAACGCTCGACGCATAGCGCCACCGCCGTGTCCGCCTGCACGCCCGCTTCGATAAGCGCGGCGGCAACGCGATCGGCATTCGCATCCAGTTCGCCATAGGTCATCTGCTGCGTGCGTGCTTGCTCGTCCGCGAATTCCAGCGCGATTGCTTCCGGCGACGCCAGCGCCCTCAATTCGAACTGCCGATGCAGCGCCTGCTGCTGCGCAGGCGGCCATACCTGCGCGGTCGAGTTGAAGCGCGCCAGTTTGATCAGATCGTCCGCACTGGCAATCGAAATCGTGCCGAGCGGTGCGTCCGGATTTGCGATCAACCCGGCAAGGCACGTTTCGAACGCGCGATGCAACGCCGCAACGCGTGATTCGTCGAGTCTCGCGGCGTCGTAGCCGTAATCGATGGTCAGCGTCGTGCCCGCTTCGATCACCAGCGTAAGAGCGAAATCGGTAGCCTCGATATTGCGCAGTTCACGCAACTTGAGCGCACGCTCGTCGCGTCCTTGCCATGCTTCGTCCACGGGATAGTTTTCGAACACGACCAGCGTGTCGAACAACGCGCCGCCGCCCTGTCCCGCCCACTGCTGGATTTCATAGAGCGGCGTGTGCGCATGCTCCGCAGCCGCGGCGTTGTCGCGCTGCAAATCGTGCAGCCATGCCGACGCGCGGCGCTGCGGCAACGGCGCGGCAATCACCGGCAGCGTGTTGATGAAGAGACCCAATATGGTGTCGACATCCGGCAGCGAGTCGGGCCGGCCGGCGACGGTCGCACCGAACGCGACCGCGGTGTGATGCGTCATTCGTTGCAGCGCGAGCGCCCATGCGCCCTGCACCATCGTATTGAGCGTGACCTTCAGGCGGCGCGCGGCGTCGGTGAGACGCGCCGTCGTGGCCGCGCCGACCGTTTCACGCCGCGTGAGATGGCGCGACTCGCGGCCGCCTTTCGCCGGCGTGCGCTCCGCAACCAGCGTCGGTTCGTCGAGCAGCGCGAGGCGTTGCAGCCAGAAAGCGCGCTCGCTTTCGGCGTCGCGTGCGGCCAGCCACGCGATGAAGTCGCGATAACGCGTCTTCGCGGGCGCGGCGAACGGCTGCGGACGCGGCGGCTCGATGTAGTCGCGCAACACGTCGGCGAAGAAACGCGCGGTGCTCCAACCGTCGAGCAGCAAATGATGACGCGTCCAGACAAGACGCCACGTGTCGTCCGTGATGCGGATCAGCGCGACGCGCATCAACGGCGGCGACGTCAGATCGAATCCGCGAGCGCGGTCGGCATTGAGCCAGGTTTCGAAGGCATCATTCGCGTCAGCGCCGCGCTCGCGCCAATCGAGAATCTCGACCGGCATGCGCGCCTGGCGGTGCACGATCTGCATCGGCGTCGCCTCTTCCGGCGTGAAGCTGGTGCGCAAAATGTCGTGGCGCGGCACGGCGGCCTCGAATGCCGTACGCAGGCGCTCCACGTCCGGTTCGATCAACGTCGCGACCAGTTGATTCACGTAAGTGGATTGCCCGGGTGCGAACAGCGAGTGAAACAGAATGCCGTGCTGCATCGGCGAAAGCGGATAGATGTCGTCGACGGTACGCAAGCCGAGCGGCATGCGCTCCAGCGCGCCTTGCGTCAAGCCGCCTGCACGCGCGAGCGGATAGTCGCCGGGTGTCGCTCCGCCGCCGTGTTGCGCGAGACGCGCAGTGCAGGCGGCAATCAATTCCGCGAGCGCGCTTTCGAAGCGCTGCGCGATGGCTTCCACGGTGGCGCGCTCGAATTGCGTCGCGCCGTAGACCCAGTGGACTTTGAGCGTGCGCGTGGCGTCGCCGTCGATATAGGCGTGAATTGCCAACGCATTGCCGAGCGGACCTGCCGGATCGCGTTCGCGGCCCGCGCCGCCGAAACGCGGCACGAGCGCCGCTTCACGCGGCGCATCGAACTGGCCGAGATAGTTGAAGGTCACATGCGGACGCGGCACGGCGGCGAGCGCCGCGCGCGTCGCCGTGTCGCCGTAGTGGCGCAGCACGCCGAAACCGAGCCCTTTGTTCGGCACGCCGCGCAGCGTGTCCTTGACCGCGCCGAGCGTGGCCGCCGGCGTGCTTTCAAGCGCGAATTGCACCGGATAGTGGCTGGTGAGCCAGCCGGGCGTGCGGCTCACATCCACGTCGTCGAACAATGCCTCGCGGCCGTGGCCCTCAAGCTCGATGCGGCACACAGGCAAGCCCAGCGACTGCGCCAGCGCCGCAATCAACAGTTCGATCATCTGCGTGCGGTAGGCAGCGTTCGCTTCCGTCAACGCGGCGCGCGTCAGATCGGCGCCGATGGTCTGGATCACGGATTGCGCGTCGGCGTTGGTCGCGCGGGCTTGCGGGCGGTCGAGCGGCAAATCGTCGTACGGCGCGGCGTGCGCGGTCCAATAGGGTATTTCGGCGGCAAACGGCGAGTTCGCTGTGTCGAGCGCGGCGCGCGCGAGCCGTGCCGCCCATTCCTGCGCACTCGTTCCCGTCGGCGCGAGACGCACGCTGCGGCGCTCGCACGCGGCGCGATAGGCGGCTTCGAGATCGTCCAGCAGCACACGCCACGACACACCGTCGACGATGATGTGATGGATCGCCAGATAGAGTTTCGTCGTGCCGTCGGGCATCAGCGCGGCCAGAGCACAAACGAGCGGGCCATGCGTCAGATCGAGCGTGCTTTGCAATGCATCGAACTGGGCGAGCGCGTCGGCTTCGTCGCGTGCGGAGACGGCCGCGAGCGGCAGCGTTTCGAATGCGCGCGCAGCGAGCGTGAGTCGCCATTCGCCTTGCGAACCAGCCGGCGCGAAACGCTGGCGGAATATTTCGTGGTGCGTCAGCAGCGTTTCGAAAGCGCGCGCGAAAGCGTCGAAGTCGAGCGGCGCGTGCGTGTCGAGTTCGATGGACTGATTCCAGTGGCCGCGTTGCGGAATATCCAGCGCGAAGAAACGCAGCTGTGCGGGCGTGAGCGTGACGGCCTGCTCGATCGGGGACGGCGCGGCTTGCGCCTTCGCTGCGCCCTCTGCCGCCGGCGCGGCGAGATCCACTGTCGTGGCGACACGCGCGAGTTGCGCGAGCGTCGGTGCGTCGAACAGTTGCTTCGGTGTGAAGCGCACACCGCGTTTGCGTGAACGGGCGATCACCTGCAACACGAGGATCGAATCGCCGCCCAGCTCGAAGAAGTTGTCATCGCGGCCCACGCGTTCGGCTTTGAGCACTTCTTTCCAGACAGCGGCGAGGGCTTCCTCGGTGACGCCTTGCGGCGCGTCGCCTGCTGCCGTGGTCGCTGCCGGCGCAACCGCGAGCGCCCGCAATGCCGCACGATCCACCTTACCGTTGGCGGTCACGGGCAACGCAGCAACGTGTTGCAACACGGCCGGCACCATGTAATCCGGCAGGCGCGCGCTCACCGACGCGCGCAATGCGGTTTCGTCGAAACGCGCACCGCTACTCAACGTAACGAACGACGCGAGACGCAAACGCCCTTCATGCTCAACGGCAAGCGTTTCGGCCTGAGCGATGCCATCGAACGCGCGCAGTGCGGCGCTGACCTCGCCCGGTTCGACACGGTAGCCGCGAATCTTCACCTGATCGTCGAGCCGGCCCAGAAAATCCAGCCGACGATCGGCGCGCAGTCTCACGCGGTCGCCGGTTCGATAGAGTCGCTCGCCCGCCGCGAATGGATGCGGTACGAAACGCTCGGCAGTTGCGGCGGCGCGATTCAGATAACCGCGCGCCAAACCCGGTCCGCCGAGATACAACTCGCCGATCGCGCCCGGCGGCACGCTCGCGCCATAGCTGTCGAGTACACACGCATACGCGTTCGGCAAAGGCAAACCGAGCGGCACGGCGTACGCGGTTCGCATGCTGAGCGCGCGCAATGCCGCCTGCGCCGGCGCGGACGTGTCGCACGTCAATGCGCCGACCGTTGCTTCGGTCGGGCCATAGTGATTGATCACGCGGCAAGCCGGCTTGAGCGCGGCGATCCGCTCGACCAGCGACCACGGCAGCGTTTCGCCGCCCGTTACCAGGGCGTGCGCGGGAAGCACGTCGGCGGGATGCTGCGCGTCGAGCAGTGCGTGCAGGTGGCTCGGCACGATCTTCAGAATGCCGACGTTGCGCATGCGCATCTCGTGAGCGAATCGGTCGGGATCGAACGCGCATTGCGCCGGTAGCAGATGCAGCGTACGGCCCGAGCAGAGCGCGCCGAATAGCGTGGTATGGCCGAGGTCGGCGGCGACGGTGGAGACCATTGCCATTGATGCATCCGGGGCAAACGCCAGTTCATCCAGCATGCCCTCGACGTAGTCCGCCAGTGCGGCATGCGAGATGACGACGCCTTTGGGGGTGCCGGTCGATCCCGAGGTGAAGATCAGATAGGCGGCTTGATCGGCCAACGGTGACGTATGCGATGCGGTTGCTGTTAAGTCACCAACATTCGCGGACGATGATTCTTGCGTGAGCGTGTCCACGTCGATCGAGGTCGCACCACCCACCGTGACGAGCGGTTGTGCCTGATCCGCCGTCAGAATCCAGCGCGCGCCACAGGCGTCGATAGAAGCCGCAAGGCGTTCATGCGGCGCTGCTGGGTCGAGCGGCACCACGTACGCACCAGACTTCATCACGCCGATCAGCGCAACGGCAAAACGCACCGAACGCTCGATGCACACGACCACCGGGTGTTCCGCGCACACGCCTACCGCTGCTCCCACTCCGCGCCGCCGCAAAGCAAGCGCGATACGGTCCGACGCCGCGTCGAGTTCGCCGTACGTGAGTTGCGTATCGGCATCCGCAAGCGCCACGCGATGCGGCATTTCACGCGCATGCCGCGCGAATAGCGCGAGCACGCTGTCAGCCACCGGTCGAAATTCGCGGCCACGTCGCGCGGATCGATATTCGGCGCTATCAGCACAATCCAGTTCGGTAACGGCGCGTCGTGGATCGCGCACTGCATCGGCGACGAGCGCGGCGTAGCTATGCAGCCAAGCGTGCGCGGTCGCTTCATCGATACCGTCGAGTGCATACGCAGCCACCAGTTCGATGCCGCGCGGATCGTCGGTGAAATCGAGCGCGTAATCGAAGCGGGCGGCAAGGTCGAGGCCCGGCGACATGCGCACCGAGGCGCCCGGCAATTCAGCCGTCAGTTCCAGATCGAACTGCTGCGCGAACTTGACCTTGAGCCACGCGTCGCCACGCCGTACCGGCGGCTTGACGGCGTCGAGCACCTGATCGAACGGCACATCCTGGTGCGCGATCGCATCGAGCGTGGACCGGCGCACGCCGTCGAGCAACGCGGCGAACGATTGATCCGGCGCGACACGCGCGCGCAGCGCCAGCGTATTGAGGAAGAGGCCCACCAGCGGCGCGGTCTCCGCCCGCTGCCGATGCGCGATCGGCGCAGCCACGACAACATCGGTCGCACCGGTCAATCGGTAGAGCCAGGCGTCGAAGGCGGCAAGCAGCACCGTGAACGGCGACGCCTGCGCGCGTCGCGCCGTTTCGCGCACAGCCTCGGAGAGCGCTACGGGCAAACGCAGCGTGAGACGGCCGCCGCGATAGTCGTGCTCCAGTGAGCGTGGCCGGTCGAGCGGCAATGCGAGTGCTTCGGGCGCATCGCGCAACGCGTCGCGCCAGTACGCCAGTTGCCTTTCGCCCTCGCCTGCGGCGAGCCAGTCGCGTTGCCATTGTGCGTAGTCGGCATACTGGACGGTCAGTGCGGGCAACTGCGGCTCGTGTCCCATCGCGAAGGCAGCGTAAGCGGTTCGCAGTTCGTCGAAGGCGCAGCGCGAACTCCAGCCGTCGCTGACCGAATGATGCGTGGTGAGGAGGAAACGCTGCGTGTCGTCAGCAAGCGTGACGAGCGCGGCACGCACCAGCGGCCCTTGCGACAGATCGAAAGCCGCGCCAACCTGCTGTTCCGTCAACGCCGCCAGTCGCGATGCGCGCTCATCCTCGCAGCACGCGCGCAGATCGATTTGCGCGATCGGCACCGGCAAACGGGCGTGGATGCGTTGCACGACAATGCCGTCGTCGGACTCGACCAGCGTGGTTCGCCACGCCTGATGACGCGCGATCAGACAATCGAGCGCGCGTTGCAACGTGCCGATCTCGAGTGTGCCCTGCACGTCCCATTGCACCGCAACGTGGTAGGCCGCGCCGGCGTCCTGTGTTTGCGCGAGCACCCAGAACCGCTGTTGCGCGAACGAGGCGGCACGATCGACGAACGGCGCGTCAGCGGTACGCACAACCGTGATTGAATGTGAACCTGCCGACGTTTCAGTCTCACTGGCATCGATCAGACGCGCCAACGCTTCGAGCGGTTGATCGTCGAACAACGTGTCGAGCCGCAGATTCACGCGCCATTCGATCCGAATCGCCGCCTGCAATTGCATCGCCGCGAGCGAGTCACCGCCGCGTGCGAAAAAGCGATCGTTGCAGCCGATCGGCGCCGGATCGTTCAACAGCTTTTGCCAAAGCGCCGCAAGGCGCGTTTCGATGCGGGTCCGAGGCGCGACATGATTCGAATCGATCACGGCCGGCAGCGTAGCAACGAAGTCGCGCAGTGCTGTGCGATCGAGCTTGCCGTTCAATGTATAAGGCAGGCGCTCGAAGCGCACGAAGCGATGCGGCATCCAGGCCTGCGGCAAATGCGCGGCGAGATGAGCTTGCAGCGCGGCATCATCGGGTTCGAGCGCATCTTGCAGCACGACGCAGGCGATCAGTTGCGTGCGGCCTCCGGCCGCTTCGGCCAGCACACCCGCATCGGCCACGGCCGGGTGGGTCAGCAGACAAGCCGCGATTTCGCCGGGTTCGACGCGCACGCCGCGCACCTGAACCTGATCGTCGATGCGGCCGAGATAATCGAACGAGCCGTCCGCGCGTTCGCGCGCGAGGTCGCCGGTGCGGTAGATCCGCTCGCCCGGCTCGCCGGTCGGGTCCGGCAGGAAACGTTCGGCCGTCAGCGCCGCGCGGCCATGATAGCCGCGCGCGAGGCACACGCCGCCGAGCAGCAGTTCGCCGGCTTCGCCCTGTTGCGCCGCGCCGTCGATGCGCGCCACGCGCCGGCCGATCGGCCAGCCGATCGGCAGCGATGCAAAGCCGTTGCTTCCTTCGAGCGCCGGCGTCATTCCCGGATCGACGGGCCACAGCATCGGCGAGATCACGGCCTCGGTCGGCCCGTAGCCGTTGACGAGACGTACCGACGGGAACACGCGGCGGATTTCATCGAAACTGTCCTGCGACATCGCTTCACCGCCGAACAACAGCGTGCGCAGCGAAGGCGGCACGCCGAGGCGCGCGCAAACGTTCGCGAACTCGCGCACATAAGCGGGCGGCAGCGTCGTATTGGTGATGCCTTCGCGCAGCATGAAGGCATGCGTGGTTTCAGGCGCGAACGGCGGCGGATCGCTGATCACCACACTGCCGCCGACGGCAAGCGGTACTAACCATGCTTCGATGGAGACATCGAAATTGACCGACGCAAAATGCAGCACGCGGTCGGTGGCCGCGATCGGCAACGACCCGGCAAGCGCCTCGCCATGCGCGGCAAGCGGTCCGTGTTCGACAGCCACCGCTTTTGGCGTGCCTGTCGAGCCAGACGTGTAGATCATGTATGCCGCCGCTCGCGGATGAACCGGCGTGTCTTCGTCGTCGAAACAGGGTGCCGCCGCGTCTGTGGTGGCAGCGCTTTCCACGTGAAAGCACTCTCTGAAGCGCGCACGCATCGCCGCATCGGCGGAATCGTCGACAATGCCGTGCATGAGTCCCGCATCCCGCGCAACCCAATCGAGGCGCGCTGGCGGATGGAGCGGATCGAGTGCGACGAACACGCCGCCCGCCTTCAATACGGCAAGCAACGCGACGAACAGATCGCACGACCGTGCAACGCATACGCCCACACGCACCTCAGTCGTCACACCTGCCGCGCGCAGCCGTGCCGCGAGCCGCGCCGCGCGACTATCCAGTTCGCCGCGCGTCAGCCGCACGGTAGACGGCGTGAATGACGCCAGCGCGGGCGCATCGGGATCGATGCGCGCCATAGCGCGGATCTGCTGGTGCAATGCAATCGGGAAGCTCGTCATGGGCATGGAATCCGTTAGAACTGGCCGCGTTGGCCAAGTCGCAGGCCGCAATGGGCCGCTTCATTGGTGTGACGATCCGCCATCGCAAATCTTTACCGCGCGCAGCGTTTTTATTTGGACTGCATCTTTTTGATGTGGCAGATGGCAGCGCGCGGTAAATGTTTGCGTCGCCCATTCGTCTATCAGGCGAGGGGCGATTCTTCGCGCCCCGCTGAATGGCTGCATGCACGCATGCGCTGCGATTCACCGATCCATTGCGACCCACTGCGACACCTTGCCGATGACCGCTGCCAACGAGCGCTACGACGCGCCACCCTCGTCTTCTTCATCTTCCGCCAACCCTGCGGGCAAGCCCGCCATGCGCCTGATCGTTGCGTTGCTCAAACGTTCACGCGGCTCGTTCGCGATCGCGCTGACGGCGTGCGTGCTGAACGGCATTGCCAGCGTGCTGCTCGTTGCGACCTTGAGCCGCGCGCTGTCGCAGCCGGGCGCCGCCGATATGTCGCTCGCCATGCGTTTTGCGCTGTGCGCGATCGTCGCGCTCGTCACGCGTGTGATTACCGGCGTGCTGTTCGCGCGCCTCTCGCAAGACACGATGGCGCAGTTGCGCGAACACGTCGCGCGCCGCGTCGCGGAAGCCGAATTGCGCGATGTCGAGCGCATTGGCGCGGCGCCCGTGCAGTCCGTGCTGACCGACGACGCCACCAACGTCTCGATGCTGTTCTTCGCGTTGCCCAATCTCGTGATGCACGGCTCGATCGTGTTCGGCTGCCTCGGCTATCTGGCGTGGCTGTCGTGGCCGGTCTGTCTGCTCGCGGTGGCCGCGATCCTGGTCGGCTCGCTCGGCTATCACGCCGGCGACAAGCGCGCAATCGCCTCGCTCGAAGCCGCGGGCCGTTCGCAGGACAAACTGTTCGGCTATCTCGGCGCGCTCTTCACCGGCGCGAAGGAACTGAAGCTGCACCAGGCGCGCTCGCGTCAGTTCGTGGACGGCCAGCTCGGCTCGGCCATCGACGAAGTGCGCGATCATCGGCGCCGGGCGTTCAGCGCGTATGCGGTCGGGGTCGGCTGGATCGTGTTCCTGTTTTACGTGTTTCTCGGTGTCGCGGCGTTCTGGCCGGCACTCGGCGTGCATGCGGACGCGCCTTCCACATCGGGCTACGTGGTGGTGTTCCTGTTCATGCTGTTGCCGCTGGACGGTCTGCTCAACAACGTGCCGACGCTGAATGCGGCACGCGTCTCGCTCGATCGCATCGAGAAGGTGATGGGCGAATTCGGCGCGCTGCGCACCTCGCCGCCGCCCGACGAGAACGCCTCGCACGCGCCGTATCGCACTCTCACGCTCAGCAATGTCACGCACTCGTACTTCCATGAGCGCGACGAGCGCATGTTCCGCGTCGGACCGGTCAATCTGACTTTCAGGCCGGGCGAGCTGGTGTTTATCGTCGGCGGCAACGGCAGCGGCAAGACGACGCTCGCGAAAGTACTCACCGGGCTCTACGAACCCGAAGACGGCACCATTGAACTGGACGGCAAACCGGTCGGCCTCGCCGAACGCGCCGCGTATCGTCAGCGCTTCACGGCCGTGTTCAACGACTTTCATCTGTTCGACGCGCTGCTCGGCATCGTCGATCCGAACGACGCCTCGCGGGCGCAGGCTGACGCCCGCGCGAACGCGCTGGTGGCGAAGCTCGCGCTCGATCACAAGGTGCAGGTCGTGAACGGCGCATTCTCCACGCGAGCGCTTTCCACCGGTCAGCGCAAACGCCTTGCGCTGGTTGTAGCGTATCTGGAAGACCGGCCGTTCTATCTGTTCGACGAGTGGGCTGCGGATCAGGATCCGCAGTTCAAGGCGGTGTTCTACGAACAACTGTTGCCGGAGCTGCGTTCGCGCGGCAAGACGGTGCTCGTGATCAGTCACGACGACCGCTATTTCCATCTCGCGGATCGTGTGCTGAAGCTGGAGAACGGCAGCATCGTCAGCGAGACGCATGGCTCGGCACAAGTGGTGCAGAACCCGTCGGCGGCCAACGGTACGATGGGTTGATGAGGTGAGCGCTCCGCATGCTGGGCGCCGTTTGTTCCGGCGCTCGGCTTGTTGAAGCGAGACTCGCCTACTTCTTTACTGCAGGCGCCGGCAGGGACAGCAACGTATCCGTCATCGTGTCGGCGAGTCGCAATGCGGACATCGGGCCGCCGAAACCCCAGATATTCCGTTCGACAAGTCCGACGCGCCCCGAACTTCGAGCCGGCACGAAACGCCAGATCGGCGAATCGAGTTTGGTGGCGAGCGGAACGTTCTTGTCCGTCGCGCTGACGAACAGCACGGTCAGCTTCGGCTTCTTCAACAGATCTTCAGAACTGACGTACGCGGTGCCTTCGCGAGTCGCTTCTGCCGGCCACAGGTTGAGCCCGAGCGCATGCGCGACACCCGCCGCCGTGCTGTTGCCGGTGAATGCCCAGTAGCGGTCCGGCAAACCCAATTCCTGCAGCCACGCGACCTGTTCGCCGCGGTGGCCCGCTTCGGCGAGGCGCTGGGCGTTGCGGGCAAAACCTGCATCGACTTGGGCCTCGACGGCAGTTGCCGCCTCTTCGCGTCCCGTCAGGCAGCCGATGGTGCGCAGAATCTTGCGACTCCAATCGAGTTGTGTAACGTGGGCGCCGTCTTCGGTAAAGTTCGGGCCGTATTTAAACAGCACGGTCGGCGCAATGCGTTCGAGCGCTGCAAAAATCGGCGCATGCCGCAAGCCGACGCCGAGAATCAGATCGGGCCTCGCCGCCGCGATTGCTTCGAGACTCGGTTCCTGCCGTGTGCCGACATCGGGCACCGACGCGAGACGCGCGTTGTCGTAGCCGATCCACACCGGGTAATACTCGGGATCGGCCATGCCGACCGGCGTGAGGCCGACCGCCGCGAGATCTTCAGCGAACATGAATTCGAGCACGACGATGCGCTTGGGCTGTGCGCGTAGCGATGGACTCGCTTGCGAGACGATCGGGTTGTCTGCGAGCGGTGTGCAGGTTTGCTGCTGTGCTTGTGTGATGCGGGCGCGAGATGGATTACTTGTACCCGCTGCGGGTGCAACGCTTTGACTGCCTTGCGCGAACGCATACGAACCGGAGAACAGTGCGGTCGCCACCGCAACGCTAACGCAAAGCTGCCTGAAACATAGGGGTTTCCTGGTCCGGCGCGACCGTGGCGCTGATATTGGCAATCTCGTCATTGCGGCGCAGCCTGCAATGCGATTTCCGCATCGCTCATCGTCAATAGCAAGGGGCAGCGTCCACACAGTTGCGTCTCTCCAGGAATTTCATAACGTACGCAGCACACCCGCCGTACGCTGAACGGGTTCGGCAAGCTCGCGGCGCGCGGCTTCGCCTGACGCACCGGCAGACGCAGCGGATTCGCCTCGCCATTGGCGGCAAGCGGACCAAACAGCCACGCGATGTCTTCGCTCAGATCGAATTGCGGCGCGCATTGTTCGAACAGGTAGTCCAGCAGATTGCCGGCGTTGCTCCACAACACGCGCGGCGCGATTCGGGTCATTGTGCACAGCGTTTCGATCACCGTATTCAGGTGATCGACGAGCGGTGCATAGCGGCGTGCCGGGTCGCATTCAACCGGCTGCAACGCGGCACGCGCGAAATATGCGGCGATGGGAAGACCGTCGCGCAGCACGATATGCGTGTTATCCGGCGACATGGCAAGCGGACGGCGCAGCAACGCTGCGGCGACGAATCCGGCGGTCGCCGCGAAGCCGAAGTAGTACTTGGTCCATTGCGACAGCAATGCGCGTGCATGCGTTTCGCGCTCGCCGCCGTAGAGCGTGACCATAGCATCGAGCAATTCGGTGCGACGGCCAGCCAGTTCGCTAGCGGGGATCACGGCTAGCGAAGCAGTCCGGTCATCGGCGAGGATCGGTTCCTCTACGGGGTTCGGCGTGCCGAGCCACACGTGCTCGAGATAATGCGCGATCGACTCCGGCGCAAAACCCGCGAAGCATTGCGCTCGCTCGTCGTCGTGGTGGGGTTGCCGCGTCACCGTTTGCCCCGCTTCTCGCGCCGAGCCTCCACGATCAGCAGTGCCAGCAGATAGGGCGCGCCGATCAGCGCGGTCAGCACGCCAGCCGGAATCTCACGCGGCGCCAGCAACGTGCGCGCCGCGATATCGGCCACCACCAGCACCAGCGCTCCACACGCCGCCGCCAGCCACAAGCGTGTGCGATGAGCACGCGCACCGAGCATCGACGCCAGATGCGGTGCCATCAAGCCGATAAAGCCGACCGGCCCCACGGCGGCCACCGCGGCGCATGCCGCCAGCGTCGCCACGCTCAGCACCAGCGGACGCAACACGCTGATCGGCAAACCCAGCGACGCGGCCTGGTCGTCGCCCAGGGCAAGCAGATCGAGCGGCCGCGCGAGCAACGCGAACACCGGCACGGCCAGCACGCACCACGGCAGCAGCGTCGTCACTTCGCCCCAACTGCGCCCATAGGTACCGCCGACCAGCCACACCACGAAGCGCGCGGGCTGCACGCTTTGCTGGGTGATGAGCCATTGCGACAGGGTCGTCCACAGCGTGCCGATCACGATGCCCGTCAACGCAACCGCGAGCGGCGCATAGCGATGGCGGCGATTCAGCAGGAGCGTCAAGGCCAACGTGATGCCGCCGCCCGCGAGCGACGCGGCGGCCAGCGTCGAATGTGCGGCGAGCGGCCACATCACGAGCGCCGCGAGCGTCGCGAGGCCCGCGCCTTGCGTCACGCCCAGCACTTCCGGACCGGCGAGCGGATTGCGCACGATGCTTTGCATCAGCACACCGCTCGCGGCGAGCAACGCGCCCGCCAGCAGTGCGCAAATGAGACGCGGCAGACGCAGATCGAGCAGCATTCCCGCAAGCTCGTCGCGGTGATCGAATGCGGCGAGCCAGCGCTGCACGCCGATCGTCGTCGGACCGAACGAGGCGCCCGCGCACACGATCACGATACCGAGCAGCACCAGCGCGCTTGCCGTCAGCGGCCAGGGCCAGGCATCGGCCATGCGCACGAAGCGCGTGCCCGCGCGCGCAGCAGCTCGCTCCTGGCCGGCGTGCAATGCGCCCGACCACGCGGCGCCGCTGCGGATCATCGCGAGCATCAGCGGTGTGCCGACGAAGGCAATCGCCACGCCGGTCGAAAGTGTCGCGTCGAGATCGAGCGCCTGCACGGCACTGTCGGTGACGAGCACCAGCGCGCCGCCGACGAGCGCGGACAATGGCACGAGCGCGGCCAGCCGCGATGCCTTCGCGCCGCGCATCTGACGCAGCAGGTTCGGTGCGATCAGGCCGACATACGAGAGCGGCCCAGCCACACTCACAGCGACGCTCGCGAAGCCCACCGCCACCACCATCGCCGCGAGCCGCGTGGCATCCACGCGAACGCCGGCCGCTGCTGCGGCGTCGTCGCCGAGCGCGAGCGGATCGAGCGGGCGAATCACGAAGGGCAACGCGACCAGCGGCAACACGAGCCACGACGCGGCGGTCTTCAAGCCGGCCGCGCCGGGTTGATAAAGGCTGCCGCTCGCCCACAACGACACACCGACGATGCTCTGCTCGAAGAACGCGAGAATCAGCGTGGTCAGCGCGGAAAACAGCAGCATGCAAACGCTGCCAGCGAGGATGAGCCGCAACGGCGTCGCGCGCCAGCCGCCGGCGGCCGCGGCCACGCACGCTGCCGCGCCGAGACCGCACACGAACAGCAGCGGCACGGACGCCGCGCCGGCCAGCGAAGGCACCAGCATCGCGGCAAGCAAGCCGAGCTGCGCACCGCCGGTAATGCCGAGCAGATCCGGCGAAGCCAAAGGATTGCGCGTCAGCGACTGGAATAAGGTGCCGGCCACCGCGAGGCAGGCGCCCGCCGCCAATGCCGCCAGAATGCGCGGCACGCTCAGGTCGAAGAGCAGAATGCCGGCGAGTTGCGCGGCGTCGCTGCCTGCGGGCGCGGCGAGCCAGGCACGAAAACCGGGTGCAAGACGCATCACGGCCACGACCACGATCAACGCCGACAGCGCGGCGCCGATTGTCGTAACGCGGCTTTTGACGGGCGCACGGTAGCTGTCGCTGTCCACCGACGGCGCATTACGGCGCAGGCGTTTGCGCGCTGCAAGCGTCGTCATGCGGCGAGGTCCTTGCTCGTGGCTTCTTCGTGAAGCGAGGCGGAAGCCGTGTCGAGATCCGCCGCTTCGCCTTCATAGGCCGGCACGCACATCGGCGCGCCTGTTTGCGGGTGCGCGATCTTGAGCATCGGCACGCCGAAGGTCTCGCTCAGGTGACGCGGGTCGAGCATCGCATCGGGCGAGCCTTGCGCGACGATGCGGCCGGCGCGCATCAGCACGATGTCGTCGCTGTAGGCCGCTGCCTGGTTCAGCTCGTGCAGCACCCACACGATCGTGAGGCCGCGCTCACGATTCAGGCGCCGCAACTCGCGCAGTATGTCCAGTTGATGATGGATGTCGAGGTAGGTAGTCGGCTCGTCGAGCAGCACGATCGGCGCCTGCTGCGCGAGCGCCATTGCGATCCACGCGCGTTGCCGTTCGCCGCCCGAAAGCGCGGCGACGTCGCGCGCGGCATCGGCGGCAAGGCCGCTGGTGGCGAGCGCTTCGTCGATTGCCGCATGGTCGGCGCGCGACAGTCCGCGAAGCCAGCCGCCGTGCGCGTAACGACCGTACGCGACCAGTTCGCGCACGGTGAGTCCCGAAGGAATCTGGTTGAACTGCGCGAGCATGGTCAGCGTGCGCGCCAACACGCGCCGCCGGTGCGAAGCGAGCGGCACGCCGTTGACTTCGACACTGCCGGACAGCGCCGGTTGCAAACCGGCGAGCGTGCGCAACAACGTGCTTTTGCCGCAGCCGTTCGGTCCGCACAAGGCCGTGACGCGGCCGGCTGCGATGTTCAGGTTCAGACCGTGGAGCACGACGTGATCGCGATAACCGACCGTCAGCGAATGCGCCGCGAGCGCCGCGCCCTGCGATTTCGTCATGGCGCGGCCGTCCGTTTTTCGCCTTCGGCTTCGCTGTAGCTTCGCGCCATCGCCACCACGACCTTGCGCGGCCCTTCGAACGGGTCGCGTGCATGTGCGCTCAGCATGTTGTCGAGCATAAGCACGTCGCCGGTCAGCCACGGAAACACGATACGCTGCTGATCGAGCACGCCGCGGATTTCCGCGAGTGCGTCCGCTTCGAGCGGTTCGCCGTCGCCGTAATAGACGTTGCGCGGCACGTTTTCGAGGCCGACCGAATCGATCAGCGCTTCCTGCATGTCTTCATCGAGCGACGAAAGGTGGAACAGGTTCGCCTGATTGAACCAGACGTGCTCGCCCGTGCGCGGATGGCGTGCCACCGCCTGGCAGCGCTCGCGCGTACGCAGCAGCAGTTCGCCGTCCTCGCTATCGCGCCATTCGCATTCGATGCCACGCGCGCGGCAAATCCGCTCGACCGTGCGCGGGTCCGCCGAGCCGAACGCCTGCTCCCACGGAAGATCGAGCCCTTGCCCGAAGTTGCGTACGTACAGCAGCTCACGCTTCGCGAAGCGATCGACCAGCGCCGGATCGAGCGCACGGTAGATCGCGCGGCTATCGGCAATCGGCGTCGCGCCGCCTGAACGCGCGGCCAGTGCGCAGTGGAACCAGATACGTAACGGCCATTCGCGCGTGTACGATTGTTCGTTATGCAAAGGAATCGAGCGATGCGGCGGATATTCCGTCGAGGTGTACACCGCGCCTTCCACCTGGCTGCGCGGCGTCGAGGCGAACTCGTAGCCGATCAGCGGATGACCGAACGAGCCCGCGAAGCTTTGAAACGCGTCGATCGAGGCTACCTGGAAACCGGTGAACAGCACACCGCCCGCGCGTTCGAGCGTGTCGTCGACGATCGCGCGCAGCAACGGCGCTGCTTCCTCCAATGAAATCGCCGCGCCCGCGCGCGGCGAGACGACAGTCGGCAGGCCCGGTTCGATCGTCAGATCGGCGAGCGTGGGCTGCGGCGTCGAAAGCATGGTCATACTCTGGATCCTTTTGCTGAAGCGGCGTGGCCGGGCGCATGCCCCGAGGCCGCCGGATTGCACGGCACGCGCTTCAGGCCGTCCCGTCCATATGCCGGCGCAAGCTGGCCGGGCGCATATCGGTCCAGACCGTCTCGATGTGCGCGAGGCATTCGGCCTTCGGGCCGCGCACGCCCACTTCGCGCCAGCCGGCCGGCACGTCGCGGAAGGACGGCCAGATCGAATACTGTTCTTCGTCGTTGATGACGACCGTGTAGGCGAGATCGTCCGCCTCGCCGGCTGCCGTGCTGGAACTCTGCTGTGCTTGCGTCATGATGAAAGGCTCTGTCGATGAAAGGTCAGGAAGCGCCGGGACAGCGCGCTCGCCGGTCCGGCACGGCGGCGCCCGCATTCCGCGCGCACCGCTTCTATTCAGTTGACGTTTGATGCGCGCGCTTTTTTACCGCCGACGCGCGCGCCCGTTGCAGAACGCGGGACCGGCGACGCCACGATTGCAGGCGTCGAGGCAATCGGCGCAATGCTTCTCGGCGTCGCGCACCATGAAGTGCACCAGCGTTTGCGAGACGTCGAGCGCGCGTGCCGTGCTTTGCAGCGTTTCCTCGCGCAGCCGCACCATTTCGAATGCGGCGCGGCTGCGCGGCGGCAACTGGTCGAGCGCGTTGTAGACGTGCCGGAGCGTGTCCCGCACGAGCAGCGCGGCTTCCGGCGAAGGTTCCGGCGATGGCACGTGCAGGCCGTCGTCTTCGTCGGCGTGATAGGTGTTTTCCAGGCTCTGGCGGCGAAAGGCGTCGATCGACGCGTTGCGCACCATGCGCGTTACGTAGGCTACGGGTTGGCGCACCGCGTCCTGATCCGGAAAGTCGATCAGCTTGATGAAGACGTCGTGCACCACGTCTTCGGCGAGGCTCGCACAACCCACGAAACCGCGCGCCAGATTGACAAGCATCGGGCGATTGTCGATCAGCACGTCGAGCAGCGTGCCCTTCTGCCAATCGCCCGAATGTGAGTGGGCGCGGGCGCGCCGCGAAACGGGTGGACAGGCGCCGCCGGTGCTGAGAACCGATATCGGCATCGCTGTTGAAGGCTCTCGCTGGACGAGCACCTCAGCCATAGATTCGCTCCGTTTTCTCAAAGGACAGGGCGCCAATCTAACGTAAACGCGAATCATTCTCAATCAAGATTTGGAATAACCTTACAATTTCCAATAGCTTTGTCTGATGATTCGGAAGGCATCGAGGAGGTGGGCTGCACCGAGGTGTTCGTGGGCGGCGCCGGCTGCTTGTCATGTGCTGACTTGGCCAGGCTCTTGCACTGTTACGTTGGACGCCGGCGTTACGTAGCACGTGAGTGGAACACGGCCTCTACCGTTGTGACAAAATTGGTGTTTTTTCGCGGTAAATTTAATTTCTGGCCAGTTCATTCGATATATCTGCGATTAGGCTTCCCCGCCTCGCCATAACCTGCATTTGGCGTGCAACTTGCGTTGACGTCCCCATCAATAGTCGTTCAACGGGGATACCATGAAGAAATTTGCCAGTCGGACAGCCATCGCTGTTGCGACATCCACATTGCTCGCGCTCTACGGTTGCGGGTCGACTCTTAACACTCCAAGTATCGGCGGGGGCGGATTGGGTGGTACTTCGGGGTCGGGGACTTCGGGGACTTCCGGCACTTCAGGTACTTCTGGCACCTCTGGCACCTCTGGCACTTCTGGCACCTCTGGCACCTCTGGCACCTCTGGCACCTCTGGCACCTCTGGCACCTCTGGCACCTCTGGCACCTCTGGCACCTCTGGCACCTCTGGCACCTCTGGCACCTCTGGCACCTCTGGCACCTCTGGCACCTCCGGCACCTCCGGCACCTCCGGCACCTCCGGCACCTCCGGCACTTCTGGCACTTCTGGCACTTCTGGCACTTCTGGCACTTCTGGCACTTCTGGCACTTCTGGCACTTCCGGCACTTCCGGCACTTCCGGTACTTCTGGCACCTCTGGCACTTCCGGCACTTCCGGCACTTCCGGCACTTCCGGCACTTCCGGTACTTCCGGTACTTCCGGTACTTCCGGTACTTCCGGTACTTCCGGTACTTCCGGTACTTCCGGTACTTCGGGTACTTCGGGCACCTCTTCCACCCCCATCGGCAACATCATCACTCAGGCCAGTAATCTCATCACAGCCATCGGCACGACAGCCGCCGATACCGGCACCAAGATCAGCGGCACCTCGGTTCCCGGCGTCAACGGCGCAACGACCTCGAACCTCGGCAACGCGCTCACTGACCTCGGCAACGGCGTAAAGGTGCTGGGTAACGGCACCGCCGCGGGCCTCGGCACCGTCGGCAGCGCGGCCAATCCGCTCGGTCCGACGCTGACTTCGACTTCCGGCGTCGTCGCTAATACCGGTGCCGCCGTGACCGCGCTGGGCGGCGTGGTGAACAGTCTCGGCAGCGGCCCGTTGAAACCGCTTTCCCCAGTGACGTCGACGCTGGGCAGCGTCGTCGGCGGTGTGGGCAGCGGCGTCACGGCTGTGGGCTCGGGATTGAATACCGCGCTCACCAGCGCGCCAGTCCAGCAGATCGAAACACGGCTCAGTTCGGCGATCAACCCGATCACCACCGCCGTCTCCAACACGACGCAGACGCTCGGCAACGCGACAGGTCTCGGTGCACCGCTCAACAACCTGCTCGGCACGCTCGGCAACGGACTCAACGTGGCGGGCATCAAAGTGTCGGGCGCCACCGGCGATCAGGTCGGCAAGGACGTCGGCGGCGTCGGGAGCCAATTGGGCAAAACCCTGACGAGCACGGGCGGCCTGTTCACCGGCGCGACCACCAATCCGCTCGCGCCGATCACGGGCTTGCTCGGGCCGCTCGGCGGACTCGGCGGCGCAAGTGGCTCGGGCGGCGTCTCCATCCCGCCGTTGACCGGCCTGATCGGCAACCTCGGATCGCTGGGCGGCGCAGCGGGCGGCACGGGTGGCGCCGGCGGCGCGGCCGGCCTACTCGCGCCGCTGACCGGCCTTCTCGGCAAGGTCGGCTCGCTAGGCGGGACATCGGACACGGGCGGTCCGCTGGCACCCGTCGCCAACGTGGTCGGCTCGTTGACGGTCAACGTCACAGGCGGTGTCAGCGCCGGCGGTTCGTCGGGCGGCACGGCTGCCAATCCGGTGACGGGCCTCATCAGCGGCTTGACTGGCGGCTCGGCCGGCGCCGCAGGCAGCAGCGGCTCGGGTAACAAGAATCCGCTCGCGCCGGTGACCAACCTGGTCGGCGGACTGCTCGGCGGCGTCGCGGCGGCCGGCAAATAAGCGTTACGCAAGCACGGCGGCCGGGCACCAAAAAATCAACAACCCGGCCGCCTTCGATGTCATGACGACGAGGGATGACATGAACTCCACATTCGATACCGTCGCGCGCGTGCACGACCCGCGGCCCCGCTCGGCGACACCTTTTTCGATCGGCCTGCTCGGGATCGCCGTCGGATTGCTCACTCTCTGGTTGCTGCGCGACAGCAGCTCGCTCGATGGCGCGACGCGCAGCACCGTCGCCTGTCTGGCCATCATCGCCACAATTGCCGCTTACGAGCTGTTCGTCGCGCGCGTCTATTTGCGCCCGAGCGCCGGCCTCGCGAGCCGGGCGGTGCGGCCGCTGAGCATCGTGCGCGTCGAATTGCGCCTCGCGGCTCTGGCCTCGGTGTATGCGGGCATCGGCGCGCTTTACTGGCTGCTGCCCGAATATCACGGCGCCTTCTACAACCCGTTCTGGTCGCTGCTCGGTACGCTCGCGCCTTATGCGCTCATCGCGGCGCCCTTCTATTTTGCGTGGATGGACCGGCATCAGCGCGAAACCGATGACGCGTACCTGCTATGGGCGCGCTACCTATTCCGCGGCGGGCGTCCCGCGAACTGGCGCCCGGTGCGCGAGATGTTGGCGGGCTGGATGGTGAAGGCGTTCTTCCTTCCGCTGATGATCGTCTACCTGTCCACCAATGCGGATCACCTCAACGCGTCGTTGACCACCGCGCTGAACGCGCCGTTTTCGCTCGCGACATTCCGATTCGTGTACGACCTGTCGTTCGCAATGGACCTGATGTTCGGCACCGTGGGTTACATCTGCACGTTGCGCATACTCGACAGTCACGTGCGCAGCGCGGAGCCGACGACGTTGGGTTGGCTCGTTGCACTGATCTGCTATCAGCCGTTCTGGTCGCTCATCTCGAACCAGTACATTCACTACGAAGGCTCGGTGTTCTGGGACAACTGGCTTATTTCGATGCCGGTTGTGCGAATCGTGTGGGGCGCGGTCATCGTCGCTTTGCTGCTGTGCTATGCGCTTGCGACTATCTCGTTCGGTTTGCGGTTTTCGAATTTGACGAATCGCGGGATCATTACTTCGGGACCTTATCGGTTCACCAAGCATCCCGCTTATATCGCGAAGAATCTGTCTTACTGGATGGTGACGGTGCCGTTTATCGAGCCGCTGGGATGGCGAGCGGCGGTGACACATTGCGCGGCGCTACTGGCTGTGAATATGCTTTATTTCTTGCGGGCTAAGACAGAAGAAAAGCATTTGATGAATGATCCGGAGTATCGGGAGTACGCGGAGTGGATTGCGCGGAATGGGGTGTTTGCTAGGTTAGTGCGAGTGTTTGATTGAGCGACGAAGTCTTAGAGAAAAGCCTGCGTTTCAATACCCTTTCAGATCAAACAATGTCGACGCGCCAATTTATTGAGTTAGAAATTGACTGTATAGTTTAACCATCAATCTTCACCCAAACGATGCGTTTTACTAGGAAGAGCACGAGCTGTGGTCTTTAGGAATCTCATAGGAACTTCTTAAAACTCTTAATTGAGCATCTATTGTATTTAGTGAAGAGGATCGAGGCTTAAGGTGAAACTGACCGCGGACACCGGGCGATCGAAAAGGAGATACACGCAGGAGAAGAAGCGCGGGCCAGGAGTGCTACCTGACCTTGCCCCTGTTTAGCGAATCCCATAGCTGAGGGATTTATGCGGCTCGTCCCTGTTGAGCGGCGAACCAGTTTTTCTCGAACGTCATGGGGCTGACGTAGTCGAGCGTCGAGTGTAGCCGGCGTGAATTATAAAAGCCAAGCCAGTCGACGATTTCATCCATTGCTGCACGCCGGGTCGCGAAGTGCCGGCCATGCAGGCGTGCAACTTTCAACGAACCCCACAGGCTTTCGGTCGGTGTATTGACGCTCCTATGTCAAGCGACGGCCGTCGAATCGGCCAGATCGGCCAGAATGAGCGGGTACAGCTCCCGAACGATATAGCGTTTCAGGCAGCGGTGGATTTCCTTGTTCGACATGCCTTCTTTTGTCCGGCGATCAACGTAGGCTCGAGTACGCGGATCACTGCGCATGCGTACCATTGCAATAGTCCATAGGGCATTGTTTGCAGACCGGTCGCCGCCCCTGTTCAAGCGATGGCGGACCGTCTTGCCGGACGACGCCTGTAACGGACTTGTGCCGCAGAGTGCCGCCAGCGCCGCCTCACTTTTCAGGCGTTCAGGATTGTCACCCGCCACAGCAACCAATACTGCCGCGGTCTGCGGGCCGACGCCGAATCTTTCACGTAGGCGGCGGGCATGCTGGCTTGTCAGGCTTTCAAGCATTGCATCGAGCGCTTTGAGTTCTTCTGCCAGCGTCAACCAGCGCTTCGCCAGCAGTCGCAGCGTCGCCGTCAGCGTTTGCAGCATTGGCGTTTTGCCCAACGAGCGCACTCGGGCACAACTCTCAACGCATTCTGCCGTCTTTGCTTTCAGAAGACGGTCACGGATTTCCTGAGGGGCACTCACGAGCAAAGCGCGTAACTGGTTGATAGCCTGCGTCTTTGCCTTCACTGCACTACGCCTGGCAACGGAGACGGCGCGCATCGCCTCGGCGGCACCGGACTGTTCCTTTGGAATGGCCGTAGCTCTTCCGGAGAGCACCGCCCGCGCGGCGTTCTCGGCATCAGTGGGATCGGACTTGCCTCTAGATCGTCGCATCGCGCGATCGGGACGATTGACTTCAAGCACCTCGATCTCGTGATCGCGCAGCACGCGGGCCAATCCCGCTCCGTAGGTGCCGGTCCCTTCAACTCCAGCGCGCCGTAAAGAGCCGAATGAATTCGCCCATGTCAGCAGATTGAGATATCCGGCCGTGTCGGTCGTTACCGATAGCGTTCCGAGTAGCCTGCCTGTGTCGCTGATCACAGCCCCCACATGCGTATCCAGATGCGTGTCAACGCCCAGAATCACTTCGTTTTGTTCCATGCGTATATCCGTTGTAGTGGGCGCATCGCCAACCCCACTCGCAGGACAGGACACTCATGGTGCAGTACAAAGCTCCTATCAGGTCACAGACGGTGAGCCCGGCAACGCTCGGGGAACGCCGGAACCCGATCGACAGGTCAATGCCAAGGCAGCTCGGCCAATCCCAGCACGGGTCAGATCGGGCCGACGTTCGAGGCATATTTTGGACTGAGTGTCCCAGCAGTCGCCGCGCCGACTCATCGACGAGCGCATGCCGTAGGCCTTCAGCGTGTCCTGGAACAGCCCGCTGCAATACTGGCTACCCCGGTCGCTATGTACGATGACGCCAGCCTCCGGACGGCGCCGGAACCACGCCATACGCAGCGCATCCGTGACCAGTTCCGCTTTCATGTGTGGCTGCATCGACCAGCCCACCACCTGCCTGCTGAACAGGTCGATGATGACCGCCAGATAAACCCAGCCTTCAGCCGTGGCACAGTACGTGATGTCGCTCGTCCAGACCTGGTTCGGCGCCGTTGCTGTGAAGTTACGCGCCAACAGGTTCGGCGCCACCGGCAGGTTGTGATTCGAGTTCGTCGTCGCGATGTACTTGCGCTTGTGTCGGGCACAGATGCCATGCCGCGCCATCAGCTTGCGAACACGCTCCTTGCCCACGCGCACGCCGCGCGCAACGAGCTCTTTCCACATGCGCGGCCAACCATATTCGCCCTTGACCTGCACGTGAATCGCCTTGATGTGCGCGAGCAGGGCATCGTTGCTGATATGGCATCTGAGCGGCTTGTCATCGCCGCTGCGCTGCCGACGCTGATGATATCCGCTGGGACTGATTTCCAGTGCTTCGCACAACATTGAGACTGGCCAGCGGTGTCGATTCCGGTCAATGAACGCGCACTTCACATCAATTCCTTTGCGAAGTACGCCGCCGCTTTTTTTGTGATGTCGAGCTCCATCTTCAGGCGAGACACTTCCGCTCTCAACCGCGCCAGTTCCATCTGCTCTGGACTGACCGGCTTCGCTCCGGCTCCGACCAGTTTGCCTTCCCTGTCTGCCTTGACCCAGTTGTGAAGGGTCTGCTGCACCACGCCCAGCGTCGCCGACACCGCAGCCAGGCTCTGGCCGTTCTTCACCAGCCGGACTGCTTCCAGTTTGAATTCGAGCGTGTACTGTGCCCGCTTTGCCTTGCCTGTCATCGTTTCTTCTCCTTGCGTGAGTTTACCCGCTCAGCAAGGGATTCGTTTTTCGGGGGCAAGCTCAACCAACACTCAAGGCCCGCTAACCACAACCAACTCAACCAAGGAGTTGCTCATGGCTAACGCCAATCTTAAACCACGCCGAACCCGTGCCGAAGAGTGCACGCGAATTTCTGTTGTTCTCGAGCAAGCAGCACCATCGGACGCATTGCATGACCACCGTAAGCGAGTCGCCTTTCCATGGATGCAAATCACTGACACGATGCTCGAATTCGCCGGCTTCCGCCCCGGCCAGCACGTCTTTCTCAGTATCGATCATCGTTGCGGCCGGATCACCATTGGCGTCGATCGCGACTACACAATTGCCGGTAAACCGATGACGAAACAACAGATCATGCAACGCAGCAAGCGCATGTCGGATTGAATAAACCGCTTGACGGCCCGACTTGGGTCGGGCCGTCTTTGCGTGATCGAGCATCGGAAACCTTGACCCAGGGATTGCGGCTTTGTAGGATGATGGCCGCCGCAATCGGACACACTGCATGCTACATCAGTCCACCCGCAACATACGAACAGGGCCACTACTAAATGAACAGTGAGGTCATCGGGGTTATGGCATGACAATGGATGAAGACATCGCGCACGTGGCGCGTGTGATGGTGCCGTCGCTGAGCGCGTTTCGCGGTGAGCCCGTTTTGCAGCCGGCTTATTGGCGAAGGCGGCTTCAGCGGATACAGAGCGAATTCCGGTTGACTGAGATGCAAGCGTCGCAGATACAGCATTTGCTGGGAGATCTGGATAAGTTTGAGGCGGAAAAGTGCGCGAAGAAAAAGGTGGTGGGTGGGCAGATTCGGGCGCCTTGGAGACCGCGGTGTTGCTGACTATCTGATCGTTCATTCGTATCGAGCGTCGAATGGCGCTGCAATTTCGCCAGACAGTCGGTCCGCTAGGGCTGCATACCGCCCTCTCAGACGAAATAACTTCTGTTCAGAGACGTTTTCGCAAATTACCACACAGAATACTTTCGACCACATGTTCGTCCATTTCCACGAAAAATGCCTGGCGATCATGAACGCTTATTGACGCAGCAAATTTCCCACCTTGGAATGCGAGTCCGCAGCAGAACTCCACACCGTAAATTTTCCAGCAGAACGGCGCTGACAATGTCACGCTCCAGTCGTCATTGATGTAGAGAAATCGATGACGATATAACCGGCCCGCCCTCTTCACATCGATGCGGTCGTGAACGACACATATCCAACCCGATTTCCAGCGCACCAGTTGCGAGGAACCGTATAGATCGCAGCCGAGATTGAGATCCCTTTCAAGCTTGACCTTGCTCCCGCTCTTATCGATCTCCAATACGACTAACGGATTCAACGAATAGACCGCGTAAAGCCGATCCTCTCGAACAAAGGGCATCCAGTTCTTTTCTCTCGCGCTGGAAAATGGCGAGCGAATATAGTAATTCTCGACGACACGTCCATCGTTGATGCGTTGCAACGCCATCACGTTCTTCTGCAACTCAAAGTTGCATGCATTGCCGAGTGCCCAGAGTTCCGACTTCCAGAAGAAAATCCGCAGGTCTTCAAAACCGTTGATGGCGTCAGCCGACGCTTCACGTTCGTGCACATCATCGACCATGGCCTTTTCCATGATCTCAAACCGGTCGTTCAGTTTGACGATGAAATTACGCGTGTCGTGGCTTTGCCCTTCCACGATAAACCAGCCGTTGCGAACCAGACGATAATTCACCGTTCTGACGGTGGCGACATAAGAGTTGCCGTCGGCGACAATCGACGGATTGCACGAATAGTATTTCCCGCCGAGGTCGACCTGCTGGGAATACAGGCCGAAATCTTTTAAGACGAGCGGCTCTGAGCAACGAACTTTGTAGCGATGCAAAATTTTTGAGCGCGTCCAATAGAATCCGGACCGATCAAGAACATTCAGTTTTATTTTCGCAAGAAGCTTGTGGGTCTTGCTATTCTTGTTCAAGTTCAACATTTTTATTTGAAGTCTCGGATTGGCAACAGCGGCGAATTGGTTGTAAGCAACACATAGAGTCGCATCGCCCAGATCAACCTTGCTGGTCGTGCTCATCAAAAAGCATTGATTGAACTTCGCGTGCTCGAGTACTCTGAAGCCGGCGAAATCGATCGCAAGCAACGGCAATCTCTGCCTCGACGGAATCCTGATGCGCAAGCAACCAGTCATATCGTTCGATGAGCGCGCCGCCGCTAACTCCGACCGTATCTATAGCAAGCTTGGATTGTCCAATCGATTCAAGAAAATCGAAGCATTTCGGTTGATACGACAGTGACAAATTTGCCACGCCTTGCGCGCAGGCCAATACGGTTGCGTGGAGCCGCTGTCCCACGACCAGATCACACCTTGCAAGCTGAGAGCACACGCGACTCACATCCTCATTGCAGGGCAACAACCGAAAGCGGTCCGGCTTACCCAATGCAAAATACAGGCGTTTCCCCAGTTCCGCGTCAATGGCGTGAAGGCATACATACATGATTTCCGCCCCCTGTTTCAGGACGTGACGAGCCAAATCAAGCGCCGCGTCAAAAACCGCAGGGGCGCCGCCGTCGACCGGATCGTGACTACCCAGGTTAAGTCCTAGAACAAACTTCTCACTGTTCCTTCGCCGGGGCAGCTTCGGCAGTGACAATGCGGGATCACCGATAATTTCCACATTGCGAATGCCTTGACGATCAAGCGACTCGGCCGAGCGCGGTCCGCGCACGCCAATGTAGCGCGCTTCCCTTAACAGATCAGGCCAAAGTGCCGCGCCGCCTCTCAGCTTATGCTCGGGGAAACGCGACCAGAACGTCGAATCAGAGACGCCCGTTCCGAACACTGCGAATGGAGCACCCTTGCTGTGCGCACGAACGAGTGCGTCGTAATAGGGCATGACGTTAATCAGCGTGCCGCCACCGAGCAGAGTTGGCGCGACTTCCTGCCTGCGTCTCGCCACCCATGACAGAGCTGAAACGTCGTCCTCCAGCGTCATGAGCAGTTTCGGAAAAAGCACGTCGCGAAAAGCCTCATACAACGCGTCATCACCAACGTTACCGTGCCCGACCCAACCGATGTAACTGCAAACAGCTGTTTCGCCAGTCATCGCACGTTGATAGTCTTGCCAGCGACGCACTCCATGAAGCCGCCGCCAACGTCCCAAACGTCTTCTGAGCGCCAGACCCAGCTGCAACGGTTTCAACACCGCGTCTGTCATTTTCGCACCCGTTCCCCGAATATTCTGGTTATCCACGGAAACGCCGGTCGATGGCGAAGGCCCGCTTGCGTCGTCAAGCTGCAAAACCGGCTTCCTTATTGAATCTTTCATTGCTATCGAACCCCTTCGACCAAATTTATTTAGTTTTTCTACGTGCCATATGCGACGTTTGCGTGTCCATACGCTAGCTCTCTACACTCTTGAAACCTCGCTCTCTGCATGCCGCATATCACCATATCCGCCAACAAACATAATCCGCCCACCGTCCAGCTCAAAAATCTTCGTACAGCCCGCGAGCGTACTGGTTCGATGCGCGATGGCGATAATCGTGATATCCGGATCCAGGCTTTCGATGCCTTTGATGACCGCTTCCTCTGTTTCGCTATCGAGCGCGCTCGTCGCTTCGTCGAGGACAATCACACTCGCCTTTTTATAAAGCGCCCGGGCGATGCCTAGACGTTGCCGCTGCCCCCCCGACAACCGAATCCCGCGTTCGCCCACCGGGGTGTCATACGCCAACGGCCAGCCGTCTATCAGGTCGGAGATCTGCGCCAGCCTCGCAGCCCGGCGAACCTCATCGACGTTGATCTCGCCCCTGCGAACGCCAAAGGCGATGTTCTCCATGACAGACTGATCGGAAAGGTAAATATCCTGCGGCACGTGCGCGATGTTGGCTCGCCACCGCTGGTGATTCTCCTGGCAAACCCCGACCCCATCGACTTGAATGATCCCGCGACTCGGTTCGAGCAGGCCCATCAGAATATCCATGAGCGTCGACTTGCCACTTCCCGTTTTGCCAACAAAACCGATTCGCGCGCCCTTTCTGATCTCGAGATTGATGTCTGACAGCACGCTCGGTGCATCATTGGCGTATTTGAATTCGACGTCGCGAAACACAATGCTTTGCGTGAAAGGCAAAGGAGTGACCTTGGCGCGCGGCGCAGCACACGTGCGCTCTTCGCTGAGAAAGTCGAGTGTCTCCCGTGAGCTCGCCGCCGCGGACTGCATTGCCGACACCGCGTAATACGCCTGATGCAGAACCGGCAGAAGGCGCTGAGCGCCAAGTGCCAACGCGCCGAGTGTCGGCACGACCGCGGCGATGCCGCCATGTCCCCTTGCCAGCACCAGAGCCAGAAGCGCGATGAGCGCCATACCCAACGACTCCATTGCAAAGCGTGGGCTCTGCGAGAGAAACGCGTAACGGCCCTGAGCGTCGCGCAGTTTCTTATCGGCCTGGCGATAGCATTCCACGTACTCGCCGTGCGTTCCGTCCAGAATGACGTCGCGAATACCTCCCAGTCCTTCCTGCACCGCCTTCACGACGAGTGCCTTCTGCGACGAAATCTCGCGCCCGCATTTTTTCAAGCGTTTCTTCGAGACGATGAACGCCAGGACATACAGCAGTCCAAATCCTGTCACCGACAGCAACGTGGCCAGAGGACTGACATAGAACATTGCCAGGGAAATCACGGCCGCCATGAAGACAGCGCTCATCAAAAGCAGCGCGGGCATTAGGATGCCATCGATCACGAGGCCCGTCTTGTAAGACACCGTATTGATCAATTCGCTACTTTTCGAAGCAATGTGTCGCGAATAAGGAAGCCCGAGAATGCGATCGTAGACGTCGACGCTCAAATCCGAGCCCAGCGAAAAAGCAAAGTGATTACTGGCCCACAGCAACAGTACACGCATTGCGCCCGCGAAAATTGCTGCGGCCGCAAAAACAATCGCGAGCGGTGCGAGCAGGTCTTGCGCGGTCGTCACGCCGAACGCGCCCGCGGCAGCGCGCACGAACCCGTACTTCATGACTTTTTCAGGGTCGGCAAGCAACGCGAGAAAGGGGAAGATCGCCCCGACGCTCAGCACCTCCGAGCATGAAACCACTATCATCAGCACAAGCAGCGACAGGAGTTTCATGCGATGGCTTCTGCTCAAGCATCGCCACAACATCAAATAGATTTCGCGGTCCATTGCAATTCCTCAAAAGGCCATTCTAATTATTGAAAAGTATTGAAGGCTTGGTCTTTCGACGTCCAGAATACAGGTGAATCACTTTAAATCGCCCGGTCGAACCATCGTCGCCCGAGCTTATTCAAACTTCCGATACGGCACATTCCTCGAGCGAAATCGGCACGGAATTTCCGTTCAATGTGTCACGCAGCACCTGAAGTTGCGCCTCATGCCAGGCGTGCGCGGACTGGCGAGAGGCCACTCCTTGGGACGCTCTGAGCTCGGCATCACGCACGAGTCGTATCACCACATCGGCAAAACCCTGTGCGTCGCGATCGTCCACTATCGTGACACCACGCAGGTAGTTGGACGACAGACCACGGGCACCGAGACGGGTTGTCACAACCGGCAAACCATACTGCATGCTTTCGAGCAACTTGATGTTGATGCCCGTACCAAGCAACATCGGATTGACCGAGATCGGCGCAACCGAGAAGGCTTCGGCCAGATCCTTGACCCGTCCACGCCGGAGGAGGTTGGGATGGGCGTCGATCGCGGTGGCAATGCTGCCCAACAGATGCAACTTGAATTGGGGCACCTCAGCCGTAATGCGCGGCATCACGTCGTTCATGAAGTAAGCCAATGCGTCGCGGTTAGGCTGAGTGTCGCTGCCGAGAAATGCCGCATCGGCATAGGCCCTGCTATCTGTACCCGTGGCCGGTTCAAGCAGATGACTAATCACCGCAACATTCGGTCCCCCATCTGCGAGGCGCGCGGACAGCACCGCACCTTCTTCCGATTGAATCGCCACGACGACATGTGCCCGCCGGAGCCCTCTTTCCTCGTGGCGTGGAGAAATCGAGAACATGTAGTTCTTCGCTCCGGGGCGTCCAATGAAAGGAATATGCCGGTCGGCAAAAATGTCGTGCGTATCGAGTACCTTGATCACGGAGTCGGGAAACGCATCGAGCGCCCGCGAGTAAAAGACATACTCGACGAATACCGCGTCGAACCCGTGCTCATCCTGCAGGTGGCGCAACTGGTTCGAAAACGTCACGCTGTACAGTTCGTCGAGACCCGTGTAATAAGCCTCCTGACGAGCTAATAAGCGCTCTGCCGCGCGCTTCAGCAACCATGCGACGCGCTTGACCCGGTACGCCCAGAGTGCAGACCCACTGCGTCGCAAGACCGTCACGCCAGCAGTCTCAAATTCGTTGAGGTGCGCCTCCATGTCGAAAGGTTCGGGCTGACGGCTCTCCAGATAAATGAAATGCACCTCGTGGCCTAGCGAGCGGATCGTCCGCGCAAGATTCAGGACACGGCTTCGATTTCCCGCGTTAAGCGGAAAGAGAGGAATTGGAGAAACAATAGCAACTTTCACGGTGCATTCCCGTTGAGCATGGCCGAAGTAGCGGCAGTGGCCGCGTCGTGACGAACAGCGACGAAGCGATCGATCAGGAAACGTTGTCCTTTAGCGAAACCAAGGCCGTGCACATAGACGCCACGTTCATGGTCGGTACTGTATGAAAACGGGCCCCCGGGCGCCGCCAACCAGCCATATGCCGTGCCGGAAAGCGTCGATACAGGCGTGTCGATGCGGCGCGTCATCGGCGGATAGGCACCGACGCGAATCGCCGCGGCCGGTGGCACGAGAGCCGCGTCCGGCGTGCGGACTTCGACGAAGAGATCCCAGTTGCCCTCTCGCGGCAACTTGTCGAATTTGAGTTGGACGCCCCACGCCTGTGAATCTCCGCCTAGCGACACCGCGCCACCGCGTACCGCTTCGGAATCGGCCACGATGCGCGCGCTATCGTAGAGGTTCAACTTGAGCGCGCCGATCTCCCTCCAGTCAGCTTCCTTCAATTTGGCGACCAGGCTTGGAGCCGTGCCCGGCCCCTCACGCCACGCCACATCGAGTAAATCCCGAAGCGCGCTCAAATCGCCGCTCTGCCGGTATTTCGTCACGTGCGCCGCGGCGAGCGCGCTAGATAGACGAGCCCTGCGCGCGGCGATATCCATGTCCCAACCATCGCGCTGCGCACGCTCGGCGTAGTGCGAGCGCAGCGCGAGAATGACGAAATCGAGCGACATGCGCGTCTGGCGGACCCGCGCGAGCTTCGTCGAGTCACCGGCCACCGCGCGCTCAGCCGAATCGAAGTCCTGATCGGATCGCCGAACGAACTCATACGTGTACATCGGGGCGTCGACAGGCGTTTGCTCCGCGAGCACGTCGCCGGTGGTCCGCGCGGCCTCATGCATCCGGTCGATATAGCGGACGATGTCCTGCCCGGCCGCGCCGTAGTACGCGTCGCAATACTGCCGCACGAGCCCTCGCACATCGTCGGAAGGCGACCAGAGTTGCCGCGCGACAAGCCAGACGCGCAGGCTCGAAAACTCGCCGCCGCGCGATTGCCAGTCGCCTTCGCCGAAATAACCTTCGACATGGGGAAGCGTCGCCAGCCACGCAATGCTGCGGCCGATAGGGTAGAGATTCGGCGTGGGTTGCAAATACCCGCCAAAATTGACGATATGGTCCCAGACGAGCACATGCTTCGCAATCTCGTTCCATCGCCGGATGCCTTGACCGAGCGGCACGTTTCGCCCTTCGTTCAACGCAGTGCTGTAATCGACCTGAATCGTCATCGGATAAACCAGAACGTCGTCAGGCACGGTCATGCCTTCCGGCGGCATGAAGCCCCAGTGGTAGGCTGGCATCGCAAAGCGTGCGTCAGGAATGGACTGCCGCACGCGCGATGCCACGTCCGTGACCATGTCGAGAAACGCGGCCGAGGGTGCGCCGCCGTGCGCGTCGGCGAACGCGCGGCTCGCCGCGTCCATGTCCCATCCCCAGTCCATATCGTGAATGCCAAACCAGATTGGCGAGAGGGCGTTGAGTGCTTGCAGTCGCTGAACGATCTCCTGCGCCATGACACGCCGCACGTCGGGCGACATCATGGCGAGCTGCCCGCCGCCAAACCAGTCGGGATGCGCCGCTGCGTATCGCGAGCGCGGCACGAGCGACCAGAAATCGAAGTCGCCGCCGCGCGCGAGCCAACGGCGGTCCCACATATCGATTCCTGGCGGCGACGGCCGGAACGATGTGCCATGCGACTCGCCATTCAGCAAGTTATGCGCGCGAAACGGTTTGTCCTCGCCCTCGGCGCTGAGCACTTCCCGATAGGCAAAGCGCGGTTTCTCGCTAATAGTGCGACTCGAAACGCGCAACGTCCGCGTGACCGGCACCTCCTCGGCGTCCGGCGCGAGCCACTTCACGCCGAGTTCACGGTCCAGCCACCAGTCGACGCCAAACAACGTACCGCGCGGCGTATTGCCGGAAATAATCAGATTTCCCGACCATTGGCAGATGACAAAGCCATCGTCCCCCAGCTCGGCATCGCGTCCGTTGCCGCAATGTTGCACTGCGCCCTGACCGCCGACGACGATCGCCGGCAGGTCGCCCGTATCCTCTTCCACCACGGTGAACCGCGCGGTCGAGATGCGGGACAGGTAGTCACCAAGCTCGGCCGCCGCGTGCCGCGTCACGGCATCCGCCGCACCGGCGCGGATCACATAATGCGCATGGCCATTGTCGGCGAGCGTGATGAAATCCTGGCGCGCGGGGACTGCCGCGCTTCCCGCCAATGGCGCCGGCGGCGACGTGCCGGCGGCGACCGCGCAAATGGTTGCGAGTACCGCCAGCGTGGCGAGCTTCATCATCTGCAAGCGGAATCGAATCGACGTATTCACCGCGAGATTCCCGAGATGCCCGGCGGCAGCGAGAAAGGCACCTGGAATTTGCGCCGGAACCGTAACAGGCTGCGCAAATGATGCCGGCCGGCGCCCGACAACGGACCTGCCGCGGACTGTCGCTGATGCAAATGGACCAGCTTCACCCCGGGCATGCACAGAACCCGATAGCCGGCTAGCCATGTGCGCGCGCACAGATCGACGTCTTCCATGTACAGGAAATACGCCTCGTCCATGCCACCGAGCGATTCGTACATTTCACGGCGCACAACGAATCCCGTGCCCATGACCCATTCGGCGTCGAAGGCATCGTCGCGTCCCCATGCCTCGACCATGAGGTGATTCTGCAGACGCGCCCTGAAGGGCGCCATGCGGCCAAGCGCGGTGCGTCGCCCCAGGATGTCGAGCCAGCTGTAGAAGCGCCGTGCGGAATACTGGCGGCGTCCGTCGGGGTATTGCAGATCGAGACCGACCAGACCGGCTTCCGGCCGCGTGTCGAGCAGTTCGAGTACCGCCGCTAAACGATTCTCCGTGAATCGCGTGTCGGGATTAACAACCAGGACATAGTCCCGCCGGCACGCCGCCATTCCGAAGTTCACCCCCGATCCGAATCCACGATTCGAAGCGGCCCGAAGCAGGCGGATGCCTGCGGGCAAACTGGCACGGAAACGGGCGTATGAGTCGTCCGGTGATGCGTTGTCGACTACGACCACGTCCTCGGGAAGCGCGACATTCAGTTCGAGCAATGATGCCACGCAGTCTTGCGTCAATTCCGGCGTACCGTAGTTGACGATAATGACGTTCAAGCGTCCTTGTGTATTCACCCTTCACCCCGGATCGTATGTTTTATTTCTTCCACTCGCACAACTAACGCGATTTCCCGCATGCACTGCCAACGTCGTCGACGAGCGACCACAGCTTCGCCGCCGACTCATCCCAATCGAAGTGCCTAACGCGTTCATATCCGCGCGCGATCAACTTCGCACGCCACACGTGGTCCCGGCCGAGCTCCTTCATGGCTGTCGCGACGTCGTCCACCGACAGCGGATCGACGAGAACCGCTGCCTGCCCCGCCACTTCGGGCATCGCCGACAGGTTCGACGTCAGCACCGGCACACCCGAGGCCATGGCCTCCAGAATCGGAAGGCCAAATCCTTCGTATAGCGACACGAACGCCAGGAAAAGCGCACCGCGATAGAGCTTCGGCATTGCTTCGTTCGGCAGCACGCCGGTGAACGCAAGCGCCGCCTCGCAGCCGCAACGGCGCGCATGATCAACGAGAGAGGAGTCGGGATTGCCTGTGAGAAGCAAACGAATACCCGATCGCTCCAACCCGCTGGCACCAAACGCCTCGATCAACCGATTCAGGTTTTTGTACGAGCGGCGATTGCCCGGATAGAGCACGTAGGGAAAGGGATAGTCGAGCGTCTCGCGATTACGCGCATACGCAGCGTCAACACCGTTGACGATCACGTGCACTCGGTCCGATGGCATGCCTGACCATTCGAGGAACTCGTTGCGGGTGAATTCAGACACACAAACCACTGCCGCGCATTGGCGGTAAAGCGCCCGGAACACCAGGTCGTAATAGATCCGGTGCGTGCGGCCGTAGAAATGACGATGCGTCAGGTCGTGCACTGTCACTACCGACTGCAAACGCTCAGGCAACGAACCCGCCGGGGGTACGAACCCGGGATTCCAGAACACGCCTTCGTGCGACGAATGGGCACGCAGTGCACGTCTCAACGCGAGCGGCGTCAACGGACGCGCGACTCCGCCTGCAACGGAGAGCGACTCGATTTCGATCTCCGACGGCGCGCGGGAGATGTACGCCTCCATGACGTTGTAGATCCCCGTGCCAATCGGCCAACGCAGATCGGCGTACACGGCCAACGTCTCGCGGCGGCGCGGCTGGGCGGCCATGGCGGGATGGCGTGCTTCGGCAACGTGCATGGTTCAGTCCATCCAGCCAAGTAGTCGTTGAGATGCCGCAATCCAGTAGTACCGTGCTTGTGCCGGGCAATATCGAATGCATGAAAGCAGGCACCCGGCGACCGGGCGGCCAACCATGTAGGCCACGTAATGCGCGGGGTAACGGTTCAGCCTCAACACCCGGCCAAAGCCGCGGTTGTAGCGGCGACCGCGATTGAATGCCTGCTCGTCCAGAACGGCGAGCGGCTCGGGGTGATGGATCCGAAGGTCCGCTTCGTAACGCACCCGGTGTCCACGCGCCAGAACGCGCAGCAGGTAGTCGACTTCCTCTCCCGATCCCCAGCGCGAATGGGTTCCCACACCGAGTTCGATGTCGAAGTCTCCTGCGGCCTCCACTGCGGCGCGGCGCAAGAAAATCGTGTACGCCGTCGCGCATGTCCAGATGTTGAACCGGTCGACATCCTGCGCGTGGATCGCCCAGCGGCCTTGCGATGGCGTGCCGTCAGCGGCAACGCTATTGCCCGTCAAACCGTCGATGCCGGGATTGGCCGCGAACTGCTCCGCGATGTACTTCAGCGTGCCCGGTTTGTACCAGCAGTCGTCGTCAGGAAATGCCACGATCGACCCCGTCACCGCCCGTAGACCAACATTGAGTGCGCGTGATTTGCCCTTTTCGCACCGCAGATGCACGATAGAAAGCTGATCTTTGTACCGATCGATCACCCTCTCCACACGGTCGTCGAGATTCTGGTCGACGACGATCACTTCGAGATCCGAATAATCCTGGAGCACGATCGAATCGAACAATCGCACGATCTCGTCGCTACGTCCGAGCGTCGCCATGATGAGAGAAAATTTCATAGGAAAGAGCCCCGAATGGAAGACTGGCGGCGAGAAGGCATGACCTCCTGAACCGGCGCGAGGCCGGGTCGCCGGCTCAAGCTTGCGGACATCGCAAACGACACCAGTACGCCAAGGAACAGGTAGGAGGTTTCACTCTCGTGCATGGGATTGACGAGTGACCACGCAGCGAGCGGAATCATCATCAGCGTGGCCCGCCGGCCCAGCCCGAGGCCTGCGAAGAAGACCGCCCACGCGAACAGGCCGAACGGTCCGGCGACCAGCATCAGATCCAGCGGCGAACAGAACACCGCGTTGGTTCCTTCGCCCAGCCCTCTGACGTCCACGGCCGAGTGCGCAAAGTGATACTCGACAAAGCCGAGCCCGTGCCCGAGCCAGTCGTGCGCGAGCAGCTTGACCGACTCGATGAAGGCGAGTCCGCGCTCCTCCTGGAGCTTGACCTGCAACAGGTCACCCGATAATTCGCGCGAGAACTCATACACGTAAAAGGCCGCACCCGTCGCAATCAGCAAGGCCTTTTGCACCATGTATCCACGAACTTGAAGCAGCAACACGATTCCGCACGGAATCAGGACCGTTTTCGATTCGCTGAGCAAAGTCACGGCAAGCCCCAGCGAGAGGAACCACAAAATATCCGGTATGCGCCGCGGCGATTGAAGAAAGCACAGGTAGCTCGCCAGGAAGAATGTGGCGGCGAGCCAGTTGCGTTCCTTGAACGAGCCATGCAGTGCGCCCTGCATAAAGTCGACTTGCTGATACAGCACCGGCACGTTCAGGTATTGCAGGCACACCTGATAAAGCAGAAAGCCCCACAGCACCAAATAGCCATACGGCAGCAACCGCGTCAGATAACGCTGGCCGAAATAACGCCCAATCAGATAGAACGCTGGAAATACGAGCGAGAACTTGATGATCTGCTCGGGCGCCTTGATATGCGAATAGCCAGAGAACCAGGTAAGCGCGAGCGTCACAGAGAGGAACAGGCCATAGCTCCATAGTTCCCAGCCGCTCACCGTAACGCGCCGTTGCACGAGCAGAAGCGGCAGCGCCACCACGGCGAATAGTTGCGCCAACTGTGCGCCGCCAACCTGAACGAACTGGATCGTCAACAGGAAAAGCAGCACGATAAAAACCCAATCCGCGGCGTCGCGTCGTGCGCGGACACGCGGCAACGGTGCACGCGGTCGGCGCGCCGGTTCACGAGGATGTCCGCTCGCGGCCACAGGCCTTAACGGAGGGATGCGCAGGTCAGCGTTCATCGCAGGCTCCCTGCTGCACACGAACACCTCGCGGTATGTCGAGCAACGCATGCGAGGACACGGCGATCCATGTCGATGTAGCGGAAAGAGTACTCATCCCGGCCTCAGACCTCGGTCTCATACGCGTATGCGCCTTCGCCATACGAGCCGTACACGGCCTGACGACGCGGCACATCGTTGAGCACCACACCGCCGATCTGGATGCCGGCATTACGCAGGCGCCGTTCAGCCTCGCGGATCTCCGGCATCGAACTGCGGCCGTGACGCACGCACAGCAGGGTCGTTGCACCGAGCCGGCCGATGGCGGCGGCATCGTGCAATGCCAGGATAGGCGGTGTGTCGACCACGACGATGTCGTAACAACGCGAGGCGGCCTCCAGTACGGCCTTGAAGCGTCCGTCGTTCAGCAATTCCGCCGAGCGCGCCACGACACCTCGCGGCAGCACGTCGACGCCCGCGACCGAGGTACGGTTGACCGCCCGCTCGAGCGACCCGCTCGTAATCGCGTCCGGCAGGCCCGGCGTGGCTGACACACCAAAGTAACGATGCACCTGACCGCGCCGCATATCGGCATCGATCAGCAGCACGCGCTTGCCACCCGAAGCGAACACCGCAGCCAGGTTGGCGCTCAGGAACGACTTGCCGGCGCCGGGCTGGGAACTCGTCACCATGATGACGTTGTTGTCCGCCTGGGCCATCGTGAAATGCAGCGTCGTGCGCAGACTGCGCACTGCGTCGACGGTCAGATCCTCGGGAATATCGAGGGCGAGCACGTGCAAACCTTGATCGTCAGCGCGCTGGCGCCGTGCGATACGCCCCTGCTGACGGCTGTTCGGAATGACCGCATAGACCGGCACACCCAGCGCCTGCTCGAGTTGCTCGGAGTGTTCGACACGTCCCCACACCGCGCGCAGCGAGAACGGCGCAGCAATACCCAGCGCCAGCCCCACGCATAAGGACAGCGCCAGAACGAGAGCCTGCCTCGGTTTCACCGGCTTGACAGGCAACTCGGGCACATCGACGATGCGCACGCTGCCGATCTGGCCTTCCTCGACGACCTTCAGTTGCTGCCCGGTGTTCAGCAGGTTCGTATAAAGTTCTGTATTGACCCGGACCTCGCGCAGCAAACCGAGCCCTTCACGCTCGGTCTGGGGCAGTTTTTCGGCTCTCGCCTTCAGCGCGCCGTCCTGCCCTTCGAGTGCCGACAGGCTCTGCTGCAGCGAAATGACGGCCGGGTGAGTATCGGAGTAACGCGCAACCAGATCGATCTGTTTCTGCTTCAGATCGAGGATGCGGGTCTGCACATCGACTTCCTGGCCGAGCAGCAGACGACCCTGCTCGTCGAGATCGACTGTTCCGGAGCGCTGCCGGAATGCCGTGTAAGCCGCCTCGGCGCGTTCGAGAATGGCGCGCACTTCCGGCATACTGCGCCCGAGCGAGTTCAGCGTCGCATGCGCTTCCTCGTTGCGGTAGTCCTTGTTTTGCTGCACATACGCATGGACCACCGCCGAGAGGATCATTTCGATACGAGACTTATCGTCGCCTTCGAGCGTCACGGAGATGATGCCTGACTGCTTGGCTTTCTCTTCGACGTTGAGCTGGCTTTGAAGCTGCGTCACCGCTTCGAGACGTGGAATGCGCACAAGGCTGAATTGGGTTTCCGGTCGCGCCTCGAGCGTCGTCACATGCAAGGAGATCGGCTGCCGGTGGTACATGCCCGTGGCCTCTTCTCCCGCGCGGCCGTGCAGCACGACCTCATCGTGCTCGTCGGTCAGGACATAACGGCCATCGCCCTGGGCCGTCAGGGTGAACTTCTCCCCCATCAGCCGGCCGTTGTCGGCCTCGCCCTGCGTCCCGCTCAGCATCGTGAAGCGATCGACCTCGATGCGCTCGCCACCCCACGCGAAGTGCGGCAACCCAAAGCGTGCGTCCGCCACTCCGCCGTCTTTGTACATGCGCGCAATCCAGCGACCGATGCCAAGGAAGTAGCGCGGTCCGGCAACGATATTCAGATGCAGACGGTCCACCACCGCATCGATCACCTTACGCGAGCGAACCAGTTCAAGTTCCGCGGCGGCGCTGCTCTGCGTGTCGAGCAAGGCGCCGATGTCGCGAAGCGGCGTCTTGCTGACGTTGCTCGGGTCGTCGACCTGGATAGTCGAATCCACCTGATAAATCGGTGTGCCGAATACGACGTATGCAAGGCCGATCGAGAATGTACACAGCGTGATGGTCAGCACGAGGCGCCAGCGAGTCAGGACGATATCCACGTAACTCGACAGAGGAACATCGTCAGAGGCCGGCTCAGTCACGCGTGAATCCGCGAAATCCATCGTGACTCGTCCGTTGTGTCTTAAGTTGGTATCGTTCATTTCGCCAGCACCACTCCGGTCATCCCAGCGTTGATTGCCGGCAGCAACAATGACAGCACGCGATTGAAGCGAACCAGTCCGTTGCCGTCGACATAGACGACGTCTTTTGGCTGAAGCATGAATTCATTGGCCAACACCATCGCGACCGGCGACTTCGCGTCGAGATGGAAAACGTCCGGCTTACTCGCGCCGTGCCCGCGGATCACGAAGACCTGAGCGGCATCGGCGGTATTGCTGTTGATGCTGCCGGCTTGCGAGAGCGCATCGCCTAGCGACAGCGAACCGTTGCGCAGCGGCAGCGCGAGCGTCGGCCTGGTGACCTCTCCCATCACGTAGACACCGCTATCCTCGCGCGACATCACACGCAGTACGTCACGGTTTTCCAGAACGATGTGCGCGGGATTGATGCCTTTGTCGAGCAGGCTCGTCAGACTGAGTACGTAGCGCGCCGATCCGCGCATGAGTTCGATACGGCTGCTGTCCGCCGTGGGTTGCAGGCCGCCGGCGCGGTCGACCGCGTCGACCAGGGTCATCGGCACGTCGTTAATCGGCTGAATACCTGGGCTGCGTACTTCGCCCTCGACATAGACCTGCTGGCTGCGAAACGACGCAATGCGAACCGTCACCTGCGGATTGTGAAATGCTGTCAGCGCGCGGGTCACCGCTACTTGCGCGTCGGCGGGCGTCATATCGCTCACGTGAATCGATCCCGCGTATGGAAACTGTACGTTTCCCTTCTGGTCGACCACGAAACCGCTCGCAGGGTCGCTGGCGCGCGGCGCACCGCCTGTTTGACCAGCCGGATTGGCCGCGGCCAGCTCCGGATGGTCCCACAGGGTGATTTGCAGGACATCGCCCGGGCCGATACGGTACGCGGCGTTCTGGTTTGCGGCGGCAAGCAGTTCGGCGCTTCGCAACGAGGTGCTCCCATCGAACTCGCGCATGCGGTTGACGAGATCGACGTCGACTTCCTGAATGGGTACGTTCAGCGCCTGGGCCGGCGCGCCATCACGCGGAGCCGACAGCGGCAGGGTCTGTTTGTCAGTCATGCGCATCCCCGGCGATGCCGCGCACGCAGCCAGTGACAGACAGAACCCCGCAAGCGAGAGACGGCGCCATAGCGGCGACTGAAACCTGACTAGCTCGTTGTTTGGCCGAATATTCATTTTTTTCCTTGCATTGTTGTTTCTCTTCGACTGCTGCCGCTAGGAGTGAATGCTCACGTTATTCGGTATCCTTATGATTAAAAGTCACTATGGGTGAGAGAAATCGTCATGCCTCGCTACTCAATGGGGTGACGCTGTCCAAGGCGAACCCGCCCACGGCGAATTGTTCCAAGGTGGCGCGGTCTCTGCCAGATCGCGTGCTTTTGCTGCAAAATCGCTGCCTACCAAGCTTGCGTGCCCGGACGAGCCGTGGCGCCGCGCAACCTGCCGCGACGATTTCGCGCCGGGAGTCATCAAGCTGCGCTCTGTCGGGAGCAACGCGTAATCGTCGCGCCAGGCGGACTGGCTGCTTCCCATCGAAGGCACGAGAGGCAGTACGGACGTGCCCTTGACTCCCGCACTTGACGTTGCGCCTGCCCACCGCGAGCTTGGACCCGATTGCCTGGTCTGATCAGCGACGCCCGCCTGAACCGTCGCTGAAGCAATGGCGATAAGCAGCGACACCACTGCCCGGTTGCGCATGAGCCGATCCATTTTCAATTCACCGCTCCGCGCGTTTCGGTTACGCCCACGCGGGCCACCCAGTGTTCGAGCGCATGTTCGATGTGCTGTGCGACCATCTCGAACACCGCTTCCGGTTTGCCGAACGGATCGGGAATGTCCTGCTTCGTCGTTTGATCGAGTTGAAACACGCGGCCTCGAGCAAACGGATAGCGACGCTCCAATTCCCGGCATTGCGCATTCGTCATCGCGAGAATCAACGCGGATTCACGCACGTGACCCAAATGAACTTGCTGTGCCACATGACCGCCGAGAGCGATACCGCGCCGGGTCATCACGTCGATGGCAAGGCGTGCTGCGGGCCGTCCCGCGAGCGCCACCAAACCCGCGGAGCGCACCGCCAGATTCGGTACTGCCCGCGACAGCAGCGCACCGGCCATCGGACTGCGGCAGACGTTGCCGTCGCAGATAATCAGAGCCTGTTCGATCATGTGCGTGGTAGATCCGAGTTCATTTGAACAAGACCACGGACTATCGTCGTGAACACGTTTTGCATATCGCGTACGCTTGCGCACATCGATTGAAAACCGAACATCGTCCCTCTCCCCGGAGTAAGCATCACCGCGTGAACTGATCAGACGCGGCCGTAGGTATCGTCGAAGCGGACGATGTCGTCTTCGCCGAGATAGCTTCCGGACTGCACCTCAATCATCTCGAGCGGCAACCGGCCGGGGTTTTCAAGTCGATGCGTCACGCCGACGGGGATATAGGTCGACTCGTTCTCGCTGAGCAAAAAGCGCTCGTCGCCGCGCGTGACCATGGCGGTGCCACGCACGACGGTCCAGTGCTCGGCGCGGTGGTGATGCATCTGCAACGAGAGGCTCGCGCCCGGATCCACCAGGATCCGCTTGACCTGAAAGCGCTCGCCCCGGTCGATCGAGTCATACCAGCCCCACGGGCGGCGCACCAGCCGATGCGACGTAGCTTCCGGCGCTCGCGAAGACGCGATCCGGCCGACTACGGATTTGACTGCCTGAACATGCGCACGATCGACCACCAACACGGCATCGGCGGTCTCGACCACGGCCACATTCGTCACGCCGACACACGCTACAAGACGACCCTCCGAGTGCGCGTAGCATCCCGTGGCACCTTCGAACATGACGCGGCCGCGTCCCGCGTTACCGTCCGTGTCCTTATCGAGTGCTTCCCACACGGCGCTCCACGAGCCGAGATCTGACCAGCCCGCATCGAGGGGAACGGCGAGCGCGACCGGCGCTTCCGGCCAGTCGGCGAGCTTCTCCATCACCGCGTAGTCGATCGAGTCGCTCGGGCAAGCATCGAACGCATCGCGCGCGGGGCGAAAACATGTGCCTTCACGCGTGCCTGCCGTCACGGAACGCTCGCAAGCCGAGTGGATGTCCGGGGCGAACTGCGCGATTGCAGCGAGCCACACGCTCGCTCGCACCACGTAAATGCCGCTGTTCCAGAGATAGTTGCCGGCCTCGATATATTGCGAGGCGATTTCCGGAGCCGGCTTCTCGACGAAGCCGTCGAGCCGCATGCCGCCTTCCACGCCTTCTGCTCGCACCGATTCGCCCAACCGCAGATAGCCGAAGCCGGGATCCGCGCGGCTCGGCACGATCCCTAGCGTCGCGACGCAACCGAGCTGCGCGTAAGCGATCGCGAGATCGAGTGCACGATGGAACGACTCGACGTTGTCGATGGTGTGATCAGCGGGCATTACGACGAGTACGGCATCCCCGTGCTCAACGCGCACCAACTCGGCGGCGATGGAAAGCGCGGGTGCCGTGTCACGTCGAGCGGGCTCGAGTACGATCGAGGCTTGCAGTCCGCTCAGCGTCAATTGGCGAGTTGTAACGTGACGATGCTCTTCGCCACAGACCACGAGCGGTGTTGCAACCGTCCGCTTGGCGGCGATGGCCGAGGCGCGGCGCAAGGTTGCGGCGAGCAGCGTCTCATCGCCGATCACGCTCGCTAATTGCTTCGGATGGTGTTCGCGCGAAATCGGCCAAAGGCGCGTTCCCGCCCCTCCGGCGAGCACCACTGGCACGACTGTCGTCACCCCGCGATCCAGCGATTCCTGAACGTGCGCGCCGGAGAACAACCGAGCGAGATCACTCGTGACATCATTTTTTGTATTCATCGTTCACAACCCCCGGAACCATAATCCGACAACACTTGGAGAAAGCGCATCGAGACGCTTTTCTTTTTCTGAATTCGAGCCGAATCCGCTGCACTCCCTCACACTCGAACGACGTCGAAGTTGCTTGGGTTGGTCTGGACAGTGGATCTGGGCAGCGCCTCTCTCAGACAGACGCTTATCGCACGTGTATAAATGCAAGCTCCATGCCAACGCATCGGCAGCGCGAGTCAGTTCGTTTAACGTTGCTAACGAGAACGATAGTGCCGGTTGAGAGCCTGATTCGGAGGGGCTTTACAGTGCTTGACACGATGCAGGCGCCGCGCTCTGACGTCCTAAGACATCCGGCATCAAAGCGGCCCGAGAGAAAACGTGACGTAACACCGGGGTAACGCGCACGGCGCTGTAACGTGACACGGCATTGCCCGAAGCAATCGGCAAGCCGGCACGACCGGATTGGCATGGGTGCCGAACGGCGAGTGTGTATTTGACGGGAGGCCGCGCAGTCGTCGCGTTTAAAAAGGGGACTGTTTTAAACCGCGGCACACTCGCTCAATCGATACGCTGTCTCCAACGGAAGATGTCCATCGTTTGCGCTTCGTCGAGGATCTGGCGGGCAGCGTCCGATTGTTGCTGGGTGTACCACGCTTCCGTCACGAGCGGCGCGACGTATTGCCGGTAATGAGCGACATGGACAGGCAGGTAGATCAACGATGTCAGCCAGTACAGCATCGCGCATCCAGCGAGTACTCCGCTCAGCGAGACACGACCGGGATGACGCTGGGTGAATTGTGCCGCGGACAATGCGACGACACTGCAAGCGTATAGACATGAGATCAGCTTGTAACGCACGGGCACCCAATCGTCGACACTCGCACTCACGCGAACGACTGTGATGGCGAGAAAAGCAGCCAGCAGAAAGAGCATGAATGCGGCGAGCGCCGGGCGTTCAGCTAATGCGCCCTCGCGAACCAGCCGGTAATGCACCCACACCAACCCGATGCCCGTGAAAAAAGGAATCGCCACGAACGCGACTGGCAAATGCATTGCGCGATTGTTCAACATGGCAAGCGAGCCGATCTGAACGAACAGATAGACAACCCGAAGCGGTATCGAGGTGTGCGCGCCGAGACTTGCATCGGCGGGTGGGGACAGCATGGGCGACATGGTCGCGTGCAAATCGTAGTGCCTGAAATACAGTCCGATCACGATCGCACTGGAGACAGCGGCCCATGCCGCGCGACGCCAGTCGCGCTGACGCAGCAAAAACACCGTGGCCAGCGGCAGGCCGATGAGTCCGTTAGCCTGCGAAGCCGCACTCGCGAGCAGCGCGGCAAACCCCGCCCAGGTTCGCCCGGAGAACAGCGCCCAGAAACCGAGGATCGCGAAGGCATAGACACCGACATTGGACACGGCAGCCATCGGAAAAGACAGCAGGCGAAAAAAAGAGAAGTTGAATAGCAGGCAAGCAATAATGAGGACGCTCGCTGCGGCACTTCGACCAAGATGACGTGCGTTGTCCGGAGCGTCTATGGATGCCTTGATGGAACCCGCAGCCAGCAGCAAAAGAAGATTGCCAAAGAGGTTGAGTCCCCAGAAGGAGACATGCCCCAGCAGCATCCAACTGGCGACGGCGCTCAGATGGGTCGTAATGACGCGATGCTGATTGTTTTGGCTGATCAGCACCGCGATCCAGTCCGATACGCCGGGCCGCCTTGCCAGATTGACCACGGGCTCCAAGATTGAAAAGAAGTCGTCAAAGTACGGGCCGTTTGGGCAGAAAGCGGCCACCACTGCGTAATAGACAATTACGACGCATCCGGCGAGCATTGCAGACGCCGTCAGCTTAGGTGCGCGCTTCGCGGCCATACGGATCGAGCCAATGCTCGTACTTCGCAAATCCATGGTTATCATCCATCTGTTTGGCGTTATAGACTCGCCACGCGCCCTACCGGCCGAACGCATCCGGACCCGCTGCGGATCCGGACTGCACGCAAGGTCTTTCCCCGCGGTTTCGCGGCAATCTGCTTACTGCGACGAACTTCCCGTGCCGCCTGTCGCCCCGTTGCTCCCGCCCGAAAGAGGTGCCAACGCCCCAGCCGCCAACGCTGCAGCTGCCAGCGATGCAGCCGGTTGTCCATCACTCGTGATTGCCCCGGCTGCGAGCAACGTTTCTAGATCCGCGTCCGCACCCGGCGCGCCGGGCGTGAAAGAAACTGTCAGGAACGAAGATGAGGAAAGCGTTATTCCGTACAGCTTCTGGATCAGCGCGGCAACCGCAGACTCAGCATTCGCGATCACCGCACTATTCGTCAGTGCATTCTGGATCGACGCGTTGGTCGAGATGCCCGCAAGCAACCCGTTCACGTTCGTCCCCAGTTGGCCTGCGAGATAGCTCAACAGCAATTGCGTCAATGGCGTCACGTTGAACGTTCCCGCGCCGGCCGCAAACGAGTTGATCTTGATTGCGCCGTTAGTCGCAGAAATGGCGCAAGGCCCGTCGAACGCAAACGTTGCCGAATACGCTCCATTGGAATTCGCCGTCGCGCTCCCTGATCCATTCTTGCAGGTCAGCGTCACGCTCGCGTTAGCGAGTGCCGCGCCGACAGCGGCTGTGCCGCTTACCGTCGCACCCGGCGCATTGCCGCTATCGTGGCCGCCTCCGCACGCGACCAGCGCACTAGTCGCAAGCATCATCGATGCGAACTGCAGCGTGCGCAGCGTGGCGCCGTTAAGAAGCTTCATCGCTATCTCCAAAGAAGATCATTCACAATTGACTGGCACAACTACCGGTGCATCGCTAACGCCTTTCAACCCGTTCCCGTAGGTATCGCGACAAAGTGCGATGCGCGTCGAAAGAACCCTTGCGTCCGCCTGAGGTTGCGTTCTATTCGCGTCGCCATCACGCCGCCCATACCGCAAATACGCATCTCGCATCCGATAAAGCTGCATGGAGAAGTACTCTCCACTAAAGCGCCCTTGATTCAACAAGAACTGCTGCGTGCTATACGGGAAGCTCATGCTCTCTGCCCCGTTCGCCGACAGATAATTCGTCGATCCAACCCGCGTACGGAAATCCAGTTCGAACTGCCCCGTCCCGTCCACCTGACTAATCCCCGGCTTCATGCCCTGCCGCAGCGTGAGCGGAAAGCTCACCGCAGCGCCCACAAACGTGCCTTGCCCGCTATGCTCGCCGTGCACGCTGACGGACACGTCGTCGAACCAGCGCGTGAACGTCGCGACCGGACCTTTGTCCCCACCGACAAAGCGCGCGACGCCTGCCTCGATCCACAGCTTCCACGACGGCTGCACCCAGCGGTACGTCAGTTGCGCGTTCTTCTCACTCAGCAAGGTGTCGTGGCCGGATTCACGATGCAAATAAGCGAGGCGCAAACGGATCAAGTCAGGCCGACCGGGCACGGACACAGTCGTTTCGTTTTGCACGCCGACATACGAGTAGTCGAACTTGCCCACCGACGCCACGTTGAAAACCCCCGGCATGATCCAGAAGCTCTGCGCCAACGCAACCGCATTCAGCCCTCCACGCAAGCGGTAGTCGCTAAAGACATGACCCTCATCCATATTCTTCGTGTTGTAGAGCGGCGCGATATAGCTCGCGTATAACTCCGCACCGCGCCAGAGTGGGACAAATCCCTCGATGTTGGCACCGAGAGATACATCAAAAACGCCGTACTCAGTACCGTACAGATAGCTCACTATCGGTTCGATCTGAATGCGCGTCAGCCCATGCGTGTGCTCATTGCCATGCCACGCAATAGAGTCCGGGTCATATGTCGGCCGCGTGCTCATGGTCAGCGAGGCGCTGGCGGCTGATGCCGCACCGCCTGCAATGAACTGCGCAAACGCGGCCCGATCGACAACGACTTCGCCCAACGGCTCATTCGCCTTCTTGATGACCACGTGAATCTTCTCTGTGCCGTGCGGCGCATTCACGCTTGCCACACCGAGCGCGATGCCAATCGCGTCGACCTCGTTCTGGTTGTAACGATGGTTTTCATATTCGACGACCAGGTCACGCCCACTCACGCCGACACGTACACGCTCCAGACCGGCTGCAAAAAGTTGCGCGGCAATTTCGTCGAGTGCGGATGTATCGAGCGCATCCGGCATGGCAGGAGCCGGCGAATCCAACGATCTGGCGGGCGCGATTTCACTCAGCATTACCGACGCATACGACTGCAGTGGCGGCACGTACGCGATCGGCGCACCGGCAAGAGCGTTCACGCTGCTTGCCGAGTTCCGCACGTCGATCGGCCTTAGACTTGCGAGCCTGATCGACACTTGCTCGTCATCCTCTGCCGCTTGCACCGGCAACGCTTGCGGCCCCTCGCACAATCCATCGGTACAACGCTGCGCGCTAAAGCGCTTGCCCAGCGGAATCTGAATACCCACGGAAAACGACGTGCGCGGCGAAACGCCGGTTGTCGAACGGATCGAGCGCATCAGTGTGCCGATCACGTTTGCATCGGCGAGCCAGCTAATTCGAGGCGACTGGTAACGGACGCCCGCGTAAGGCGTTCTCGAATCGTCTTCCGCCAACAGCGACAAGCCGGTATTCCAGAGCGATAACTGCGCACCGCCGAAAAATCCGTCAAGCCGATCTCCTTGTCCATAACCGGCAGTCAACGTCACCGGTCCAAACGCCTGTGACACCACGCCGTATTTCGAGCGGAAAAAATGCGTCTGTCCGCCTATGTCCGTCAAACCGAATGCGATGCTCGGCTGATATTTAAAGAACTTCGGCACTTCGATTTTTATGTCACCGATCAAGTGACGAAAAAAAAAGTGGTCCGCATTCGTAAAGGGCGCGTGAACATTGCCCGGATAATTCGCAAGCCCGCCGGAAAGCTCGACATACGGCAACATCCCGACGGCGCCCCAATACATCTGCGCGTCCGTCGCCTGTTTCCCGTAGCGCGGATCGATATAGTTGTTGTACTGCACTTCCACCGTACCTTCCGGCAATGCAAACGCATACGGAATGGCGAGCCCACCCGCCTGACCCAACGCGTTTAGCGCGGGTTCCACAGCGAATGCAGAGGCCGGGAATGTCAGGGAAACTGCCAAGGCCACTGCTCTCCGAGCCGATAGTGGTGTTTGTCCGCGCAATGTCGTGGCCATGTTTTGTTGTTGTGGGTCCGTCAATACGCGTTGCTATGGACGAAGCCCTTCGCAATCGTCGCGACGACAATCCTCATGTCGAGGCCGAATGACCAGTTACGCAGGTAATACAGATCGTGTTCGACGCGCCCTTGCATCTTCTCGATCTGATCCGTTTCCCCGCGGAATCCGTTGATCTGCGCCCATCCAGTGATGCCCGGCTTGATGCGGTAACGGTGGATATATCCGTTGACCACTTTCTGGTAGAGCTCGTCGTGTTCGAGCGCATGCGGCCGCGGGCCGACGACCGACATGTGGCCGCACAGCACATTGAAGAACTGCGGAAGCTCGTCGAGACTCGTACGCCTAAGAAATGCTCCGACTCGCGTAATACGCGGATCGCCTTTCGTGGCCTGCTTGATGACCCCGGATTCAACAGCATGGGCGCGCATCGAACGAAACTTGTAGATCCTGAAGATGCGTCCGTCCGCACCCTTGCGCTTCTGCGTGAAAAACACCGGTCCGCGCGACGACAACTTGACGGCGGCCGCGATGGTAATCAGCAAAGGAGCGAGTGCAATAAGCGCCAGTGCGGCGAATGCGCGATCGAATATCTCCTTCTTCAACAAGGCGCGTGCCGGCACTGGCGATGCCACCAGATTGATCGCGGGCATACCGATCAAATCGATCACATCGCTGTCGAAAAGCGCGACGCTGCGCATGTCCGGCACGAAGCGCACGTTCACGAGATCGTCGCGGAACTCACTCACGAAACGCGAGATGACCTGCTCTTCCGACAATGGCAGTGCGAGCCACAGTTCCTGCACGCCCTGGGATCTGACGTAGGCAGCAAATTTATTTACGTCGTCAAAAACCGGCACTCCTGATCCGACAATGCCCATAACCGGCCGCAGATCGAATGCCACTACCGCGCGAAAGCCGCTGGCCGACGCGCTTTCGATATTGCGTACCACCTGCTGACAATGCGCGCCACATCCGACCACAGCGACCCGGCGCAGATTGAGTCCGGCATGCCGGACGCGTTCCAGCACGATACGCACGGCCACGCGCGAAACGATCAGCGCGCCGCCACTCAGCGCGGTCCAATACGCGAACCAGAGACGGGACACATAATCCGTACGATGCAGCGAGAACATCAGCACGAGCCCGCTGCCCTGAACAATGAGCCAGGCAAACGACACCTGTCCCACCAACCGCAACATGGCACGTCCACGCCATGAGCCATAAACGCCGAGCACTGGAAAAAGAACCAGCGTAAAAGCCGCTGCAAACGTTACGAACGCGCTGTCAATTCGATTCTGCGCAAGATCCCCAAACCTCACTTGCGCCGCAGCCAATGCGCCCGACACGACAAGCATCACGTCGAGCAAACGCGCAATCGGGCTCTGCAACCCCGATATCGCCCCTATCTGCGGTCTAAAGTTTGCCGTGTCCATTTTTACCCCCACGCTGGTCTCTCGCGCCAAACGTTTATGTAGAGCTGTTGAACCTGTGTCGGCTTCAACAGTTCTTATCTCGTGTTTCCATCACCTCGTTATTCGCGACAACAACACCCCGGCGCGAAAACCTGTTTTTGCTCATCCAGTCGCAAGACATGCCGGCCTGATGAACACAACAAATGGGCGATCTTTTTTCGACATGCCACGCGTGTCCAACTCACATGGGCACCGCAGCCACTATGTCGACACAGCGCGATCTTGGCGGAAGATCGCGCTGCGTTGAGAAGACTGGCCTGATGCCCCCCGACCAGGCCGGTCGTTTGAAACGGCGTCCACTGCTACATATGTTTATGCTTCTACGTCTTGTGCTATTTGCGCAGCGCGCCACCTTTAAAGCACCAAGCGTGCCAATCATTTTCATTCTTGCGGACGTCAGCTTGTATGCTGCCGAGAGGTGCTTGCCAGCGTGGTCGGCGAGAAAAACCCGGAGTAGCGAACTGCCTGCGGACCCTGACTCCATCGCAGCGGACCATCCGCGTTACGTAACGTCGCGGTTCGTTGTCACGGCTCGCGACGTAGCGCGAGCATGCTGGCCAACCCGGCTTGCGGACGCGGGAACAGAGTTCCCTGTGCCAACGCGTCAGGCCATCGGCTCAGCCACTGGAGTTGTTCTTTGGTATCGACACCGCTCACCACGACTCGCACATCGAGTGCGTGAAGCAGATCCATGAGCGCCGTCATCACAGTGCCTGCACGCGCGTCACGTGGCACTGTCGCCATCAACTCACGCGCGATCGTGACGGTATCCACATCGAGGCCGCCGAGCAGCGCCATCGACGAGCCACCATTGCCCCAGTTGCCGAGCGTGATGCTGACACCGACATCCCGAAGACTCGCAGTCAACGTGCGTAGAGAGAGCAGTTTTGCCGCTTCAGCGCTGTCTGAAACTTCAATTTCAAACAGCCGGGACGGCACGTCGTAAGAGTCGGCCACGCGCGATCTCGTCCGCGAACGATTCGTGCAGCGCCACGTGCGCCGGCATCGCGATCGCGACCGGCTGCAACGGTAGGTTCGCAACGAGACAGCCGTGTAGCTCGCGGCATACTCCAGCCACGACGAACGAAGCCATTTCCAAGGCGGCCTGCGGATGGTCGAGCGCCGTCATGAAGAGACCCGGAAGCAGCACGCCGTAATCCGGATGCTTCCAGCGAACCTGCGCTTCCAGTCGCGCCAACGTCCCGCTGGCGGCTCGATAAGCGCCCTGAAACACGAGATGAAATTCACCCGCGCTCAATCCCCGCCGGATTCGGCTTTCGAATTCACTCAGTTCCACAGAAGCGCTGCCGGCATCATCCGGGCGGCTTTGAGCGAGGCGTACGTCACGTTTCGTAAGCGTGAGCGGTTCAGGTTCTGCATAGTCGAACGTGTGCATGACGGATTTGTCTTTTAATCCCGGCACTGTATGCACATGCCGTGCCAGGCGATTCGACCAGTGTTTGGGAAAACTGGATGAATTGCCGGAAACGCCCGTCACGCGCCGCATTGCGCGTATCCGATGCCACTTTCGCGAAGCATCATTTTTCTTTGCCAAACGTTTGCGAATCCCGACGCGTTACGTAGCGTTCCACAGCACGTTACGTTGCATCGCACGTCCACGTGACCGTGAAGAACGAACGCGAATACCTTTGACTATTTCTCGGGCGACGGATCAGGCAAGGAGCAATTAACGGCGCCGAAACACGGAACAATCTACCGCGATGCGCCGCAACAAGACAATTTGACCGCTCAAAAAAGATTTACTAGTATCGGCACAAATGCGGCAGACAACCCTGCGCATTCCTCACACTGTGTTCCGGGGCGGCCAATGCTACAAATCCCTCTCTCTGACGACGATTGGGCTCGCGTCCAGAGTCTCTTTCCCGATCTTCGGTCCACTCGCGGGCGGCCTCGCCGCAGCGATCGCGAGATTCTCAACGCGATACTCTGGGTTCAGCAAAAAAAAGAGAAATGGCACAGGCTTCCGGCCAATTTTCCGCCGCAGCAGACTTGTTATCTTCGGTACATGACCTGGAAGAAAACGGGAGTGCTGGACCAGGTGAATAAACTTCTTCCAATGTGCGGCCAGGAGTGGTCGAGCTGCTGACCGGCATTGACGATTTGTTTCGCATGCCGTAGCAATCGGACGCGAACCAATGCGTAGGAGTTCGCATCTGTCGCCGTGCACACATAGCACGCGGGTTGATAGGTCTCGCACACTCTCGCCGAGAGCTTCGATCCCGACCGTAGCGTCAAACCATCCGTGACTGCTCAACCGCAGCTCGCGGAAACGACACGCTGATATGCACGCCTTTACCGCCCGCGCCGGGTTTCAGCGTGATGTCACCGTGATGAGCGTCCGCGATTTCACGAACGATAGCAAGACCTAGCCCGGTGCCTTCCGTATCCGTCGACGCCCGGAAAAACGGCTCGAATACACGGCTGCGAGATTCGGCAGGAATACCGGGACCGTCGTCCAGCACACTGACGGTGACAGTATCGCCTTCCGCATCCACGCCTACAGTGACGTGGCCACCGCTGCCGGTATAACGGATCGCATTCTCGGCGAGGTTCGCGATCAACGCCTGAAGCAGGCCACGATGTCCCGCAACCGGTGCGGGTCCGTTCAGTTCGGCCCCCAGATCGATGTCGCGGGCCTGCGCAAGCAGCGCGAGATCTTCCACTACTTCCAGGGCAAGCGGCACCAGGTCCACCGTTTCCACGGCGAGTTGGGTGGTGTCGGCGGCCTCGGCTTGCGCGAGCAATAGCAGCTTGTTCGTGAGCCCCACCATAGAACGGTTACTGCGGTGCATCGCAGCCAGTGCTTCATCGAGCGCGGAATTCAAACCGTCCTGCTGGCGCGCGAACTGCAACTGCGTGCCGAGCAGCGTAAGCGGCGTGCGCAACTGGTGCGCTGCGTCGGCGATAAAGCGGCGCTGCGCAGCCACCTGAACACCAAGCCGCGAAATGCACTGATTGATCGCTTCGACAATCGGCCGCAATTCAGTATGCAGGCGCTCGACACGAATCGGCTCGAGTTGCATAGGATCGCGGTCCGCCACATCCTCTTTCACCTTCATTAGCGGCCGCAATTCAAAGGTCAGACCGATGCAGACCAAGGCGACCGCAAGCACGATCATCTCGATCTGCCGCACGAGTTGCGGCTGCCACAACTGCTGGGCCATTGCGTCGCGCGAGCGCACCGTTTTACCGACCGTCACGCGCACGCGGCGCGTCGCGCCGTTGTCGTACATGAGACGCACGAGGCAGACCGCGCGCACGGAATGCCCCTGCAGATGCGTGTCGTAATGATCCGGTGTATCCGGTGCCTGCTCCGGACGCGCCGGGAAATCAGGCGTGCCTGCGAGCAGACGCCCTTCGTCGACACTCACGCTGTAGAACACCTGATCGCGGTAAGGCGACACGAATACTTCGAGCGCGGCGGGCGGCACATCCACGCGCAGGAAGCCGTCCACCCATTCCACTTCGCCTGCGATCATGCGCGCCGACGAGATCAACTGATTGTCCTGCACCAGATCCGCCGTGCGCCGCGCATTGTCGTATTCAGCCTTGCCGGTCACGAACACGTATAACGCGAGCGGCACCAGCAGCCACCACAACAGGCGCATGCGCAAGCTATTGGTCATCTTCTTTCTTGCGCAGCAGATAGCCGAGCCCGCGCAGCGTGACGATAGCTGCCGAACTGCCGTCGAGTTTCTTGCGCAGACGTGAAATATAGATCTCCACAGCGTCTTCGCTCGGCTCGTCTGCGAGCGTGAAGATCGCGTCGACCAGAGCTGGCTTCGTGACGGTTTTGCCCAGCCGCAGGATCAGCGTTTCGAGCACCGAACGCTCGCGCGGCGTAACGTTCAGCGGTGCGCCCTTGAGTGTGAACTGCCGCGTATCGATGTCGAACGCCAGATCGCCGCATACCACTTCGCTCGCCTTTGAGGGCGACTGCCGCCGGATCGCCACCTTGATCCGCGCGATCAGCTCGCGCACTTCGAACGGCTTGACCAGGTAATCGTCCGCGCCGGCTCCGAGCAATTCCACCTTTTCGTCGATCGAACCGCTTGCCGTCAGAATCAGCACCGGCGTCGCATCGCCGCGCTGGCGCAAACGACGCAGCACGTTCTTGCCCGACAGCTTGGGCAGATTCAGGTCGAGCAGGATCACGTCGTAGTGGTTGGTGCGCAGCAACTGGTCGGCCGCGTCGCCGTCCTGCACGGCGTCGAGCGCGAACGCCTCCTGCTCCAGCATCTTCGCGAGCCAGTGCGCCAGCGTGGGGTTGTCTTCGATAAGCAGCAGCTTCATGGCGGGAGCGGCAAAAGTCAGGCCGTCGATTGTGCCGTAAAACAAGGGGTTTGCGCGCTTCCTCTGTGGTTTGCGGCATACGTTGCGGAGTTTGGGCCGGGCGTTGGGGTGAGATTTTGGCGAGGTCGCGGCGAGGTTTCGGGTTAACACCCATGATTTGCCCCCGGCCCAGAAAGCTACCAGAAGGTTTCCAATTTCTATAATCGCCGTCATTCACCCAGAAAGCGCCGCATGCATCACCCAGCGGCGACCAAACCTAAGGAGACTGCTTCATGCGTACCTTGCGCCAGATTGCCGCTGTGTCAGGTGTTGCGTTTACCCTTGCCGCCGCTTCGGCCGCCGCTCACGCGGAAAAGCTCACGATCATGGTCGGCGGCGCCACCAAGATCATCTATCTACCGGCCAAACTCACGGAGCAACTCGGCTACTTCAAGGACGAGGGCCTCGACGTCGAAATCCTCTCGCAACCGGCCGGCGTCGATGCGGAGAACGAACTGCTCGCAGGCGCGGTGCAAGGCGTGGTGGGCTTTTACGACCACACCATCGACCTGCAGAGCAAGGGCAAGGAAGTCCAGGCGCTAGTGGTGTTCGGGCAGGTGCCGGGTGAAGTGGAGATGGTCTCCACCAAGGCCGCCGATACCTTCAAAAGCATGGCCGACTCGAAGGGCAAGACGCTCGGCGTGACCGGACTCGGCTCGTCGACCAGTTTCCTTACGCAATACCTCGCACAACGTGCGGGCGTGCCGTCCACACAATACACACTGCTGCCGGTGGGCGCGGACAACAGCTTTATCGCGGCCATCAAGCAGAACCGCATCGAGGCGGGCATGACGACCGAGCCGACTGTCTCGCAGTTGCTGAAAACCGGCGACGCCAAAGTGCTGGTCGACATGCGCACGCTGGAAAGCACGCGCGCCGCGCTCGGCGGCACCTATCCGGCTTCGAGCTTCTATGTGCAGCGCGCATGGGCGGAGTCGCATAAAGACGAGGCCGCGAAGCTCTCGCATGCTTTCGCGAAGACGCTGAACTTCATCGCGACCCACAGCGCGGAAGAAATCGCCGCGAAGATGCCAAAGGACTACTACGGCAACAATAAAGACCTGTACGTCGGCGCGCTGAAGGCGTCGCTGCCGATGTTCACGAAGGACGGCAAGATGCCCGCCGACGGTCCAGACACGGTGTTGAAGGTGCTGTCGGCGTTCAATCCCTCGGTGAAGGGCAAGCATATCGATCTCGCCAAGACCTACAGCAACGACTACGTGTCGGCGGCGGTCAAGACCGCAGCGAAGTAACGCTCTTTAATCAACGTCACGAGAACAGCGAGGCACCAGCCGATGAATCAACCCATGTCACGCGATACGCCAGCCATCGAGATGCGCAACGTATCGTGCCGTTTCATTTCTCCGGACGGCAAGGCGACGATCGCGTTGCGCGACTTCAGCATGTCCGTGGCGCGCGGCGAATTCGTCGCGGTAGTCGGCCCCACGGGTTGCGGCAAGTCCACCACACTCAGCATGATTACCGGCCTGCTGAAGCCCACCACGGGCGAAGTGCGCGTGATGGGCGCGCCGGTGGACGGCATCGATCCGCGCATCGGCTTCGTGTTTCAGGCCGATGCCGTGTTCCCGTGGCGCTCGGTGCTCGACAACGTGGCGGCGGGCCCGCTGTATCGCGGCCGCTCGAAATCGGCCGCGTATGACGAAGCCAACGAATGGTTGCGCCGCGTGGGCCTCGACAAATTCGGCAAGCACTATCCGCATCAACTGTCCGGTGGTATGAGAAAGCGCGTGGCGCTCGCGCAAACCTTCATCAACAAGCCGGAAATCCTGTTGATGGACGAGCCGTTTTCGGCGCTCGACATGCAGACACGCACGTTGATGCAGGACGAACTTCTGCAATTGTGGGGGGGTGCCGGCTCGGTGGTATTCGTCACGCACGATCTGGAAGAAGCGATTGCACTCGCCGACCGCGTATTCGTGCTGACCGCGCGCCCGGCCACGTTGAAGAAAGTGTACGAGATCGATCTGCCGCGTCCGCGCGTGACGTCGGAGGTTCGCTACGACCCGCGTTTCATCGAAATCTCGCGTGACATCTGGCACGACCTGCGCGAAGAAGTGCAGATCGGTTAATCAAGGAACGGCAAACATGTCTACTACCTCTCAACAGATGATGCCTTCGGGCATCGACGCCGCGTCGCTCGCGCAAGTCGAACGCGTGGCGCAAAAGCGTATCCGGCAACGTCACGCGCTCGTGATCACGTTGCGTATCGTCGTGCTGGTGGTCGTACTCGGCGGGTGGGAACTGTCCGCGCGCCTGAAGTGGATCGACCCGTTCTTTTTCTCGATGCCGAGTGCGATTTTCGACCAGATCGTCGACTGGTTTGTGAACGGCACCTCGCAAGGCCCGCTGCTCACCCAGGTGTGGGTCACGCTCGAAGAAACTGGGCTCGGTTTCATTATCGGTTCGGTGGCCGGTGTGTTCTGCGGCATCGTGCTTGGCCGTAACAAGCTACTGTCCGACGTTTTCAGTCTCTACATCAAGATCGCCAATTCGATTCCGCGCGTGGTGCTCGGCTCGGTGTTCGTGATTGCGCTGGGTCTGGGCATGGCGTCGAAGGTGGCGCTGGCAGTGGTGATGGTGTTCTTCGTCGTGTTCGCCAATGCCTTCCAGGGCGTGCGTGAAGCCGATCGCTACATGATCGCGAATGCGCAGATTCTCGGCGCATCGCGCCGTCAGGTCACCACCTCGGTGGTGATCCCTTCAGCGTTGAGCTGGATTCTTGCCAGCTTGCACGTGAGCTTCGGTTTTGCGTTGGTCGGTGCGGTGGTGGGCGAGTTTCTCGGTTCGAAGCAGGGTATCGGTCTGCTCATTTCCACCGCGCAGGGCGCATTCAACGCGAGTGGCGTATTCGCGGCGATGATCGTGCTGGCTGTGGTCGCACTGGCAGCGGACTATCTGTTGACCGCGGTCGAACAGCGGTTGTTGAAATGGAGGCCGGCAGCGGTTTAAGCGGATTATCCGGGCTGTGTAGAAGACGGCTTCGGGGAAAATGGAATGCCGTTCAGTCACAGGCTGAACGGCATTTTCTTTTGTACGGAACGAAGAACACGAAGTACCTTGAACGCGCAGTTCTGGTGCGCTACGCAGAAGCCGACGAATCCGCCGGTTTAATTCCCCACCGCCTGTCTCCCGCCAACAAACTGGTAGCCAGCGTTCGTTGGCCCGCACGCAACACATTTCCGCTCTCACACTCGCCGCAATAGCGTACAGCCCCGCCGCACAAGGCACTGTGCGCAGTGGCACGGTCGATGCGTAATAAGCGCCACCCAGTCGTGTACTTGCCAACATCGGGTAAATCGAGGTGCGTCATGTCGAGTGTGCAAAGTCAGCGTCGGCCAGTGAATTGGCGAAGCCGGTCTTTTCTCGCAGAAAGCGGTTCGAAGCATCGCAGTCGAACCCGCCACTTTGCTACCGGACTCGTGCCGTTCGGGTTGCGGACCGCCGGTTTCATCGGGCGAGGTCCGAAGCAATTGTGGCCGTACGTTTTGCCGTGGGTATTCGCGGTGCTTACCATCGGCTTCCTCTGCCTCGTCGTGCGCGGCGTACTCACGCGGCAATTGCTGGTGCCGCCCGTCGAAACGCCGCAGTCGCTGGTGGAGCGCGGCTATACGTCGAACTTTCTCGCTGAACGCATCATGTCTTCGATGAGAGCGATCGGCCAGGACGCCGAGTCGATTCCTCACGACACCATGACCGATAACGACGCGCAACCGGACATACAGATCCCCGGTCAGGAAATGTCGTATGCGACGACGGTGCGCTTCATCAAAGGCGTCATCAAGCGCACGGACGTTGTCGTTCACGTCGGCATCACCAAGGTGAACGACAGCGCGGACTCCTATATAGCCCATGTGCAGATAGAGGGCGGCCCCTTCAATTCCCGCGAAAGCACGGTGCCTTTCGAAGGGCGCGATCTGGAAAAGTTTGTGCATGACATTGCGGTCAAAGCCATGCGCCTCGCCGAGCCGAATATTCTCGCCAGCCATCTCTATTCGCAAGTGCAGAAAACCAGGTGCTCGCTCGCGCAGTGCAATTACGGCGAGATCGTCTCGATCTATGACGAGGTGCTGGCACTGCCCGCCTCCGAGCAAGGCGAATGGGCGCTGGCCGGCAAAGCGTGGTTGCTTGCCAATCAGGGCCTGTCCAAAGAGGCCGAACAGCAAACCCGAGAAGCGCTGACCGTGTACACGCATTCGGCGGTGCTGCGCGCAAGCCTCGGCATTGCGCTCGAACAGCAGCATCGCATCGACGACGCGCTCGCAGCATTACGAGCGGGTGCGAGCGAGAAGTCGAAGACGGCTGAAAATCTGCGTCTTCTCGGCGACGTGCTGTTGCATGCGAATCGCTATTCCGAAGCACTCGACGCGTTCAGGCAGGCGGGCAGCATGAAGCCGGACTCCGTCGACAACCTGCACGATTGGGGCGAAGCGCTCGTCACCGTGGGCCGCTACGACGAAGCGATCGAAAAGCTCTCCCGCGCGGTCGCACTGCGCCCCGATCTGGCGCCCTCATACGCGGAATGGGGCCGGGCACTGGATCGCAAAGGCGATCTGCTCGGCGCCTCGCGCAAATATGCGCAAGCGCAGCAACTCGACGCAGGGAGCGTCTCGGCGCGGGAAAGTCATCTGGCGCGGATCGCCAAGGCGGTTCAGGAAGGCGACCGCCCCGACACATCCACACCCGATGGACAGGTCAGACCCGTTTCAAATCCCCCCGCAGCACTTCCGTTTCAAACCGCTTGAGAGCAGTCGGCAGTATTGGATGGACCGCCACATAAATGGCCTGGCCCGAAAGCACTTTACCTTCGCAGTAGTACACACAGTGGAAGAGGAGATGGTCGATGGACAACTTCGATGATGCATTCAAGGCTCTGATCGGAAATGAAGGTGGGTACTCCTTCAATCCGCACGACCCTGGCGGTGAAACTATGTGGGGCGTGACGGCACGCGTGGCGCGCAGCCAGGGTTATACCGGCGCCATGAAAGATCTGCCTCTGGATACTGCGAAACAGATTGCCAAACAGAAGTACTGGGATCCGTTGCACCTCGACGAACTCGACGCGCGAGTGGCCTTCCAGATATTCGACGCCAATTACAACGGCGGCCTGGTGGTGTTGTGGATGCAAAAGGCGTCCGGCGCGAAAGAAGACGGCAAGTTCGGCCCGGACACACTGGACGCGGTCAAAAGCGCTGACCCGTTGAAGTTTGTCATGCGCTTTGCCGCCTATCGCTTGCGTTACCTGCGCAACCTGCATGCATGGCCCAATTTCAGCCGTGGATGGACAGACAGAATGGCCTCTAATCTTCTCCTGGGAGCAGCATGATGGACTGGTCAAAAGTAGCCTCGAACATTGGGGGCACCGCCCCGCTTCTCGCCGGGCTGGTGGGTGGTCCGGTTGGCCTGGGCGTGACAGCCGCCGCTTCGATCATTTCACATGCACTCGGAACGCCAAGCGATCCCACCTTCGTGGAGCCCGCCTTGAACGATCCCGGCGCACTCGAGAAGATCCGCCAGGCAGAGAGTGCGAACTCGTTGCAGTTGCAACAATTGATGGTCACCGCCGCCCAGGCGGGTCTCGCGCACGAAAGCGACATGGCGCGCATCCAGGCCGCCGATCGGGCCGACGCGCGCGCAATGGGAGTCTCCAACAAGGACTGGGTGCCGAAGGTGCTCGCTATGGCGGTTACCGCGGGATTCTTCGGAATTTTGCTGCTCATGGCCTTCCAGCCGCTGCCGGGGCCAAACAAGGATCTCGTCAACGTGATCGTCGGCGCGCTGGGTACGGCGTGGATCAGCATCATCGGTTACTACTTCGGCACGTCGATCGGATCGATGCGCAAGACCGAACTGCTCGCCAAGCCCAGTGTGCCCATTACGCCGGACAGCGCGGTCACGCTGCGTGAGCCCGCATCTTCGGCACCACGTTCACAAGCGGCTCCCGCGCCGTCGCATGCCGAGGTGTTCCAGCAGTTCGCGCCGGGCGCACAGGGTCCGATCTTTTCGGGTAACTGACTGGCGTTCCTGGCGTTCCGCAGTCCGGACGATGCAAGCGGCGAGGGAACGGCTCGCTGTGTGCATCGTCTGTTGAAGTCGTTTTGTCTCAGATTCAGCAACAAACATTACCTGAAACGGTGATTACTCTCTCCAAGTCGCAAAACTAGAATGCAATCACTGACTACGAACGAGAACGCTCGTAGCACGACAAAAACCGAACTGGAGGTAGTTCATCATGAAATCGCTCATTCAAGCTGTTGTTATCGCTGCTGTGCTCGCCGCTCCTGTGGCTTCGTTTGCGCAGTCCAACCAGCCGGTGACCCGCGCCCAAGTGCGTGCCGAACTGATTCAACTCGAAAAGGCAGGCTATCAACCGGGCCGCGACGACCCGTACTACCCGGCTGACATTCAGGCCGCCGAAGCTCGCGTCGCCGCTCAGAACGGCACCGCGCAGGCAGCGGAAAGTGGTTTCGGCGGTGTGGTGAGTGGCGCGTCACAAGCAGGTCGCCCGGTTCCCGCGAACGGCCCGAAATCGGTCTACTTTGGCAATTAAGCGGCAACTAAGCGGCAAAGTGGCCAAGCGGCAATGAGGCGGCGGCTATGCGGTAGTCAAGCGGTAACCCAGCCGTAACCTGCTGTTCAGCGGACTGCCCCGCGCAGGCACCAAGACTTGTGCACGGCGAGGACGCTCAGCGCGCAGATGACATGCGCGCACTGATTCAAAGAACTGGCCCGCGACCGAGTATTCCCGATCGCGGGCCAGTTGTGTATTCCTTACCTCCGTCATCGGGCTTCCGATGACTTCCGCCTGGACCTTCACGGTCCGGGCGCTTTTTCCCAGCGTGCGGTTTGGCGGCGCCTCTGTGAATATCACAACGGCCTCGGCAACAGCCGGTGACGGGTCCGTTTCAGATATTGGGCCCGCGAACCCCGTCAGTCGCGAGCGACCAGATCGCCCACCTGGCCGCGCCCGGTGACGAGACAGCTCGACAGAAAATTCTCGCCCTGACTGCTGGCGCCAGTGTCTCCAAAGCCTTTTTTCAGCGCGTCCGATTTGACCAGTTCGGCGCCCTGATGGCACGTTATCGTCCCCATCTCACCCGCTTGCGCGCGCATCAGCGCCCTATCCGCCATCAGATAGCCGAGCAGCAGCACGACGGCAATATTGAACGCTTGTCTCATGGTTAGCCTCCTCTTTTGAGCAGACTAACGCGAACCTCGGATGCATGGTCCTAGGGGTTTCCCCATCGGGCGCTATTCCATGATGCAGATTAAATCACCCAATGCTTCCGCGCGATCCGCCACGCGGAGCGACCGGACCCGGCGCTGTCCGCAGAAAACGGAACTTCTGGATGCTCCGCTGCACGCGTTTGGTGTTCCGCTCGAACAGCAGATAAACGGCATAGGCATACACATAGCACAGGGCGAGCATGCCCAGCAGCACTAGCGCGCCGCGGGCATCGAACTGGATACGCTGCCCGAATCCGACCGCGGCGACGAATAGAATGAACGAGAAATGCGTCAGATACAGTGAATACGAGAACCCGGAAAACCGTATCGCGATACGCGACAGCGGCGCCGGATGCAGCCGGACGTTTTCCCAGAGAATGCAGCGCAGGAATATGAAGCACGGCACGCCGACGATCCAGTCGTTACTCCACAGGAACAAACGCGAGCACACCAGCGCCGCGACAAACACTGCACCGCTCGCGAGCGTGAACCAGGGCAAGCCCGTACGCGCGCTGCGCGCCGGAAAGCGCTTTTCCAGTACCACCAGGACGACGCCGAGCAGCCATAGTCCGAACCCGCTCAGAAGCGACGGGAACACAATCATCGTGGCGAGTGCGAACGCCGCAGCGGCGAAGGCGCCGAAACCGCGACGCTGGCGCAATAGCACGAAACACGCTGGAAACCAGAGGTAATACCAGAACTCGTTGGCAAGGCTCCACAGCGGCCCATTGGAGCCATAAGTACCGCACGCCAAGGTCTGCAGGAACACGAGATTGCAGGCCAGCGTCGCCGCGCCGAGATGCGACGCGACGTTGATCTGCTGATCGAACGTCCCTTCGGTGCCGAGATAGAATGGTCCGCCCGCCAGCGCGATGCCCATGCGATCCCAAAACATTGTCAGCAGCAGTGCGGGAATCAGCACGATCCACAACCGCGACATGCGCTCGGTCAGATAGCGCTGCCAGTTCCATGTCCCGGCCTCGACCTGGCGCAACACCGAACCGCCCACGAAGTATCCGCTCAGCAGAAAAAACACGATCACCGCAGTGTGGCCGTAGTTGCTGACAAAATAGAACGCCTTGCCCGCCAGCCCGATTCCGGCACTTGAACGGTAGTCGACGAACATGAGATTGCGCAGATGACTCACACATACCGTGCCTGCCGCCAATGCGCGGATCAGGTCCAAAGTGTCGCAATGCTGTTTGCCGGTGGGCGCCATGTGAGTCTGAACTGGACAGAGAAGTTGTCCATCAAACTACGGCTCACCCTGCTTTTATTCGGTACGTTCGCCCACATTGCCTATGAGACAGGCGGGCTATCCGTCGGAATACGGCGAGGCCCCTCATCGAACCGCAAACGGTTCACGAGGTTCAGAAACGCGCTTCGATCTGCCTGATTCTCTGTTCGACCGCGTGACGCACCAGTCCATTCGAAGGCACCAGCAACAGCGACGAAGCGATGATCTGATACACCTTATTGCGCCGTACCTTGGACACTTTCTGCGGATCGAGCCAGGCGTCGTTGTCCACCAGCAGGATCAGCGTCTCCAGACCGATCAGAATCGGCCACAGGCTCGCGAGGCGCAGCCGTACGGCAGACGCGGGAATGGCCAGCGTATAGTCGAGAGCTTCGCGGAAATGATCCACGGTCTTGCGCAGAAGCTCGATCATCAACGGCCGGGCACGCACGGAGTTGCCCGGCAACAGCAGGTCTTGCGCGCTTAGACCATATCGGTCGAGCATGGTCTGCGGAAGGTAGCAGCGGCCGATCCGCAAATCCTTGCCGCAATCACGCAACACGTTGGTCATCTGCAGCGCCTTACCGAAACGCACGCCGCGCCGCGCCATGATCTCGGGCCGTTCCTTCAGCGTGCCCGGCATGTGCGCGTAAGTCATCGTGGTCCAGAATTCGCCCACGCAACCCGCCACCAGATACGTGTAGCGGTCGAGCTCGTCGTATTCGCGCAGCGCCGCGATCTGGCCGGAACGTTCGTCGGGGAAAGTGCGAAGGTCGAACTCCATGCCTTCGGTCAGCGTCGATACGATCTCGCGCACCGCCTCGCGGTCGAATTCGCTCAGTTGCGACAGCACGTCGAGCGCGGGGCCGAGCGATTCGAGCAGGACTTTCTCATCCGACTGGACCTGCTGCCCCGCCACTTCGGCGGCCATGCGCTGGAACAGCGCGGCGTCGTCTGTTGCGCCGTTCACCTGTTCGCGCAGCGATAGCAGCAGGGCAAGCCGCCGTTGGGGCGCGATCAGCGAGGTGTCCGCAATCGTGTCGGCCGCACGCGCCAACAGGTAGGCAAGTCCGATTGGATCGCGCATCCCGGCGGGCAGCACGCGCAGCGTGAGATAGAAGGAGCGTGAAACGCCTTTCAGGAGCGGGCCGAGAAGAAAGGCCCGGGTCGGATTCGGCATGGATGGGATCAGGTCAGGATTGGCGAAAAGCGGGCAAGAATCTGGCGCTGCCGAATTGTATACGGCGCGGCGCTCCCGCTCTCCTTCCCGTCATCTTGCACGGATGAAAGACTTGCCTGCATGCCGGCGCTCAGCACGGGCCGTCGCGCCCATTCGCCACACCTCCCGCATGCGCCGCCCGGTTATTGCCGTTCGCCAAGCCAGCCGCTGCCAGGTAGAATCCCCCTGCATCCATGCCGATGTGCAGCGTTGCCGTCCCGCAGCGGGAACGCGAATTGCTGGCGTATGTAGTTTGAGCAACAGACGGTTCGGGTACGAGCTGTCGCTTTTGCACACCTTGAATGACACTTCGACAATGACTATCCACGAATCTCCGACGTCTTCCCGATCCAATGTCGAAACGGGCGTCCCCGGTTTCGACGAGATCCTGGGCGGAGGTCTGGTCCGCGGCGGCGTCTACCTGCTGGAAGGCATGGCGGGCGCCGGCAAGACGATTCTGTCGAGCCAGATTGGTTTTCATCGTGTAAGCCAGGGCGAGAAGGTGCTGTATATGACCTTGATCGCCGAATCGCACGACAAGCTGCTCGGGCATCTCAAGGGTCTGAGCTTCTTCGACGAGAACGCGGTCGCACAGCAGATGCTGTTCGTGTCCGGCTATCACGAACTGATGCAGGACGGTCTCGACGGCTTCCTCAAGCTGATCGCGTCGAGCATTTATGACTACCGGCCGAGCCTGATGATTATCGACGGCTTTCGCAGCGCGCGCGAATTCAGCGAAACCGAGTTGTCGCTGTCGAAGTTCATTCATGAGCTGAACGCGCTGGTCGCGGCTATGGATTGCACGACCTTGCTGCTCGCCCCGCTCTCCGGTAACGAACCGCATCCGGAACATACGCTGGTCGACGGCCTGATCGAACTGAACCGGTACAGCGACGGCATGCGCCGCGCGCGCGAAATCGAAGTCCACAAGATGCGCGCGCGCAATCACCTGATGGGCAAGCATTTCTTCCGCATTGCCGAAAGCGGCCTGTTGATGTTCCCGCGTCTCGAAGCGCAATGTGCCGTGCAGCCGGGTCCGGTGGATCTGAAAACGCGCCTCGGGTTCGGCCTGCCGCATCTCGACGCCCTGCTCGGCGGCGGCTTTGCGCGAGGCTCCACGACTACGCTGATCGGCCCGTCGGGCGTCGGCAAGACGCTGCTCTGCCTGCAATTTCTCGCCGCCGGCATCGCGCGTGGCGAACGCTGTGTGTATCTGGGCTTCTACGAAGGACCGCAGCGGTTGATCGGCAAAGCCGAGGCTGTGTCGATCGGGCTTACCGAAGCTCATGAGGACGGCCGGCTCGTGATCCAGTGGCAGCCCGCCATTGAGCTCGCCGTCGACGAACTCGCGGCCACCGCACTCGCCACGGTCAGGAAGATCGGCGCGTCGCGCATCGTCATTGACGGCGTAGAAGGATTCCGCGATTCGGCGTTGCGCACCGAGCGCTTCGGCCTCTTTCTGAATGCGCTGCTGCACCAGCTTCGCGAAGCCTGCGTCACCACCTTGCTGACAGAAGAGCTGCCGCTTTACGCCGATTCCAGCCATGCGAAAAGCGTGCGGGTCTCGGCGCTGACCGAAAATCTCCTGCTGCTGCGCTACGCCGAAACGGAGGCGGGTCTGCGGCGCATGATTTCCGTGGTCAAGCAGCGTGAAAGCGCCCACGACACTTCCTTGCGAGAGCTCGTGATTTCGTCTCAGGGTCTCGACGTGGTCGAAAACCTGGGGAACCCCGCCAGCGCGTACCCGGCAACAGGCCTGTCGGCCACGCTGCCACCGCGACGAAATACGTAGCCGCCCATGAAAACCATCCTGGTCGTGGACGACGAGTTCGACATTCTCACGGTATGGCGGCTACTGTTGGAACGGCACGGCTACACCGTGATGGTCGCGTCGAACGGGGCCGCCGCACTCGAACAGATACGCAAGACGCGGCCCGACATCATCGTGTCGGACTGCATGATGCCGGTCATGTCGGGGCTGCAATTGTGCGCGGCGCTGAACGCCGACCCCGATCTGCGCGCCATTCCGATCATTCTGTGCAGCGCGGCCGCGGATATCCCCGTGCAGCCGAATCCGACCATCGAATACGCACGCAAGCCGCTTTCGTTCGACACACTGCTGGCGATGCTTCAGCGCATGGCCGTATAAAGCGGCGCCGGACCGCTGACCTGGCGGGCTGCAGCGCTTGCTGCGAGCGCGCCCGTCCACAACCTCTTTCTCCTTGCGAGAACATCCGGGCTACACGGAAAACCGCGACGAAACGCAACGCCGCAAAAATCCTCCACCCGACCGCTTCCAGCATCTTGAGACGATCGCGCCATTTGTTGAGCGTGCCCAGCGTTCCGCGTTTTGCCACCGCCTTTTACAGTACGCCATCGATCGCGCGAAGCCGGAACAGTGGAGCGCGACGCAATTTTCGGAGGATCGGTGATGAACAGCAATCGTGGGACGATTCCAGTTGCTTTCTTCGGAATCGCAGTGGGCGCGCTGGCGTTCGCCAACTTGTGGCGCGTAGCGATCAGGCTCTGGCACCTGCCGGCCGCCATCGGCACCTTGATGACGGTGGCCGCGCTCGTCGTGTGGCTGGTGATTCTGGCGGCATACGGCCAGAAGTGGCTGACGCATGCCGCCGAAGCCCGCGCGGAAATGCAGCATCCTGTGCAATCGTCGTTTGCGGCGCTCGGCCCCGTTTCGAGTCTGCTGGCCGCGCAGCTTCTCCAGCCGTACGCGCACACTTTGGCGCTCGCGCTGTTCGGCGTGGCCGTGGTCGCGCAACTCGCGCTCGGCGTGTATTTGCATGGACGGCTCTGGCAGGGCGGGCGCAAGCCCGAACTGGTGACACCTGCCATTTATCTGCCGACCGTGGCACCGAGCTTCGTGGCGGGCACGGCTGCGGCCGCCTTCGGGTTCCATCAACTGGGCGGGCTTTTTTTCGGGGTGGGTCTGTTGTCGTGGCTCGCGATCGAATCGCTGATCCTGCACCGCGCCGCCGTGCATGAACCGCTGCCCGACGCATTGCGCCCGTTGCTGGGCGTGCAACTCGCGCCGCCGGTGGTGGGAGGCGTGACCTATCTGAGCCTGAGCAGCGGCACGCCCGACCTGTTCGCCCTGGCCCTGCTAGGTTACGGCCTGTACCAGGCGCTGTTGCTGCTGCGTCTGCTGCCGTGGATTCGCCAACAGGCTTTCGTGCCGGGTTACTGGGCCTTCAGCTTCGGCGTAGCAGCACTGCCCACAATGGTCCTTCGGATGGTCGAACGAGGCGCGACGGGTCCGGTCGAATGGGCCGCGCCGGGTCTGTTCATCGCGGCGAATCTGATCATCGCGATTCTGGTGGTGAAGACGCTGGGTTTGCTGGTGCATGGCAAGCTGATTCCCGCCACGGCCACTGCGGCCGCCGGTTCGCGGCCCGCATCGCAGGCACCGGCCGCTTCACGTATCGTACGGGCCGGCTAGCTCCCCGGAACGGATGGAGCGAGGCTATCGGAATTCGGCCGGCCGCTGACAAACGATGATAAGTTAGTCAACTCAAAAGAAAACCTTATGCCTTCGCCATGCGACCGTATCTTCCGTTGAACGCGCTGCGCGCTTTCGAATCGTCCGCGCGGCATCTGAGTTTCACGCGCGCGGCGCTCGAACTGAACGTCACCCAGGCCGCCGTCAGCCAGCAGGTCAGAACCCTGGAGGAGCGGCTCGGCACTGCACTTTTCAAGCGTCTGCCGCGCGGCCTTGCCATGACCGATGAAGGTCTCGCGCTGCGTCCCGTGTTGACCGATGCGTTCGATCGTATCGAAGCCGTACTCAAGCAATTCGAAGGTGGCCACTTTCACGAGGTGCTGACGGTCGGCGTAGTGGGCACGTTCGCGGTGGGCTGGCTGATGCCGCGCCTGAAGTCGTTTCGCGACGCGCATCCGTTCGTCGAACTGCGCCTGCTCACGAACAACAATCTGGTCGATCTCGCGACCGAAGGTCTCGACTTCGCGATCCGCTTCGGCGACGGCACGTGGCCCGGTTCGCTCGCAACCCGCCTGCTCGACGCGCCGCTCGCGCTGCTATGTACGCCGGAGATCGCCGCGCGTCTGTCGAAGCCGGAGGATCTCGCCAACGAGACCTTGCTGCGCTCCTATCGCGCCGACGACTGGATCAGCTGGTTCGCGGCCGCTGGCATTCCGCCGCGGCCGATTCGCGGACCGGTGTTCGATTCGTCGCGATTGATGGTGGAAGCGGCGATGCAGGGCGCGGGTATCGCGCTCGCACCCGCATTGATGTTCGATCACGAGATCAACACAGGCCGGCTTGTGCACCCGTTCGAGGTGGAGGTTCATGCCGGCAGTTACTGGCTGACTTGGTTGAAGGGCAAACCCATTACACCGGCGATGCTGCTGTTCAATCGGTGGATCATCAAGGAGGCGGCCGCACAGGCGCCGAATTAGCCGGCTAGCAAAGCACCGTGCGGCGATGGCCGTTCATTGCGGGCCGTTCGGCTTGCGGCGGGAACACATTCCACGAGCCGTCGTCATGACGGAAGAAGAAGATCGACAGCAGCCCGCCAGGCCGCAAAGCTTCCACGCACACATAGCGCTGATGCTGCGATGCGCGGTGGCAGAACTGCACGACGCGCGCGGGCATCGACGGGGTCGGGGCGAGCCATTTGTCCACAGCCCAATGCAAGCTCTTTTCTGCGGCAGCCATGATGTTCTCCTTGAATACCTGAATCACTGAAAATGAGGGGTGCCCGTTCACGCCATCCGCACGGAACCCTGAGCGCCCTTCGCACTGCTTTCCACGAAAGCCTTCACGAGGCACACCAGCGCATGCATGCCGGTGCGCGGATGGCGCAGGCAGCAATGCACTTGTTCGCTGCGGCTTTCACCGAGCAGGCACCACGAACAGAAGTGCTCGCAGTTGTTCGTGAGCAGGCGATAGTGGTTTTCGCCGAGACGGGAGCGCGCGCGCCGTACGGCTTCGTCGCCGACGTAGCGGGCGGACGGAGTCGAACGGATCGACAGCGGGTGGCCGGCGGCGAATTGTTCCAGTTCCACTTCCTCAACCGGGCCGCGATGCGCTGAGCTCGCAAAGCCCGCGTAATGAACCACGCGACCATTGCCCACATAGATACCGTGGTGTTCGTAACCGCGACGTTGCGTGACGAGATGCGCGCCGACCGGCAGGTCGATGGTGGACGCGGCGTCGCGGCGGTCTTCGCTGCTTTCGCTGCTCGTCTGAAGAGGGTTCGTGTTCATGGCTGGCCTCGCTTCGATTTCCAACACTGTTGCGAGGTTATTTGCATCATCCGGGCCATGCGCGCGAAAGCCTTTATTTAAAGGGTTTCGCGGGAAATCGGATCGTTGCGGATGCGACGAGTGTCCGTTGCCAGCCGACAGAATTTCGCCCAAAGTGTTGGCGTAGGGCGCTCATTCGTCACGGCTGCGCGGGGTGGAAGCGCGTCGATTAATGAGGACGGGTGAAACGCCTCGATGTGTTGGGCGCAGTATCGGTTCAATCCCGAGCTTGTTGGGCGCCAGCCGACCCATGACTACGCGCCTCACCTTGCGCGGGATATGCAAGCACGCGGAATCGCCCGGCAATCAAGGCGTTACGGCAAACCGCGTGAATCGTCCGCGAATTGGCATGGCACTTGCACCATTTCGCCCAGACTCATTCAAACCGCGCGTCACCGCGCGCGTTACACGCGGCCAACCGGAGAACGACATGGCTTCTATCACAGTGAACGACCTCTCGCTGAACCTCGCGCTAGACCGTAAAGCGATGACAGCGATTCGCGGTGGCGGCGGCGCACCGTGGGTATACGGCTGGATCCAGCCTTATGTACGCAATACGCCGAGCATTGGACCCGTCGTGAACCTGTACGACGTGACCAACAACTTCTATGCTAACCAGATGATCAACACGTTCCAGTCGATCGACGTACGCAACGCCGGCGCGAACTCGAACATCAGTGTCTCCCCCGACGCACGCAGCAGAAACGATACGGTGTAAACGTTGTGACCTGTGCCAGCCAATTTCGCTGGACGTCGTCCGCGCGTTCCGACGCCGGACGCGTCCGCGAAATCAACGAAGATGCCTGCCTCGACCAGTCCGAGCTCGGACGCTGGGCCGTCGCCGACGGCATGGGCGGGCACGCGGTCGGCGATCTGGCGAGCCGTCTGGTGATCGATGCACTCGCCCGGCTCACCTCGCCGGTCAGCATGAAAGCCTTCGTCGCCGACGCGCGCGCGCGCCTGCAAAGCGCCAATCGTCAACTGCGGGAAGAAGCCGCGCGACGCCAGGTGCAGCGTATCGGCAGTACGGTCGTCGTGCTGCTCGCCTGCGACCGCTTCTGCGGCTATGTGTGGGCCGGCGACAGTCGCCTGTATCTGCTGCGCGAAGGCAGCTTGCGGCAGCTCACACGCGATCACAGTCAGGTCGAAGCGCTCAAGTCGCTCGGCGTGATCTCCGAGGAAGAGGCACGGCATCATCCGGCGCAGCACATGATTACGCGCGCTGTAGGCGCGACAGACGTGCTCGAACTCGACGACGATGCCATCGAAGTCGTGGACGGCGACGTCTTCCTTCTCTGCAGCGACGGCCTGAGCAACGAGGTCAGCGAAGAAGACATGCTCGCCGTGCTGAGCAAGGCGGCGAGCGCGAACGCCTCTGAAGAGCTCGTCGACCTGGCGCTCGCGCGCGGCGGTCGCGACAACATCACCGCCGTGGTCGTGCGCGCAGAAGATCCCAACGCATCGGACAAAACCCTGCTTAACCCGGCCCCCTGAGCGCATCTTCGTCGCGCTGCGGGCTTACGTCTCGCCTTCTTCGTCGTCATGGTCGTCCGCGCCGTTCCTGTTCGCGGCCGGCTGATTGCGGTTGCGGAAATCCTTTGAATGCAGACCATGCTTCTTCAGCAGCATCTGCAGATGCGAACGGTTCATGTCGATACGGCGAGCCAGTTCCGCGACCGTGCCGCTCACTTCGCGAAGGCCGCGCTCGAGAAAGGCTTTTTCGGCGTCGTCGCTGGCGGCACGCTTGGCGTCGCTCAACGACATCAGGTTCGTCACGCTGATTGGTTCCTGCCCCGTGGCAGTCGCGGCGTTAAACGACGACGCCGCTCCGGGCGCCGCCGGTCGCATGTCCAGCGGCAAGTGATCGATATCGGCCATATCGCCGGCCAGACACGACACGCGATACATCACGTTGCGCAGTTCGCGGATATTGCCCGGATACGCATAGTTGAGCAGAAAGTCCCGCAGACGCGGCGTCATTCGCACGGGCCTGCGCTTCAACGTACCGGCGGCTTCATCGCCGAACCACGCAATCAGCAATGGGATTTCATCGCGACGCTCGCGCAGCGGCGGCAGCGTGACATGAATCACGCTGAGCCGGTAGAACAGATCCTCGCGAAACTTGCCCTCTTCGCTGAGTTGCCGCAGATTGCGGTTGGTCGCCGCGACGATGCGCGTATCCACCGCGATTGTTTCATCGGAGCCGACGCGCTGAATCTCATGCGCTTCCAGCACGCGCAGCAGCTTCACCTGGCCGGCGAGCGGCAATTCGCCGATCTCGTCGAGAAAAATGGTACCCGTATGCGCGCTTTCGAATTTCCCCTTGCGGTCGCTCGAAGCCCCCGTGAACGCGCCTTTGCGATGTCCGAACAGTTCCGACTCCAGCAGATTGTCGGGAATCGCGCCGCAGTTCACGGAAATAAACGGTTTGTCGGCGCGCGAGCCGTTGGCGTGAATCACCTTCGCCATCAGCTCCTTGCCGGTGCCGCTTTCGCCGTCGATCAGCACGGGTAGATCGGTCGGCGCCGCTTTCTCGGCGATTTCGAGCGATTCGAGCAAACGCGGATTGTCGCCGAAAGTCCCCTCGAAAATGAAGCTGCGTTCGAGTAGCGCTTTGCGCCGCGCGCCGCGCGATTGATCGACACGCTCCTGGGGCTCGGCGGCCACTGCCGCTTGCACGAAACGTTCCTTGTGCGACAGTTGCATCACCTCGTCGCGTAGCGAGGTGGCTTGCCGGAGTAGTTTGTCGATGTCCGCGCGCTCCAGCCGCGACGACCAGCGCAACGTGGAGCGCAAAATCTCGATCCGCTCGATCAGCCCCGCATACGAAATTGCGGGACTGGCCTCTTCAATCTGGTCGAGTATCTTCATCATCACGCACTCAACTGTTTCTGGACCAACTGGTAATACATACCGCCGCGCTGAATCAGCTCTTCGTGACGGCCCTGTTCCACAATCGCTCCTTCGTACAGCACGAGAATCTTGTCCGCACGCATGATCGTGCTGAGTCTATGCGCGATGATCACCGCCGTGCGGCCTTTCAGGATGTCGTGCATATTGCCGAGAATATTGCTTTCCGATTGCGAGTCCAGTGCCGAAGTCGCTTCGTCGAATACCAGCAGCCGCGGATCGTGATACAGCGCCCGCGCAATGCACAACCGCTGGATCTGCCCGCCCGACAAACCGATTCCGCGCTCACCGACAATCTGCTCATAGCCGAGCGGCATCTTGCTGATGAACGCGTGTGCGTCGGCCATCTTCGCCACTTCCTCGATGCGGCGCCGATCGGGCGCATCGTCTCCGCTCGCGATATTCTCGGCAATCGTGCCGGAAAACAGCAGGTTGCTCTGCATCACATAGCCGATCTGCGCGCGGTAATAGGCTTTATCGACCACGCCGAGATCGTAACCGTCTATCGTCATCTTGCCCTCGGTTGGCGTGTAGAAGCCGACCAGCAACTTGGCGAGCGTGGTCTTGCCCGAACCGCTGCGCCCGACTATCGCCACCAGTTCACCCGGCTTGATATCGAAGCTGATGTTTTCGAGCACGTACGACGAGTCGTTTTCGCCGTAGCGGAAATAAACGCCGCTCAGACTGATTTCGCCCTGGAGTTCTGGCAGCATCACACGCGAAGGCAGATCCTGAGGCTTCTGCTCGGGTTCGATATCGAGTACATCGCCAAGGCGTTCCATTGCCACGCCGGCATCATTCAGCATGCTCCACAAGCCGACCAGGCCCATCAACGGACCCAGTACGCTGCCCATGAACGCGTTGAACGCGATCAACTGGCCGATCGTCATTTCGCGCGCCAGCACGAGATTCGCGCCGACCCAGAGAATCGCAATCGTGGTCGCGGCATTCAGCAACTGACTGCCGAGTCCCACGAGAATGTTGAACGCATGCGCGCGATATTGCACTTCGAGCGCCTTCGCGTACTTCTTCTCCCAACGCAAACGCACCGGCCGCTCGATACCCATGCCCTTGATGGTCTCGACACCTGCGAGCGCTTCCATCAGAAACGACTTCGATTCGGTCGACGCGGTGAACACTTCGCGCGCATAGCCTTTGATCTTAGGCGTGGCGATCGCGGTCAGCGCCATGATCGGAATGACGAACGCAATCAACACCAGCGTCATCTTCACGTTGTAGACGAACATGATCGTGAAGTAGATGAACACCATCAGCAGGTTCAGCGCCGTGGTGACTGTGGATTCGGTCAGGAAAGCGCGGATCGTCTGGTTCTCCTGGAAGCGCGCGAAAATGTCGCCGGTCTTGCGCTTGGCGAAAAACGAGAATGGCAGCGACAGGGTGTGCCTGAAGAACTGCGACATCATCGCGAAGTCCATATTGCGCACCATGAAATTGGCCAGATAGGCGCGAATCGACGACATCAACTGCGAAAAGACATTGGCGATAATCAAGCCGCCAATCAGCAGATGCAGCAGGCTGACATTCTGATGCACGATCACGCCGTCCAGAATGTTCTGGATAATCAGCGGCGGAATCACGCCCAATACCTGAATCACGAAGGTGGCGAGAAACAGGTGGCCGAGAATCTTCTTGTACGGCGTGAGGTAGCCGACAAAGCGGATCCACGGCGAACGCGCGGCGGACATTTGCAGCAGATTCGGGCCGCCGGCAAACAGCAGACAGGTGCCGCTCCAGCCGCGCTCGAAATCTTCGACGGTCATCTTCCTGAAGCCGACCGCCGGGTCCGCGACCCACACATAATCTTTTGAAAGCCCATACACCACGACATAGTGGTAGCCCTCCCAGTGCACGATGAACGGCAGGTCGAAGCCGCGCAACGAATCGAACGTGCATTGCACGCCGCGCGCTGTGAAGCCAAGCGACTCGCCCGCACGCGCGAGACTGTCGAGCGTGGCGCCCTGAGTGGTGACGTTGGCGAGTTCGCGCAATTTGCCGAGCGTCATCGGAATGCTGTAGTGGCGGCATATCATCGCAAGACATGCCGCGCCGCAGTCCATTTCCTCGGCCTGTTCGACCAGCGCGAAGCGTTTGATCACCTTCTCGCCAAACTCGGGTTTGGTCTGCAGATCGAGCATGAGCGGCAGCTTGCGCCGCTGTTCGAGCCGCTTTTGCCGCTGCAATTCGCGGTCGCCGTAACGAATCCGCTCGTCGAGTACTTCGCGCAACTTCGGATTGCGTTCGAGAATGAAGTGGACCGTGCGCTCAGGAATCACCAGTAGCCGCGTATCGGTCGTCGCGACAGCCGAGGCCATCTGCTCCTGGCGCATCAGGCAAGCTTTCTCGCCGAATATCTCGCCTTCGCCGAGCGTGGCGAGCGTGTAGTCACGACCTTCCTCGTGCCGGACAATACGCACTTGGCCCTGCCGCACCACATACAACCGCCGGTCCTCGCGTCCATCCTGCTTGAGAATCTCCTTGCCGGCTGCGACCCGCTTCACACCGACGCTGCGCACATACTCTTCGAGTTCCGCCTTGTTCAGCTTGCCACGCAGATCGAACAGTTGCGCGACGAAACCGCCCGCGGAGTTGATTGCCACATAACTGGCGACGAACGCCAGCGCGGCCTGATTGCCGGCGATCACCGGCTCGATCGCGGCACGCGGAATGAACAGCAACTCGGTTTTCGCCGACGCCCGCACCGACGCTTCGTGAACATAGGCGCGCAGCATCGCGATATCGGCAAAGATCTCGCCGGATTTGCGCACCCCCATGCTGGTTTCCTTGCCGTGCTCCTCCGTGAAAATCCGCACGGAACCCGAGCGAACCACGTATAGCCCGTCGGCCGTCTCGCCCGCGGAGCAGACCGTTTCGCCGAAGGAATAGAAGCGCGCTTGCGCATATTCGGCAAGACGCTCGATCTCGTCGCGCGAAAATGGCGAAAGGATCTCCACCGAGGTCAGAAACTCGGCTGCGGAGGGCGCGGTCTGGGGTGCATCCATGTGCTTGCGGACCTCGAATCGGCGTGTCGTGGCGTTGTTTCAATGCGGCATGCAGGGCGCGAACGGACTAGCGCGCTTCGATCACGTGTTCCTGCGCACGTGCGATCAGCCAGCTTTCGCGCAACAGCCGCCTGACTTCGGCGGCCACGTCGGCGTCCAGCGTCGCGGGATATTTGGCCGTGACGGCGAAAATCTCGAAGCACGAGCGATCCGCCGATGGAAACGGCCCCAGCAGGTCGCCCACAGCCGCGTTGAAAATCTTCGCTTCGATATCCGGCTTCAATGAGCCTCGCAGCACCTTGCCGATCACGCCGCCCGCCTCGCGCGTATCCGCAATCGAGTGCTCGCGCGCCATGTCGGCAAAACTGTCGGGATCGTCGTGCAGATACGAAATCATTTCCTTCGCCTTGCCCTCGCTGTCGAGCACGATATGGCTCACCTCGATCGCGTCGAATTTCGGCGAATTCAGCGCGAAGTAATCCTTGATAGCGGCCTCGTTGCCGATCTCGTCGAGCATCTTCTCCTGATACAGTCCGTCGGTAATGAAAGCCTCGAACTCGTCGAGACTGACGTTGAGCGCGTCGAGGTACTGATTCATATCCGTCGCGCGATGCAAGCCGCGCACGCGGCGGAATTGATCGGCGCGTTGCTGGATTTCGTCGGCGCTCACGGTTATGCCCTGCTTCTTCGCCGCGTGAACCGTGAGCTTGTCGCGCACGATCTGCTCGATCAGGCTTTCGAACTGGCCGGTCAGTTTCAGAAGGCGAATGAACTCGCTCACGTCCACGACTTCGTCATCGATTCGCACTATCGCGGTCATTTCATCCGCTCCTTTAATTGACGTGTGATCCGCGCGGTCAACCCGCTACCTGCCTGAACGGATCGAGACCCAGGTCGATCAGGCGGCGCTCGCGCACCACGATCTCGGCGCTTGCCGTCATGCCGTAGCGCAACGGATAGCGCGTGTCGGCAATCTGGTAGTAATCCTTGTCGAGCGTGACGCGGCCTTCGTAGACCGGCTGCTTGTCCGTCGACGACGGCTTGGTGGCCGGGGAAATATAGGCCAGCGTGCCGTTGATCAGCCCATAGCGCTGATAGGGAAAGGCGTTGAACTTCAGCTTGACGGGCAAGCCTTCGTGCAAAAAAGCGCGATCGTGTTCGGCAATTTCTATTTTCAGCACGGGCCGTGCGTCTTTCGGCGCAATGCCGCCGAGCGGCGCGTTCGCCTGAATCTTGTCGCCGCGCTGCGTCGAGGTCACGTCGGTAATGACGCCCGAGACCGGCGCGAGGATCAGCAGAAAATTATCCTTGTCGATGTTCTCGAAGCGAATCCGCGCGGCCGCCTCGGACACCAGCCGCGCACTTTGCAGTTGCAGGCGCAACTTGTCTTCCGCGTCGGTAATGTCGCGCACCGCCGAATCGTATTGAAGCTGCAGGTCGGTGGTCTGCTGGCCACTGGTTTCCAGTTGCGCATTCGCCTGTGCGTATTCATGGCTCAGGCGGAAATCCAGCTCCGCGAGTTTTGATTGCGCGACACGGTACGCGTTATCCGCTTCCATCGCCGCAGTGCGTTTCTGCTCCACCTGCAATTCGGCAATACCGCCTCCGCCCGGCTGCGCGAACAGCCGCGAGTAGCGGTCCAATTCCTGGCGCGCCGCTTCACGCGTGCGCCGGGCATTGTCGAGCACGCTGCGCGCTTCGTCGAGTTCGGCCTTCTGCCCTTCCGCGAGTTTGGTCGTGCCTTCGGAGACGCGATTTTCGTGCTGGTGTGCTTCCACCTCCATCTGCGCCTTGAGCGCGGCCGCTTTACGCTCCATCAGCGCTTTCTTCTCAGGGAACTGCTTCCAGTCGCGCTCGGCGTCTTCCAGTTTGAGTTGCGCTTGCAACGCGTTGCTGGCGGCCTCGATTGCACCGCGCGCGTTCAACCGCGCCAGCACGTCGCCCTTCGATACGGGTTGCCCCTCGGCGATATACAGATCGGCAAGCTCGCCGTCGATCGGCGCGTAGATCCGGCGCACCTCCGATTCCGGCGACAGGGTGCCTTGCGCGCTAACGATCACATCCGCACGCCCCACGAACGACCACAGCAGTCCCACCACGACCAGCGCGACCATCGCCCAGATCAGCGCGCGCGCAATCCGCACGGGCTCCGCCGTGAGAATCGCAATGCCCTCGACGCTGTGATCTTCCAGCGCCTCCGACAACGGTCTAGGGTGACTGTCGCGCTTCACTCTGCTCGCCTCCGATCAACGCCAGCTTCGCTTTCAGAAGTCCCGGATCCAGCACCATGCGCAGTTCCGTCAGCGAACGGCGCTGCAAATTCGCTTCGGCTTCGATATCCGCAAGCAGACGGTCGAAGTCGGCGGGATGATCGGCCTTCAGTTGCGTGTAAATACGCATGCCCTGTTGCGCCGACGTTTGCGCATCGGAAAGCAGACGCGCCTCGCTGCGAAATCCCGGCGAAATACCGGCTTCGAGACGTTGCGTTCCGCCGATCGATCCGCCCGCGCGATATTGTTTCCACAGGCTCTGCGCGCGCAACAGCAGATCCTGCGCACGCGCCAGTGCCTTGTCGTGCAACGCGGCTACGTCTTTCTGGATCGACTGCAAAAACCACACGTCCGTTGCAGGATCGAGGCTCGCGTAGAACGACAGCAGGCGCTGGTCGTAATCCTTGTCGGCGCGCGTCTTTTGCAGGTTCGCGTATTGATCGAGCAGGGCTTTCTTGTGCGCCAGCTCGGCGGTGAGCACATCGGACCACGGCCCGGCGGGCATGGCCTGCAAACCGGCCAGCGCCTGCTGTGAGTCGCCGTGCTGCCATGCCGCCGTCACCGCGTCATGGCGCGCAATCACGTCAGGGGAAGGCAAACGGCTGGCCGCCATTTGTTGAAACTGCGCCTGAAAAGGCGGCGTGCCGAAATGCGCCGATTTCAGCATGGCGACCAACGGTGCCAATTGCCGGCTCAGCGCGGCATTCAGCAAGTCCGTGTATTGGCGCAAATCCTGACGCACCCGGTCAATGCCCGCGAGACGCGGGTAGCGCTGCGCGTAATCGTCGAGCACGGGTGGCAGCGCGTCGGGTTTGTCGCGCGCCAGTTCGGTGCGAATCGTCCCGTTCAGGCGATCGATCGCGGCGAGGTAGACCGAATCGTCGCTTTCGAGTTTGCGCAGATGGCTCAGCGCCTGCGCATAAGGGTCGGCGAATACGGGTACATAAGAAGCGATACGGTCGAGCGCGCGCTGGTGACTCTTCGCGTCGTCTTCCCAGCGTTGCAGGAGGTTGCCGATCGTGCCCTCGTCCGTGTACATGCGAATCGGCGCATCCATGCCACCGCGTCCCGCCACGAAGCGCTCCAGATCGCCGACCCATTGCAATTCACTAATCAGCGACGCCGCATCCGCATTGTTCGCGCTCAATGACTTCATTTCGTTGAGCAGTGCGTCGGCCTGATCGAACTGCGCCTTTTCCAGCACGTTCAGCCAGTTGGGGAGTTTCGCCTTCAACAGCGCCTCACTCGCTAGCGCGCTGACTTTCGTGTCCGCGGGATGGCTCGCCAGATAGCCCGTTGCCGTGGTCACCGCGCTGCTGTAATCGCCGTTGGCCAGCAGGTTCTTCAACTCGCGCTCCGACGAACCGCGCATATATAGCGTCGATGCAATCGCAATCAGCGCCACCAAGCCGACGCCGCCCCAAATCGCGATGCGCCGCACGCTCGCGCGATCGCCGATCGCAAAGGCCTTGCCGAGTTCACCCGCGAGCAAACGCCAACGTTGCGGCCTGCGTTTCGCCGCTCCCGCATGGGCGGCTCCGTTCGCACCATTCGCACCGTTCGTTCCGTTCGCTCCCTTTTCCGTACCCGTCGGCGTATCGCGTTTCCCATGCGCGGAAATAGGCTGCGCCGCCTCGTTGACTTCGTCTTCACGCTGCAGGCCTGGATCGACGCAAAAGATGTCGAGGAAAGAATGCGCGGCGCCGACGAAGGTGGTCTTGTCAGGATCGGCAGCTTCAGCGGCGGCCGGATTGAGGAATAGCTGGGTCACGGTGGGCTCGACTTCAGGGGTCTTCTGCAGCGTCACCCTGTAGACGAAGTGATCTCCGCCAAATGCAACGACGTCTCCCTCTACGAGCGGCAACGCGGATTCGTCCAGCCGCTTTCCGCCGACGAATGTGCCGTTGGTGCTGCCGAGATCTTCGACGTAGAGCTCGCCGCCCTTCAGAAAGATATGCGCGTGTCGCCGCGAAATGTAATTGACCTGATGCGGATAGCGGTCCTTGTAGCGCGAAAAGACGTCGTCCGATTTGCTGACGAGAAACGGAAACGCCTGCACCTCGATGAGTTGCAGGCCGAGATCGTCCCGCTGCGGCACCAGCAGCAGTCCCGGCGCGACGGCCGAACCGGCGGCCGCGACGATACGCGCGCGCGGCTCGATGCTCACCCGGTAGCAGAGCTCGTCGCCAAAGCACAGTTCATCGCCGGCGCGCACGCGTGCCGGTGTTTGCCGCACCGCGACGCCATTCACCGTCGTGCCGTTCTTACTGCCGAGGTCTGCCACGTACACCGCGCCATGTTCCATGAAAATCCGCGCATGACGGCGCGACAGGCGCGCAATCCGTTCCGCCGGATAGTCGGTAAATGGTGCCTCGCTGCGCCCGATTGCGAACAGGTTGTCGACGATCCTGATCGCGTCGAGCGCAGGACGTTGCGCGGACGCAGCCGGCGACAACACCACGTCGAACGCAGCGCCTTCAGTCGCGCGCATCTCAGCAATCGGAGCTTCGCCGGCGGCCATTTTATCTGGATCACTAAGCGTTTACCCGTTGCGCTGGGTGCGCAACGGAAACGGGACGAAGGACTACGGCGGAAAGATATGGTTCGAGTGAGCCGTGCATGAGCGGGCTCCTTAAAGATTGTAAGTCACACATGGCGAGTGTCAATTTTTCGATTGTCAGTTATGAAGGCAACGAGTGCGTCAGATACAGCCGAAATACCCCCTGCTGCGCGCCACGTTACGGATTAGCTCAGTGTTCCTTTACTTGTGCCTGCACATCCACGCTCGGCCAGCCGCCGCCCAGTGCTTTGTAAAGCAGCACCGTGTCGGACAGAATCTGCTGATGGTTGGCGAGCAGTTCCTGCTGCGCCTCCAGCAAGGTCCGCTCGGTTTCGAAGACCTCCAGCTGAGACACCACGCCGAGCCGCAATTGCGACTGGATCTGGTCCGCCACGATTTGCAGCCGCGACACCTCCTGCTGCAACTCCACGCGCTGTTCCTTGTGCGAATTCACATTGACCAGCGCGTTTTCCACTTCCTCGAACGCGCCCATCACCGCCACGCGATATTGCTGTTCGGCAACCGTAGATTGCGCTTGCGTGACTTTCACATGCGCCCGCACGCCGGGATCGAGCAGCGGAATGTTGATGCTGGGCATGAAGCCGTATGTGAACGACTTCAGCAGGTCGGTCAGTGCAAAACTCGCTGTGCCGCCGTGCCCGGTCAGGCTGATACTCGGCAGTTGTGCGAGCTTGGCCTGGCCGACCAGGTCGTAGGCTTCGAGCACTCTGAACTCGGCGGCCACCACGTCGGGACGCCGCGCAAGCAGTTGCGCCGGCAGGCCGTCCGGCACGGGCGGCAGTTGCACGCGCTGCTGCAAATGCCCCTTGGCCATCTGGAACTCTCCCGCCGGCACGCCGATCAGCGTGCAAAGTGCGTTGTTAGCGAGCGCGCGCGAACGGCGCAGATCGAGCAACTGATTGGTCAGGCGGTTGATCTCCGCCTGCTGGCGCAATACCTGCGTTTGCGGCACGAGGCCGTTGCGGCGCTGGCCGTCGTAAATCGTGAGGATCTGGCGGTTCGTTTCGAGCGTTTTCTGCTGCTGCTCGATCTGGTCGTCGAATTGAAGAATCTGGAAATAGGTGCTGGAAACATTCGATACCAGTTCGAGGTAGCCGGCGCGCCAGTCGGCCTCGCTGGCGTGGAATTCCGCCTTTTGCGCCTGCACGCCTTTTTCGACTTTGCCCCAGATATCGATATCCCAGTTCACCTGCGTCGCGACGTTGTACTGCTTGGCGAAGGTTTGGTGCGTGGTCTTTTCGAAATCGGCGCCCGCACCGAGATCCATGGTCGGCAAGGCGCCGGCTTTGGCTTCGCCGATCTGCGTGCCGGCCACGTCGATACGCGCGGCCAGTACCTTGATATCGAAGTTGCCGGCAATCGCCCTGGCGATCAGCGTGTCGAGATAGGGATCGTGGAAGCCTTTCCACCAGTCGGGTTCGATCGTCGCGGCAGCGGATACGGGTGCGCCCTTCTGATCCGACCAGGACGCCTTGGCCGGTGTGTCGGGGCGCTTGTAGTCGGGCATGCTGACATCGATGCAGGCCGACAGCGAAAGCACGCACGCAGTTACCGCCCAAACGCAGCGCAGCGCCGAGGTCTTGCGGAACATGCGCTGACGAACTGATGAAAGCAACGCTGACACGATGTGTCTCCGATGACGCCCACTTCATTGCACGAGCAGAACGCGCCCTTCAACCTTCAAGTAAAGCATCTCCTGCGCAGCTTCACCATCGAAGCAATGCGGGAAGATCGGCGCGGGAATCGGGCGGTGACGCGGGGGTCGCGTGGAAAGAACGATTGGCTGTGAAATCTTTTTGAGGAGCGGGCCGTCTGGAGCCCGCGGAGGCGCCAGGGCCTCCGCGGCGGCCTGTGCCGTTTAGTGCACGCTGATGTTGTTGCTTGCGTTCACGTGCGGATCGATCGTGGTCGTGACGCCAGCGACGAACGCTGCGTTGTTGCCGTTGGCGTTCTGGATGTCCATCTGCGTGTTGATCAGTTGGGTGGCGTTGACGGTCTTGCTGTTGTTCGGCGCGTACACCGGCATGAAGTTGAAGTACGACGACGACGGATAGAAGCCGGTGCCGCCGCGCACGGCGCTCATGGCCTTGCTGTCGAGTTGTTCGGTGATGGACAGGTCTTTGATGGTCAGCGTGTTCATGGTAAATCTCCTGGAAGGGAATACTGCACAGTTTGCGGTTGGGTTCGAGCAACTTGTCTGCTCGACTGTCACTAATGCATGGGCTGTGCCAGAGTTGCTTTCCGATCCTAAGAAATTTTCCGGAACGCTGTAGATAAAGGGTTGCGCGGTTGGTGCGCGGACGAATCTGAAGCAGAGCGGTCAAACGCCGCGCGGAAGATGGTGGATCTCAGCCAACAATTCGCGCGGAGCTGTTGGTTGCGGCGTAACACCGGGACGCTGGGGCGTCACGCCGCGCGTTGCGTCATCGCGCAATGACGGTGATCTTCTTCGAGTACACCGGCGGATTGTGAGGGACATGCATGTCGTCGCCCATCAACAGTTGCAACGTGTGCTTGCCTGGCGGGAGTTGAATCATGGTCTCCGTTTCGCCCGCACCGAAATGCAGATGATTGCGATCGGACGGAATCTCCTGATCCATTGGCGGCAAATCAGTGTCGATCAGCAGATGATGGTGGCCGGTATTCGGATACTTGACGCCTTTGGGCGCCACACCCATGTACCGCAGGCCGAACCACACCTTGAACGGCTTGTTGGCCGGTACGACCTGGCCGTCGTTGGGATAGCCGATATACGCATAGGCGCCGGCCGGTGCCGGCGTCGTACCCGCAATGGCGACATTCGGCGAAGCCAAAGCCGCCGACATGGCGAGTGCCGCGACCGCGATGATCTTGTACATGAAGGTCTCTCCGTTCTCACGGACCCGCTTTGAACGAACGGATCGCGCTAGTCTTTTAGCACGGTGATGGTGATCTTTTTCGAATACACGGGCGGCACATGCGGCACATGGTTGTGATCGCCGAGAATCAGTTGCAGCGTGTGCTTGCCCGGTGGCAATTCGATACGCGCGTCCGTCTCGCCCGCGCCGAAGTGCAGGTGATTGCGATCTGACGGGATTTCCTGATCGAGCGCCGGCAGGTCGGTGTCGATCAACAGATGGTGATGGCCGGAGTTCGGGAACACGACACCCTTCGGGCACACGCCCATGTTCCGTAGCCCCATGCGCACCCACAGCTTGCCACCGTGAATCACGGCGCCGTCCGGCGGCCAGATGATGTACTCCTCGGCACCCGGCGGCGAAGCCGTTTGATCGGCGAGCGCGAAGGCGCTCGGCAACATGTTGCCGAACACGAGGAAGAGCGTCGCGCGCAACGCCTTGCGCCGTGCCTCGCGATGCGCATTCGATTCATGACGCACATCGAGAACAACGGGGGTAACGGTTCTTCTTCGCATAGCGCACTCTCCCGAAGAATGGTCATGGCCACCCCGGCTGCACGAGGCAGGCCGGGCGTTCCGGCTGGATATCGCGGGCGCTCGCGCGGTTGGACGGCCGCCCTAGTTAAAACGACGCGCCGCCTCACTTTGTGAATTAGCTTAGGTCGTAACTTGCCAAAAAGATACGCCACGCTCGTTAACCGTATGACGCATTCGGGGCACGCCGACAGTTGTGACGCGCAAAGCGCGTGCTATCGTTATTAAGAGGTTGCAGATGGATGGTCGATAGCGGCGTCGATGCTTCGCGCGATTGACTCCAGCAACTGCTGCGAGTGGCGCGGTGCTCGATTGCCTATGTTCTGTCCGGAACAAACAGGATGTGAAGATGTGGCGAATATTCATGCTGGTGTGCATGGCCGGGGCGATTCAGGCGCATTGGGGCAGTGCGGATGCGGCGCCGCAACGTGACAGTGCCGAGCGAGGCGCGAGCGCGGAGAAGATGGACGCTGTGCCGCTCACCCCGTTCGCGCCACAGCGGGGCAAGCTGCCTTCTCCACGTATCGCGCTGGTGATCGGTAATGGCGCGTATGGTGCGGATCGCAGGGACCGCAATGACTTGCAAGTGGATGCACTGCGCGAGAACGCCCCGCGCGATGCCGAAGCCATGCGTGACAGGCTGCAAACGCTCGGCTTCGAGGTCATCATGCGCACGAATGCGACGCCGCAGCAGATGCGGCAAGTCATCGGCGAATTCCATGCGCGCTTGCGGCGCGGCGGTGTCGGCCTCTTTTATTTCGCGGGACACGGCATGCGGATCGGCCCGCAAACATTGCTCATCCCCGCAGGACTCGACGCTCGCTCGCCAGCTGCGGCGGTAAGCAATGGCGTCGATCTGAACGCCGTATTGCAGGCAATGCGCGCGCCGCGTGACGGTCAACTCAATCTCGTGATTCTCGATACGTGTCTGAACAATCCGTTCTCGGCGGACGTGACCGGCAATACGTCTGCGCTTCCAGGCAATACGGTGGTTGCATACGCAACCGCACCCGGCGGTTTTGCAGCGGACGGCGCGCGTCATGGCGTCTACACGAATGCATGGCTGCACGCGCTCGACAGCGCTCCGTCGCAAGCCTTGGCGGATCTGTTGCAACGCGTCGCGGCGCAGGTGCGCGACGTGACTGGTGGTGAGCAAACGCCCTGGCTTGCTTCATCGCTTCCGCAGACCTTGCTGACGGCCGATGCGACGTCCGCCATTCGTGACGATCCCGTGGTCACGCTGCATAGCAGAGGTATTTTGCCGAAAGACAGCAGCGAACAATACGAAATCACGTTCTGGAATTCGATCAAGGACAGCAATTACCCGGCCGACTATGAGGCGTATCTGAAGGCCTATCCGAACGGCCGCTTCGCCACGCTCGCTCATGCGCGCATCGACCGCTTACGCGCAGCAGCGACGTCGAATGCACCGTCCGCGGCCACGCCTGCTGCGCCGTCAGTTGCACCGGCTCCGCAAGCCGCGCGGCCAGCGCCGCCTCCCAGTGTGCCGCCGCCCAAACCCACCGCAAGCGCTCCCGCGCTGGCCACGCCACCTGCGGCGACAGTCGCGCAAAAGCCCGTCACGCATGCGCCGGTTGCCGGTGAAAGCCGTGATTGCGCCACCTGTCCGATCATGATCGCCGTGCCCGCCGGTTCTTTCTCGATGGGCAGCAGTACCGACGATCCTTCCGAAAAGCCCGTTCATCACGTGACCATCGGCGCGCCGTTCGCGATCGGCAAGTACGAAGTGACGGTCGATCAGTGGAACTCGTGCGTCGCCGCCAATGCCTGCCAGAAGCTCACACCCGAAAGCAACACTAGCAAAGCCGCGCCGGCGCGCGACCTCAGTTGGGACGACGCGCAGCAATACGTGAAATGGTTGAGCAGGACCACCGGCAAACCGTACCGCCTGCCCACCGAAGCGGAATGGGAATACGCGGATCGCGGCGGCACCACGACCGCCTACTGGTGGGGCGACCAGATGCGCAAGGGCAACGCCAATTGCAAGGACTGCGGCGACCCGTGGCACAAGGAAGGACCTGAGGCGGCCGGCTCGTTCGCACCAAATCCGCTCGGCCTGTACGACATGAATGGCAGCGTCTGGGAATGGACCGCCGACTGTTGGCACAACTCCTACCAGGGCGCCCCCGCCGATGGCCACGCGTGGGACAACCCAGGCTGCGACATGCGCGTGATTCGCGGCGGTTCGTGGCGAGAAGGCGGCGGCTATATGCTCAGCGCGACACGCTTCAAGTACAGCTCGGGCGTGCGCCAGTCGCAAGACGGCTTTCGGGTCGTCAAGGATCTCAAGTGACGTGGGTGGCTTGTCGGATCTGCCGCCGATTCACGGCAGACCGGCAAACCACGCCGACGCTCTCCACGCTCCATGCTCAAGGCGAGCGTGGCTTTGTCGTAATCGGCGCGAAATCGGCGACGATATGATCGCGGCCATATTTGCTGCCGATCTGTGTGAGCCGCGTGTCCAGCGCGCGCAGATATTCGGCGCGCGATTCGCTTTCGGGCCGCGGCTTGTCGAATAGCGGCGCAGGCGTAATCAGCAGCACGACCATCTCCGATCCGAACGGCTTTGAGATGATCCAGTCGCCGGCGCTGCCGATGGTGGCGGTGTAATGCGGCGGCGCCTGATTGTCCTTGGCGCGCGGGCTCGGCACCATGTGCACGACGCTGCCGTCGAGCTGGTAGTAGTCCAGGTTCACATACGAGTCATAGCCCGGCGTGGCGACGTCGACGACCAGCGGATCGCCGTCGCTCAATTGACCGCTGGGCGGCCTCACGTGCAAGGCCGCAGCGTGGCCGGTCTGCATGTTGTCAATCCAGTAGGGCGCGAGCGCCTTGACGGTGTCGCACTTGTCGTCGGCGAGCGGCTCGACTGCAAGTGTCACCGTATCGACGCCCGGCAGCGCCGCCAGCGTGTCCTTCAGACGCGCCGCGCCGTAACGCTGCGAGACGTAACCGCGCACCGTCAGCGAGTGATCCTGCACCGAAGCGGACAGTGCGGAACAGGGCGCCTGCATTAGCGCGGACGTGACGGTGGCTAGAGTCAGCGCGGGCTTGGGCGCGGGCGGTGGCGCAGGAGTCGTAGCGGGCGCCACCGCGACAGGACCTGCCGGAGGCGCCGCAACCGGCGCCGACACCGCCTCACCCGAAGACGACAAAGACGAAGACGAAGAAGCCGCCTGCTCCGCCGGACTCTGCGAAGCGCCCGCCTCCGTCTGCGGCTCGGTCTGCCGGTTCGGCGCCGAGCGGAACGCGAATACACCGACCGCCGCGGCGCACACCACCGCGAAGCTCGCGAGCCCCACCTTCGCCAGCGTGCCGGATTTCTCCGCGCGGGCTTCGTTATCGAACTCGGCGATGAAGCGCTCCACACTCGGCATGCGCGTATTGCGATCGAACGACAACGCGGCACGCAGCGCGCGCCATTGTTTCGCGTCGAGATTGGCGGGCCGCTGCGGCTTGAAATCAGCATTGCGGGCCTGCGTGGCCGACAACCGGTCGAACGGATGATGCCCCGTCAGCAGTTCATACGTGATGCAGCCGAGTGCGTAGATATCGTCGCGCGGGTCCGGTTCGCGGTGCTCGATCATTTCCGGGCTGGCGTAGGCGGGCGTCAACGCGCCGAGGCTGCCGGGATCGAAGACGGTCGCGTCGCTCTCCTCTTCCGGACGCTGAAACACGCGGGCGATGCCGAAATCGATCACCTTCACTTCGGCATTCGTTGTGAGAAACACGTTGGCGGGCTTGAAGTCGCAATGCACGAAGCCGCGTTCGTGAGCATAAGCGAGCGCGCTGCTCATGCCGCGCACGATCGGCAGTGCCGCGCGCACCGGCATGCCCTGATAGCCCGGCGTGCGCAGCAACTGGCTGAGCGGTTTGCCGGACAGATACTCCATGGTCAGATAAACGATCGGCCCGTCGCGGTCGAAGTCGTACACCGTGATGATGTTGCGATGCGCGAGCACCTGCGCCTTGCGTGCCTCGCGCTGTAACGCGACGAGCGAATTCGGGTTGCCGCGGAACTGGACGTTGAGCACCTTGATCGCGAGGTATGGCTTGCGATCCGAAGCTTCGAGCTTGCGCAGATCGAGCGCCTTGTACACCGTGCCCATGCCGCCGACGCCAAGGCATTCTTCGAGCACGAAACGGTTGTTCAACGTATCGCCGGTGCCTTTGATCTGGTCGTGTGCCGCCGCGCCGCCGGTGCCAGCCGCATTGGGTGCACTGCCTGCACTGCCGACGCTCGCTGGGCGCAGCGACGGAATGTCGACCGTGGTCTGGATGCCGGTTTCCTCGCCGCCCGCCGCCACGTTCGAGACGCGCAACTGCTCGATGCGCCGCCGCACTTCCACATAAAGATCGTCGGGTAGCGGCGCTTTGCGATGTGCTGCGCCAAGCATGTCCAGCAGCTGCGTGGGGCCGAGTCCTTCGGTGGTCAACGTGCTGTCGAGTTGAGCCACGAACTCGTCACGGGACAGCTCGCCGTTCTGAAAGTCGTGAATCACACGCGCAAGGCTAGCCATTTGTGCGAAGCACCGCCGCTGCCGTTGGACCGGATCGCACGCGACCCAAGCCTCTTCGGCCGATAGAGAACCTGTCGTAATCAGTTACATGTGCCGCTTCGATACTAGCTCCAGGTCCGTGCTTTCGCAAACCAGGATTGGCCCGCTGGTCGCGCAGTGAGCCGGTGTCGTGAGATATCCAACAGCGTGCCGTGGCCTGTCGGGTGCAAGCCGTCAACCGGTCATCTCGCCCGCACGGCATCACGTCTTCACCAAGCCGGTCCCATGCCTCGAAATCCTTATGCGGCGAGCTTCCTGAAACTTTATCAGGAGCCTTGAATAAATCTGGCACAGCCCGTGCATTAGTGAATCCCGAGCAGACAAGTTGCTCGCAACCAACCCCGACAGCCTCACCCTTACCTCCAGGAGATTCACCATGAACACGCTGACCATCAAAGACCTGTCCATCACCGAACAACTCGACAGCAAAGCCATGAGCGCCGTGCGCGGCGGTTTCGGCCCCTCCACCTCCTACTACAACTTCAGCCCCGTCTTCGCCCCGAACAACAGCAAGAAGGTCGATGCCACCCAGCTCATCAACAACGAGCTGAACCTGCAGAACGCCAACGGCAACAACGTCGCCTTTGCCTCCGGCATCAGCTCGACGGTCAACCCCTACCTCTCGACGAGCAACAACATCCACGTGTAATACGCGACGCGGCGAGGCGCCCGCCTTCCCGGTGCGCCTCACTTCCCGCCGCCTACCCGCGTCCTGCGCGCACCTTTGGAGAAGCACCATGTCACCCCTCATGATTCGCGATCTGTCCGGCACCCGCGAGCTCGACCGCCGCGCCATGTCGGCGGTGGCCGGCGGCACCGGCAGCAGCGTGCCCGGCCTGCCTTCGGTCGCCGGCCTCAGCGGCATTGCCAACGTCAATGTCTCGGTGAACCAGAACCTCAACCAGATGCAATACGTCAACGTCGCCGCACTCAACAACGTCGGCGTGATCGGCGCGGGCTTCGTGCCGCTGCACCTGAACGTCAGCCCGTCGCTCTGGGGCGCCAACTACGCCAACGTGTAACCGCTCAACGTGGCGGGGGCCGGGGGGCCCCGCTACGGCCGGCCGGTCGTCTCCGGCCGGCAAGCGGCGCACAGATTTCCTATACTGATTGTGCGAGGAGACCTCAGCACATTTCACGACACACCCGGGCGGCAGCCGGCGATTCACGCCGGCATGCCGCTCGCTTTCTTTCCTGGAGTCACTATGGCAAAGCTCATCATCAGGGATCTCACCGACAGCGTCGAACTCGACCGGCAGGCAATGACGGCTATCGTCGGCGGTGCTCGTATCGGCGCGCGGCTGAATGGGGCCGTGCCGCTGGTGCCGGCTTCGGCACGCGTCGTCGAATACCCTCCCGGGTTCCCCACTGCGCACCAGACGATTGCACGGGCGGCCATGCAGCGCAAACCGTAGCGCGCACGGTTCCCGCGCCGCATATTCACAACAGCGGCACGCGTTATCCACGCGTGCCGTTTGCTTTCGCGAACCGTGGAGCGGCGCAAGCCGACAACCCGCACGCGGTTGGTCGGGCCTCGCCGAACACTTCCGTTGCATATCACGTTGTCCGGGCTTCATGTTCGGCGAACGCATGGCGTCTCTGCCTTGCTGGCCTTGCGTTGCCGCCTCGCATATGATTTCCTCGCTCATCGCGTGCAATTTGGCATACCCCTTGCAGAAGAATGGCTGAGCACCGCACCGTGCTCGCTCATCCACCTTCAGGAGTAACACCATGAAATCCTCACTCGTCGTCAAAGACCTGCCGCGCTCCGCGGATCACACACATGACGAAATGACGCTCACCGCCGCGCAGATGAAAACTCTGCGCGGCGGCCGTTCCGTCGTCGTCACTGTCGACGGCGGCTCGCAAGCGCACGTCGACGACTTTGCGATCAATACCGCCATCTTCGAAGGACGGATTAGCGGAACCTACCTGTAGGACGCGCGAGATGTCCGCAATTGGAAACAGGCCCCCTTCACGTCACCGTGGAGGGGGCCTGTCCAGTTGATGTGGTGAATGGTCTGACAGAAGCGCGCTTGCCGATAGTTCAACCCATTTCAGGCAGCGTCGGCCTTACTCCGAGGCGTTGAGGCCACAACATTGAACGACGCCTCTTCGGCCACCGCTTCGTCGAGACCGACAAAGCGGTTGAAATCCTCGAAGGAAGTCATCCGGTCCGCGACTGAATCGGTCGAGCCTTCGCGCATGAAGATTTCCATCATCTCCTTGACCGCTTTGTGCATCGCAAACATCGGTTCGATGGGGCACAGCGCATAGTCGAAGCCGAGCTTGTACACCTGGTCGAGCGTCAGATACGGACTCTTGCCCGAGCGTGCCATGTTGAACAGAATCGGCTTGCCGAGCGGCTTCAATCTGCGCACCATTTCCTGCATCTGCTCGATACTTTCCGGCGCGTCCGCATACAGACCGTCGGCGCCGGCTTCGGCGTAGGCCGCGAGCCGCTCGATCGCATCGTTCAGACCCGTCACGGCAATCGCGTCGGTTCGCGCGACCACGAAGAAGTCGGGATCGGTTCGCGCGGCCAGCATGGCCCGCAATTTTGCCTGCATCTCCTCTTTCGGAATCACCTGCTTGCCGGCAAAGTGGCCGCACTTCTTCGGCACCGCCTGATCTTCCAGATGCAGCACCGAAGCGCCTGCTTCTTCCCACAAACGGATCGTCCGCTGCACGTCGAGGATGCCGCCGTAACCGGTGTCGGCATCGGCGAATACCGGCAGCGATGTAACACGGCAAATACGGCGGATATGCTCAAACATCTCCGTCTGCGTCAACAGACCGACATCCGGCTGCCCGGCCATGATTGCCGATGCCGCAAACCCGCTCACGTAAATCGCTTTGGCGCCCGCCTGTTCGGCGAGCATCGCGGTCACGGCATCGTGCGCGCCGAGGCAAACAAAAGGCGGCGACTTCAACAACTCCCTGAAACGTGCAGAACGGCTCACAGTGCTTCTCCCTGTCAAGTCAGATCGGGCGATGTTCACGCCCGCGTCGAAGGCGACCCATTCGCGTTCGACGCGGGCGGCGGCCTATCGCGGCATGTAAGCCCACGCGCGTTTGGCGCGGTCCGTGCGGCGAAACGCGTCGATATCGTCGGCCAGACGCAACGTCTGATCGACCTCGTCGAGTCCTTCGAGCAGAACCGCCCGGCGCGCGGCGTCGAACTCGAACGGCATTGGTTCAAGTCCGTCCGCGCGGATTTGCAGGGCGCGCAGATCGACTTCGAGCGGCGTGCCGTCAGCGGCCACCGCAGCGAGTGTCGCGATCGACGCGGCGTCGAGACAGATCGGCAGCAGCCCGTTTTGCAGGCAATTGGCGAAGAAAATGTCGCCGAATGAAGGTGCGATCACGCAACGAATGCCGAACTCTTCGAGCGCCCACACCGCCATTTCGCGCGAGCTGCCACAGCCGAAGTTCACGCCGCCGAGCAGAATGCAGGCATGCCGGAACGCTGGCTGGTTGAGCACGAAATCTTCGCGTTCTCCCTGCTCCGGACCGCCTTCGCGATAACGCAACGTCTCGAACAGCCAAGGGCCGAGCTGGCCTCGCACGAGTTGCGAAATTCTTTCGATGCGAATGATCAGATCCGTGTCGACGTTGTTGCGCGGTAACGACGCGGCCGGACCTTTGACCACCGTGAACGCTTTCATGATGGGGCTCCCGCATACGACGACGTCGGCGCGGCAATGTGACCGGCCAAAGCGCTCGCCGCCGCCACGGCCGGACTCGCCAGATGCGTGCGCGCGCCGGGCCCCTGGCGGCCGACAAAGTTGCGATTCGACGTCGATACGCAGCGCTCGCCACGCCCCACCACGTCGCCGTTCGCACCAACGCACATCGAGCAGCCGGGCTCGCGCCATTCGAAGCCGGCCGTGCGGAATATCTGCGCGAGACCCTGTGCCTCCGCTTCTCGCGCAACGCTCAACGACCCCGGCACCACCCACGCGGTCACACCTTCGGCGACATGGTGGCCCGCCACGATGCGCGCGGCCGCCTGCAAGTCTTCGATGCGGCTATTGGTGCACGATCCGATGAACACGCGATCGACCGCCAGCTCATCCAGATGCTGCCCCGCGTGCACGCCCATGTAGTCGAGCGCCCGTTGCAATGCTTCACGGCGCGCGGGATCGGACTCGTTGCCTGGATCCGGTACGGCGGCGTCGATCGCGATCACGTGTTCGGGGCTCGTACCCCAGGTGACCTGCACCGCGATCGCCGCCGCGTCGATCTCCACTTCGCGATCGAAGTGCGCGCCGTCGTCCGTCGGCAAGCGGCGCCAGTCTTCCAGCGCCGCCTCGAAGCTCGCGCCTTGCGGTGCATACGGACGTCCACGCAGATAGACAAAAGTCGTCTCGTCGGGCGCGACGAAGCCGAACTTGGCGCCGAGTTCGATCGTCAGATTGCACAGCGTCAAACGTGCTTCCATCGAGAGCGCTTCGACCGCCTCGCCAGCGAACTCGACTGCGTAGCCGGTACCCGCGCCGGCGCCGAGCGCGCCGATCACGTAGAGGATCATGTCCTTGGCCGTGACGCCCTCGGCGACGCTGCCTTTAAACCGTATCCGCATCGTTTTGGGCTTCTTCTGGCGTACGGTTTGTGTCGCCAGCACATGTACCAGTTCGGTCGAACCGATGCCGAACGCGAGCGCACCCAACGCCCCGTGAGTGCAGGTATGGCTGTCGGCGCAGACGATCAGCGTGCCCGGCAGCGACAATCCGAGCTCCGGTCCGATCACGTGGACGATGCCCTGCCTGCCTTCGGTGCCGATATCGAACAGAGGAATGGCGTGCTGCGCCATCTGCTCGCGCAGCGTGTCGACCATTGTCGTGCTCCAGTCCGCATCACCCGCCTGGCGGCCGGGTCGCGTGGAGATCACGTGATCGAGCGTCGCGAACGTCAACTCGGGGTTGCTGACCGGCAAATGGCGGGCTTCGAGTACACGTACCGCTTCGACCCCGGTCAACTCATGCATCAGATTGCGATCCACCTGCAACAGATCGGCGCTGCCCGGCAGATTCGCAATCGTGTGGCTGTTCCACAGCTTGTCGAACAGCGTGCGCGGCGCATTCATGATGCCGTCTCGCTGCTCTGTGCGTGACGCTTCTCGAACTCCCACACCTCCGGAAAGCCGACCAGTTCATGCAACTGGTCCATCGTGAACGACGGCACCTGCAGTTCGAGCGAGTCGCCGTGATCGAGCAGATGACGATAGGCGTTATCCAGCGCAGCGGTAGCCGCCGCCATGCCGATCGAAGGATAGATCGCGATATGGAAGCCCCATTCCTTCAGCGTGCTGCTCGGCACGACCGGCGAGCGCCCGGTCGGCACCATATTGGCGAACACCCATGCGCCGCTATCGGCGAGCTCGCCGCCGATCCGTTCGAATTCCTCGGCGCTTTCCGGCGACTCGACGAAAACGATGTCCGCCCCTGCACGCGCGAACGCCTTGCCGCGCCTGATCGCTTCGTCGAGGCCGAGCGTAGTGCGCGAATCGGTTCGGGCGATGATCAGCATGTCGTCGCTGCGGCGCGCCTCGAGCGCGACTTCGATTTTCTTCAGCATGTCGTTCAGCGGCACCACCTGGCGGCCCTGGGTGTGGCCGCATTTTTTCGGCATCACCTGGTCTTCCATCTGGATCGCCTGCACGCCCGCGGCTTCGTAACCGCGCACCGTATGCCGCACATTGAGCAAGCCGCCGAAACCCGTGTCGGCGTCCGCGATCAACGGCTTGCCGGTGCCCTCGGCAATTTGCCGCGCACGTCCCACCATATCGGCGTAGCTGACCAGGCCCGCATCCGCGACGCCGAGATACGAGCCGGAGACGCCATATCCGGTCATGTACAGCGCTTCGAACGGCAGGCGGTCGGCGACACGCGCCGAGAACATATCGAATACGCCGGGCGCGACGACAAAGCGCCCGCTCTTGAGAATCGCTTTCAGCTTCCCGGAAGTGCTCATCGAACTCTCCTGCTCAGGTGCTATGGGTAAGATGCCGCTGCCACGCGAGCAACAGCAGATTGACGAGCGTGGCGAAAACGAACAGCATCAGCGCGAGCGCCATGATCGTGCTGGTCTCGCTGCGGTTCATCGCGATCATCAGCATGTGCCCGATGCCGCTTTGCGACGCGAACATTTCGCCGATCAGCGTGCCGAGCAGCGTCAGCGAAAAGCCGATGCGCAAGCCGGCGACCACTTCCGGCACGCAGGCGGGCAGCAGCACATGACGCGCGAGCGCAAAAGGACTCAGACGATAGGTCCGCGCCGCGCGCGTATAGATCGGCGGCATATTGCGCACGGCATTCATGGTGAAGATCGTGATCGGCACGATCCCGTGCATCACGCCGAACACGATTTTGGCCCACAGGCCCAGACCGAACGCGAGCAATACGACCGGATATAGCGTGACTTTGGGAATCGAGTAGAAGCCCATCATCAGCGGCTCCATCACATCGCCGGCAAGTTTGCGCGCGCCGAGCAGCATGCCCAGACATACGCCGCCGATCGCCGAGATCAGAAACGCGGAGCCGAACGCGAATGCGGTCACGTACAGACTCGCCGGAAAATCCGGGTCGCTGACGATATGCACCGCACGTTCGAGCGTGCGCCACGGAGTCGTAATCGCGTCCGGACCGAGCATTTCGCTGAGTACCTGCCACAGCACGGCCAGCACGACGATCAGAACGACGCCGTCCAGCCAGCGTCGCGTATGCCGCGGCCTGACGGTATGTGCAACGACGATCGTGCTCATACGGCCTCCCTGCGGATACGCCGGTATAACCGCGCTTCGGCCGTGCGCAGCAACGCGTTGAGCGAGCTGACGAACAGCAGCATCAGCACCATCAGGCCGTACATGGTCGGATTGTCGAAGTTGTTGTAGGCAAAGGCGATCTGATAACCGAAGCCCGAGCCCGACAGCACGAATTCGCCCGCCACCACCGCAATGAACGCATAGACGACCGTGAGCTTGATGCCGGTGAAAACGAACGGCAGGCTCGACGGCAGCGTGATCAAGCGGATTTCGTCGAAGGTATTCAGACGGCACACGCGAGCCGTGCGCAGCAGCACGCGCGGTACGCGTTCCAGACCGTTGAGCGTATTCACCGCCATCGCGACGACCGCGAACAGAAAGCCGATGCCCACCAGCGGCCAGCGATTCAAACCGAGTACGACGATCAGGATCGGATAGAGCACGAACACAGGCACCGCGTAATACGAGAGCAACAGCGGATCGAGCACGCGCCTGACGCGCGGCAACCGGAACAGCAGCACGCCGCCGATGAAGCCGGCCACCACCGCCAGCGCGACGGCAAGCAATGCGCTGCCGAGGGTTTGCAGAATGTCCGTCGTGTACTGGCCCGACAACAGCAATTGAACGGCGCTCACCACCATTCGCGACGGCGGAATGAAAGAGATCGGATCGATCCACGCCGCACGGCTCGCAATCTCCAGCAAGACGATCAGTCCCACGACCAGGCCGAGCCGCCAGCGTGCGGCGGTATTCATTGCTGGCTCCCCAGCGCTTTCAATGCTTCTTCGCGCAACAGGCCCCACACTTGCGCCGTCAGTTCGCCGAAGCGCGCGTCGAGCGCGGTGGTGCTGTCGCGCATGCGTGGCCACCCGGTTTCTATCGTTCTGATAAAACGGCCGGGACACGCAGACATCACGCCGATGCGGTCGGACAGCAACACGGCTTCATCGATCGAATGGGTGATCAGCAGGACGGTCGCGCCGGTGTCGCGCCACAGCTTCAGGGTTTCGTCTCCCATCAGAAGACGCGTTTGCTGGTCGAGCGCGCCGAACGGCTCGTCGAGTAACATCAGTCGCGGCCGCACGACCATTGCCCGGGCAATGCAAACGCGTTGGCGCATACCGCCCGATAGTTGTGCCGGATAGGCGCGGGCAAAGGATTTCAGGCCCATGAACGACAGTGCGTGATCGACCCGCTCACGCACTTCCGTTTCCGCGACGCCTGCCTGCCGCGCGGCAAACGCCGCGTTGTCGAATACATTGAGCCACGGGAAACTCGCGTCTTCCTGAAACACGACGGCCACGCCGTCCGGCACTTCCGCACCGACCGGCTTGCCTTCGAACGTCACCGTGCCGCCGCTCGCCGGGTTCAGACCGGCCAGCACGTCGAGCAGCGTGGACTTGCCGCAGCCGGACGGACCGACCACCGAGAAGAACTCGCCGACCCGCAATTCGAGGCTCACGGGTCCAAGCGCATGAAACGGCGGCTTGCCCTGGCTGCCCTGATAGATTCGCGTGACGTCCGTGAGCGTAGCCTGAATGCGCTTTCCGTCGGGCGACAGCGTACTCGGAGCGACCACCGAGATATTGGCTTTATGGCGGGATAGCGCGCTCATCGAAGGCCTCACTTCCTGCTGCGCAGATCGGCCGGCAGCATCGATTCATCGACGATCTTCGGCCAGTCGAATGGACCTTCCGGAATGGCCTTGACCAACACGAGGCCCTTCAGTACCTCGTCCATGCCCTTGTAGTCGAAGCTGCCTTCGCTCCAGTATTTCGGATCGGCGTCGAGCACGTTGTTGATCGCCGACGCGGCGACCGCCCGGTCCATCTTGTACTCCTTGGCGAGGATCTGTGCGGCCTCGGCGCGATGCGCCGCCATGTAGACGACGGCCTTGCGGCGCGCTGCGATAATGCCGCGGATCACGTCGGGATGCGCCTTCAGATAATCGGTGCGGACAATGCCGACGGTCTGCGTTTCATTCGGCACCACGTCGTTCGAGCGAAACGCAATTCTCAATCCGTCTTTCTTTGCGCTATATGACGGCTCGGTCATGTAGCCGACATCGATCGCACCCTGCTGTAGCGACGTCAGCATTCCGCTCGAACTTCCCACCGGTTTGCGCTGCACCTGGCCGAGCAGGCCGACGCGGTCGAGCGCGATCGTGGAGATCATGTCGGTCGTCGATTTGGGGCTGCTATAGCCGATCGTCTTGCCTTTCATCTGTTTGATGCCGGTGATCGAGCCCTGCTTCAATTCGACCCAGACGAGATCGCCGAGACTCTGCACGCCCCCGTGTACGATCGTCAGATCGACTCCCTGCTTCACCGCCGCAATGGCCGCCGGCAACGCCACCTCGCCATACGGAATGTCGGAAGCCATCGCGTTGCGAATGCTCGTTCCGCCGCCTTCCGATGTAATGAAACCGGTGACATCAACTTTCTCTTCCTTGAAGAAACCTTTGTCGAGCGCGACGGCGAAGGGCACGCCGTACATGCCGTCACCCCAGTGCGTCACCGTCAGCGAACTGGCGTGAGCGCCGACGCTCGCAAGCGTCAGCGTCGCGCCCAGACAGATACCCCGCACGACTTTGCGTATCGCATCCATGTGGTGTGTCTCCATCCACGATTTGACGGTTGACGTCCGTCATTTTCGTTATGCCGCCGCGCGCCGTGACGCCGGTGACGGGTCAGCGAACGAGTTGATCAGATCGATCTTTGCCCGATCACTGTGTAAGTTAATGTATGCATTAAATCTTCAAAAGTACAGAACGATAACGGCTCACAACGACTGGGTTTACCCGTCATGCCGACTCGTATTGATCAGCTTTTACGCCTGATGGATGCCGTGCTGCTGCAGCACGGCAGTCTGCTCGCGCCAGCCGCGCTCGCGGTGCGCGCGATATAGGCGGCTCGCGCGCGCTGCATCGCCGCGACGAATCGCTTCGATGATTTCGTAATGCTCATCAATCGATTTTTTTGGCTGCGGATGCGGCCGCAACCGCTGCGTGAAGCGTCGCACACGATGCACCTGGTCACGGCAATTCATGACCACCTGCGCTAGCCGCGCGTTGCCGCCGAGTTGAACGAGCGCTTCATGGAAGGCCTCGTCGGCAAGCGCCCATGCCTGCATGTCCTGCTCGGCCAGCGCCTCGGTCATTTTCCGGCAGGCGTTTTCAAGCGGACTCAGATCGACGCCGCTGCGCGCCGCGACCAACGCCGCCGCGGTGGATTCGAGACTGGTCAGAACCTGGTAGATGTGGCTGATATCGGAGACTGACGTGGGAACGATACGGATGCCATGACGCGGCACGATTTCGACGAGACCCTCGCCCTGCAGGCGAATCGCAGCTTCGCGGATCGGAGTGCGACTCACGCCGAGCATCAGTGCGAGTTCCTGTTCGAGCAGATAGGAGCCAGGCGTCAGTTCGCTTTCTATGATTTTGTGCCGGAGGCGCTCGTACGCCTGTTGAGACGAGTTGCCGTTGCGCGGTTCGGTTTGCGCAACGGATTGGCTCTCGTACGAAACAGCACGCTGAGATTGCTCCGGTGTTTTCGAAGCAGTGGTTTTCACGGCGCGGCCGGTGCCGGCGTTTGGCTTGCCGCCCGCTACCGCGCGTTTTTTGGCTGCGGGTTTGATCGCATGCTCTGGCGCGGCCGATTTGCGTTCTGGCACAACGGTTCTCCTCGCGGCGCCTGAACGGACGCGGCAATCCGGTATCGCAGCAAGCGTGTCTGCGGGGCCGGCCTCGGCCAGACTCGTCCGGTCCGGCTTCGCACGCAACGCGCCTTCGCTTTGATGCTAGCATCGCGCGCCGCACCATGACATGAAGGGAAACGCTTAATGCAATATACGCGCCGGACGTGACGTTCGCTCACACGCCGCGCAAGTGCGCGACCAGCAAGCGGCACGCGACCGGCAGTGCCTCCAGCGATCGCACCGCCAATAGCAGTTCGCGCTCGGCCCATGCGTCGGTGAGCGCAACCGTGGCGAGGCCGAGGTTCGCTGCCTGCTGCTGAGCGACGGCGTAAGGCATAACGCCGAGTCCGAGCCCCGCGGCAATCATCAGACATTGTGCGTCATAGCTCGTCACCTGAATGCGCAGATTGACCGGCCGTGCGTGTGCATGCGCCGCACGCGTAAGTTGCTGGCTGATCGCCGTATCGGGCGGCAGCCCCACGTATTCGAAGTCGAGTGTGTCGGCGAAGGCGACGGCCTGCTTTTGCGCGAGCGTATGGCCGCTCGGCACCACGAGTGTCAGGCAATCGCGGTGATAAGGGAACGTTTGCACGTCGTAGCCGTGCGGCACCGAAGTGAAGATGCCGATATCCACGGCGTTGTCCGCGACGGCCTTGACTACGCCGGTGCTGGCTTTTTCTTCGAGCTGGATCTGGATTCGCGGATGTTGCGCGGCAAACGCCTGGATCTCGCGCGGCAGAAACTGCACGACGGACGACACATTGGCTGCCAGCCGGATCAGTCCGCTCACGCCGCTCGCGTAGTCGCGCATCTGCACGGCAATGTCGTCGAGTTCATGCAGCGCGCGATGCGCGAGCACGACCAGCCGTTCGCCCGCGGCGGTGGGCGCCACGCCCTTGTTGGTGCGCCGCAGAAGCGCGACACCCAAGGTCGCTTCGATCTCGCTGATGCGCTTGCTGACGGCCGCTGCCGCGATATGTTCGCGCTCGGCCGCCGCCGCGATGGTGCCGGCCTCGGCGACGCTGACAAACAGTCTGAGCGAAAGCGGATCGAGTGTCGGCATGGTGCCCCGCGAATAATTGGAATGTTCCGCCGATGCCGGCCAAGCGCGGTACGGCGTACGGCACTCGGCATGATCCACGTAAACGGCAGCGACTTCAGCCAGTGTACCGAAACGGCCGGCGGCCGTGCCTCGTCATCGTGGTTCGCGATGGCGGCATGGCCAAGCACTGCTTTGTGTCCGCGCAGCACCCGGCAACAATGGCATGAAGCGACGGACCCGACCGAGGTGCCCCGTCCACGAGGAGCGAGCGATGCAAACGTCAACCCACGCAAAGATCAAGGTTTTCTGGCAACCCGGCTGTTCGTCGTGTCTGCGGACCAAGGAGTTTTTGGCGAACCAGGGCATCGAATTCGAATCCATCGACGTGCACAACGATCCCGACGGCCTTGCGCAATTGACCGCGTTGGGCGCGCGCAGCGTACCGGTGGTCGCGCTTGGGTCGAGATTTACGTTCTGTCAGTCCATCAACGACGTGATCAAGTTTCTGGATCTGAAAACGAAGATCATCACGCCGTTGCCGCCGCCGGAACTGGTCAATCGCCTCGAACTCGTGCTCGAATCGAACGCGCGATATACGCGGCAGTTTAGCGGCCCGGCTTTTCGCGAGCCGTTCCGGAATCGCAACCGGACTCCGGCGGGACTGACGTTTCATGTGTTTCGCGTGGCGGAGATGGGGATCGAAGCGGCGCAACAGATCGAACTGCTGTTCGAGGGATTCGACGAAGTGCCGCCCACTCACTGGGGGCCGGAGGAAATCGCCCAGTGGGGCGAGAGTGTGAAGGCGCGCCTCACCGCGTGGTGGAATGACGAGACCGACCGTTCGCTCAGCTACGACGTGCCGACTTACTACGGACGGCGCCCCATGCACGAGGTGCTAGAGCGCACGGCCTGGCACAGCGCGCAGCATACCCGCCAGGTCATGTTGATGCTCGAGAGCGAAGGAATCCAGATCGACCGGCCGCTGACAGCGCAAGATCTGGCGGGCTTGCCCCTGCCGGATGAAGTCTGGGACAGATAGGCGCGCGCAGTTCCTGTCGTTCACAGTTGTGCGCCGCCGCATAAAAAACAAACGCCAACCCATCCCCACTTTCGCGTGGCAGAATCGCCTTCATCCCGTCGGCGAGACTGAATCACATGACCACGCTGCGCGAAAAATCGACTGACTCGGTCTATCAACAACTGCGCACCAAAATCCTGAGCGACGAATTTCGCCCCGGCATGCAGTTGCTCGAACGCGACCTGGTGAGTCTCTTCGGCGTGAGCCGCACGCCAGTGCGGGAAGCACTGGTCCGCTTGCAAAAGGAGAACCTGCTGCAGATCGTGCCGCGCCACGGCATTCGTGTGCGCCAGGTCTCGCTGCCCGACATCGAAGCGATTCACCAGGTGCAAAGCAGCCTGGAAGCCACCGCGGCCGGCGTTGTCGCGACCATGAATCTACGCGCAAAAGAACTGCAGCCGTTAGACCAGATGTGCAACGCAATGGACCGCGCGCACGAGAAGAACGACTACGCGGCCTGGGCCAGCGCCGACGAGGCGTTTTTCTCCCAACTCCTGAAACTCTGCGGCAACCCGCGGCTCACGCAGATCGTCAACGCATGCTGGGATCAGATCCGGCGCGTACGCGATCTCACCTTGCGGCTCAGCGCGTTGGCCGATCTGCCGAAGGCACGGCATCGATCGATCGTCGAAGCGATCCGCGCCGGTGACAGCGCGACGGCCGAGTGTTTGTGCCGCGACTATCGCGCGCACTGTCTGCAGTTCCAGCTCGACACCTTGCAGCGGCTTCGCATTCTCGAAGTCTGAAGGCCGCGAGACGTCGGCACCGTTCGACGCGATCCGTGTCGGGCAATTTCCAACAGAATCCATGATTTGTCGGGCGCGCGCCGTCAGTCGTTTATCGCCGATCGCGGCAGTGCGCCGGTGCCGTGACAGGACTGCAACGCAAACCCCTTATGCGGCGAGCTTCCTGCAACTTTATCAGGAGCCTTGAATAAATCTGGCACAGCCCGTGCATTAGTGAATCCCGAGCAGACAAGTTGCTCGCAACCAACCCCCACAGCCTCACCCTTACCTCCAGGAGATTCACCATGAACACGCTGACCATCAAAGACCTGTCCATCACCGAACAACTCGACAGCAAGGCCATGAGCGCCGTGCGCGGCGGTTTCGGCCCCTCCACCTCCTACTACAACTTCAGCCCCGTCTTCGCCCCGAACAACAGCAAGAAGGTCGATGCCACCCAGCTCATCAACAACGAGCTGAACCTGCAGAACGCCAACGGCAACAACGTCGCCTTTGCCTCCGGCATCAGCTCGACGGTCAACCCCTACCTCTCGACGAGCAACAACATCCACGTGTAATACGCGACGCGGCGAGGCGCCCGCCTTCCCGGTGCGCCTCACTTCCCGCCGCCTACCCGCGTCCTGCGCGCACCTTTGGAGAAGCACCATGTCATCCCTCATGATTCGCGATCTGTCCGGCACCCGCGAGCTCGACCGCCGCGCCATGTCGGCGGTGGCCGGCGGCACCGGCAGCAGCGTGCCCGGCCTGCCTTCGGTCGCCGGCCTCAGCGGCATTGCCAACGTCAATGTCTCGGTGAACCAGAACCTCAACCAGATGCAATACGTCAACGTCGCCGCACTCAACAACGTCGGCGTGATCGGCGCGGGCTTCGTGCCGCTGCACCTGAACGTCAGCCCGTCGCTCTGGGGCGCCAACTACGCCAACGTGTAACCGCTCAACGTGGCGGGGGCCGGGGGGCCCCGCTACGGCCGGCCGGTCGTCTCCGGCCGGCAAGCGGCGCACAGATTTCCTATACTGATTGTGCGAGGAGACCTCAGCACATTTCACGACACACCCGGGCGGCAGCCGGCGATTCACGCCGGCATGCCGCCCGATTTTTTTGGGCGAAGCGACGCTAGCCGGCACGCCCCACGCCACGCAATGTATCCGCGCCTCGAACGAACTCCCATCGCTCTATGCCGCTGAAAGTGTGCCGGTTCATTTAGCCTGGTGAATGTCCGCACGTAGCGACGCCGCCCGCCGTTCGCTCGCCTATGATGCTTAGGACGCCACGTGGTTTTTTATCGCCGTCCGCCAATAGCACGCGCTATCCGGACAGCTTGCTGGCGCAGAAGTGATCGCGGCGCACCGCATCCACGACGCGCCGCACACCATCAGCGACGATGGCAGCGCGCCACGAGCCGGCATCGCCAATTCGGATTGGAGACGCGCAATGAAATTTATCGTCCAATGGAACGGTCTGCCGACCGCCGAGAATTCCGTCATCGAACGTTTCATGAAGACCGGCGGCCAGGTGCCGGACGGTGTCAAACTGCTGGGACGTTGGCACGCTATCGGCGGATTGCACGGCTTTGCCGTGGTCGAGGCGGACGACACGCGCGGCATCTCGGCGCTCGCGCTCGAATGGGGCGACCTGCTCACCATGAGCATCTTCCCGGCCATGACCGACGAAGACCTCGGCGCAGCCCTCGGCAAACATCTGGCGGCGCGCAACAAGTAAGCACACCATGAGCGCCGGGCAACAGGACTTGTGCCCAACAGGCAAGCGGCCGCGGACGCCCGTCCACCATACCGCGGCGCGCTGAAGAGCCACCGCAGAATCTTCTTCTTGCATTCTGTATCAGTCGATATATAATCGCTTTCTATATCGACTGATACAGAATAGTCGTCAGCTAAGCAGGAAGGATATTCATCATGGCAAGACCCCGCGAATTCGATGAACACGAGGTGCTGGAAGCCGCCAGCGCGGCTTTCTGGACGAAGGGCTACGAGGCCACCTCCACGCGCGACCTGGTCAAATCGACCGGCCTGACCCAGCCGAGCCTCTACAACGCATTCGGCGACAAGCGCGCGCTGTATTTGCGTGCGCTCGAGCATTACCTCGAACACACGTTGCGCGAGCGGATCAGTCGGCTAGAGCGCACCGTGTCACCGGCTCAAGGCGTCACCCTGTTCTTCCATGAGATCCTGGAGCGCACGCTGGCCGATCCCACCAAGCGCGGCTGCATGCTGGTGAATTCAGCGCTTGAAACCACATCGGACGACGAAGCATTCCGCGAAATCGTCGCCACGGAATTCGCTGAAGTCCGCGCGTTTTTCTACCGCTGTATGGTTGCGGCCAGCGAGAGCGGCGAAATCACCGCCGTTGTTTCCGCCGATGACGCAGCCACCCATCTGCTGGCCACGTTGATCGGCGTTCGCGTTCTCGCGCGGGTCGATCCGCAACCGGCGCTGCTGATTGGCGCGATTGCGCCGGCTTTGCTGCTGCTCGGTTTGCCCGCCCTACCGGCGAAAGACACGAACGTCTGAGCCAGGCGCCTGACAAGGCGCGCCCCTTCACCTCGATTCACCACCGACATCCGGCAGTGACGCGGCCACCGCGCGCACCGGTAAAGGAACCGTCATGTCCGCTGCACCGATAACGTCCGCCAGTCCAGTCTCACTCGACGCCCGCGCGCTCTTTGCAACGCTCGCCGGACTGTGCGGCAGTCTCGTCGCGATCGGCCTCGCCCGCTTCGCGTACACGCCGTTGATTCCCTCGCTGATCCAGGAGCACTGGTTCACCTCGTCGCAAGCGGTGACGCTCGGCGCGGCAAACTTCGCCGGCTATCTGGTCGGTGCGTTGATCGGCAGGCCGCTTGCGTCGGCGCTGTCGAACCGCAGCGCGTTGCGCATCCTGATGGCGGTGGTGACGGCCGCCTTCTTCGCCTGCGCATATCCGCTTTCGGTGAGCTGGTTCTTTACGTGGCGTTTGTTATCGGGCATTTCCGGCGGCGCGATCATGGTGCTGGTGGCAACGTCGATTCTTCCGCATATTCCGGTGCCGCGCCGTGGCTTTGTGAGCGGCATGATCTTTCTCGGGCTCGGGCTGGGCATCGCGGCATCCGGCACCTTGATTCCTAAGCTGCTCCACTTCGGCTTGCAAACCACGTGGATCGGCCTCGGCGTATTGGCGCTGGTGCTGACCGCCGTGAGCTGGTTCGGCTGGCCCGCAACGAATCCGCCCGCCGCGGTGGTGCCGTCCGGCGCGCATCACGCGGGGCATCCCCAAGGCTTGACGCTGCGCGTGCTGTACGCGCAATACGCGGCGAACGCCCTCGGCCTCGTCCCGGCGATGGTGCTGCTCGTCGACTACGTCGCTCGCGGTCTGGGACGCGGCTCTGCAATCGGCGCGAACTACTGGGTGCTGTACGGCCTCGCTGCGATTGTCGGCCCGGTGATCTGCGGCAACATTGCCGATCGCATCGGCTTCGGCAAGGCGTATCGCGCCGGGCTGCTTCTGCAAGCGGTTGCCGTCGCCCTGCTCGCCTTTTCTGGCAACCCGCTGGCGCTGGCCGTCTCGACCGTGATTCTGGGTATTTTCACGCCGGGCATCGTGCCGCTCGTGCTCGGCCGCATTCACGAACTCGTGCCGCACGATCACACCGAACAGCGCGCCGCATGGAGCCGCGCGACGACAGCCTTCGCGCTCTTCCAGGCACTGGGCGGATATGGATACTCGTACCTTTTCTCGCATACGCATAACGATTACGCGTTGATTTTCACTTGCGGGGCGATAGCGCTCACCGTCGCATTCGTCGCGGATCTGGTGGCTTCGCGTAGCGGCACCGCGCGCAACACTGCGCAGTGACCGGTTCAAGGAGGTTCCGGCTCGATCTTTTCGCCTCGGGCATGGGGTTTGCTCAACCATGACATCGATACTGCCTTACGCAGAGCGCGCGCAAGCGCGCCTTGCGTGGCTGTCGTGAAGGCAGGTCTTATCAACCAGGCGGAGGTCATTCATATGTTGGGAACTATTCTTCTAGTGGTGCTGATTCTTCTCCTGATCGGTGCGCTCCCCTCGTGGCCGCACAGCCGTTCGTGGGGCTACGGTCCGACCGGCGGTATCGGCCTCATCGTGATCGTCGTGATCGTGCTGCTGGTGGTCGGCGTCATATAGCCGTAGCTGCCGTAACTGTGTCACGGCATCGGTTCAATCGTTGAAATCGGGTAATAGGCCGCCGGATATCTCTGCAGTTTGCCGCACGGATATCCGGCGGCCTCTTTATGTCGATGGTCGGCACGGATTCCCATCTTGTCACGCCGGGGGAAGCGATGGAAAAGTTACTCGCGAATCAGGTTGCTCTGGTCACGGGCGCCAGTTCGGGCATTGGATACGGTGTTGCCAAAGCACTCGCTGATGCGGGCGCTGCCGTCGTCGTGAACTATCACTCGCATGCGGAAGCGGCGGAACAACTCGTCAGTGAAATCGAAACTGCGGGCGGCGCCGCGTTCGCGGTTCAAGCCGACGTCTCCGATCCGGCGCAGGTCGAGAAGATGTTCGCGGCATGCCGCGCGCGCTTCGAAAGTGTCGATATCGTGGTCGCGAATTCGGGCCTGCAGAAAGACAGTGCGTTCGCCGACATGACGCTGGACGATTGGCAGCAGGTACTGGCGACCAATCTGACCGGCCAGTTCCTGACCGCACAGGCGGCCGTGAAGGAATTCCGGCGGCGCGGCCCGAGGCCCGCTTCCAAAGCGCTCGGCAAGATCATTTGCATGAGCTCGGTGCACGAGGTCATCCCGTGGGCCGGGCACGTCAATTACGCGGCGTCCAAAGGCGGCGTTCAGATGTTCATGAAGTCCCTTGCACAGGAGGTCGCGCCGGAACGCATTCGCGTCAACTCCATTGCGCCGGGCGCGATCCGCACGCCGATCAACAAGGACGCATGGGACACCGACGCCGCGTTGGAAAAGCTATTGAAGTTGATCCCCTACCGCCGCGTGGGCGAATCGGAGGACATCGGCAAGGCCGCTGTCTGGCTCGCCTCGGATGAAAGCGACTACGTGGTCGGCACGACGTTGTTCGTCGACGGCGGCATGACGCTCTACCCTGGTTTCGACGACAACGGTTAGCCGTTGCCGTCGAGCAGTTGCTCGAACAGATCCGTATCGCCCATCTGCCCGCCTTTGAGCATGACCTCCATGCCGTCGAGTTCCACGCGATCGGCATGGAGACGGCATACGGTGACGCCCGCCGATAACGGCGCAAGATACGACAGTCCCCACGCGCCGAGCGCGCGTACGGCAAAACTCGACGTGTCGCCGCCTGCAATGCCGATACGGCGCAATCGTACGGCGCACAGTACCTTCTGCAGCAGCGACGCACACGCATGCGCGAGTTGCGGCAACGCGCCGCCTTCGCCGGACGGGCTGCGGGTGGTGAACGCGAGTACGTTGCGGCCGCCGCGCAAGGGGCCGGCAATCGCCGCCACGCGCTCCGCTAAATAGTCGGACGCTGCGTCGCCGGTCATTTGCAGCGGGTCGAGTTCCACACGCAGATAGGACTGCGCGGCGCCGATCTGCACCTCCGTCAATGGCGAAAGACTGCCCGCCAGCACGAATACGGGGCCGCGCGCACGAGCCAGCGGCGGCGTGGCCGGGCTTTTCGCAGCGGCAGGTTCGGCGGGGTTCTCGCGCGCCAATGCGTAAGCCTGCGCGACGCTGCTCGCACCCACCGCGAGCAACGGCGCGGACACTGCGGCATAACGCGCAATCACGCGGCCAATCGCTTGCAGATGCGAATCGTCGAGAACATCGAACAGCAAGGCGTCGGGTTTCGCATCGAGCCGGCGTCGCACTTCCGCTTCGAGCCCTGCGTCGCCTGCGGCATGGCAACGCCAGTCGATCGATTGCACATTCTCCACGCCCTGCCGCTGGAGATGCACACGCAAGTCCGCTTCGTTCATCGGCGTGACGGGATGGCGGCTCATGGTCGGATGGCGGTCGATACGATAGATCGACTGCGCGCCATCGGCCGCGCCGGCTGCTGCGAACAGTTCACCGAATACGCAATAGCGCCGCAAATTCGGCTGACCGCCGATCACCGCGACGAGTTCGCTCACACAGTACTCGCGCAAGGTGCGAATCGCCACGCCGATGCTGCCGGTTTCCGGCGCGCTATCGAATGTCGAGCACACTTTATAGTGCATCACCCGTACACCAAGCGCGGCAAAAGCGGCGCCGACCTGCTCAAGTTCTTTCCGCTGCGCAGCGGGCGGCATGGTCCGCGCGGCGCCCGCCACGCCAATCGCATCGAGCTTGCCGAGCGTCGCAAGACGCGCGGCGTCCGGCGGCGCGAAGAACAGCATGGTGCGCAAACCCGCGCGAGCGAGATGGGCCAGCGTGTCGGTCGCGCCGGTGAAGTCGTCGCCGTAGAAAGCGTAATCCGGACCATTGCCGTTTATCTCGCGCACGTTGCCGGTCTTTTGTTCCGTGTCGCGTGTGGCGTTCATGCGCGGCCGCCGAAAAACGCCAGCGCGCGCCGCAACTCCGGCATATGTTCGGCGTACACCGGCAGCGGCGTGCCGGCCTGCACGGCCGCCCATGCCTGGCGCACGCTCGTCACACCCGCGGCAGGGCCATCCGGATGCGCGAGGATGCCGCCTCCCGACATGAACAGCAGGTCGGTAGAGCGCACCGCGTCGAAGGTTGCCTGCACGGTGCCGGCCCACTGTCCTGAAGAAAACGCCGGCAGTACGGCATCGTCGCAACCGGCGGCGAGCGGTGTCGCGCAATCGCGCGCCGACTCGATCACTTCGGCGTCGCTCTGGGCGAATTTGCCGGCGAGGCCGTGCACGTGCATATGATCGACGCCGCTCAGGCGCCACAACGTCTGATACGCCTGAAACGACATGCCCAGCGCCGGATCGCGCGACATCATGCCGTAGCCGTTGCGGTGCGCGTGAAGCACCAGCGGCGTGGCGCGGCGCAGCGACTGGATCGCGGAAAAGCCGCACCAGTTGATGCTCGCCATCACGCAACCGCCGCCTTCGCGTTCGACCAGTTCGGCGTGACGGCGCATGGCGTCGAGGTCGTCGGTGATATTGAAGGCGACCATCACCGGCCGGCCGCTGCGTTCGCGGTAGCGGCGCACTTCGGACATCACCGCCCGCACGCGCTCGGCAAGCGGCGCATGGGCGGGATTCGCGCACACCTCGTCGTCCTTGATGAAATCGACGCCCGCTTCGCACAGCTCGCGCACCAGCGCCGCCGTTTCCGCCGCGCTCAAGCCGACGTTCGGCTTGATGATGGTGCCGATCATCGGCCGGTCCTTCACTTCGGTCAGCGCGCGCGTGCCCGCTACGCCATGCCGCGGCAATTCGAAACGCGCACGGTACGAAGCCGGCAGGCGTAGCGACAACAGCCGCATACCGGTCACTTCGCCGAGATCGTATAGATTGCCGGCAACGGTCGCGGCCAGCGTGGGCAGATTCGCTTCGATATTGGCGAGCGGAAACGACAGCGTGATGCGCGCGCGCCGCCACGGCCCCGGCGTGCCCTGACGCTCTAGCCATGCGTTCGGCAAGCTGGGCCGCGCCGCCGCCTCGAGTTCTTCGACGCGCAGCACGCTCGCGCGGCTGCGCGCGCGCAGCGCATCCGATTCGTTGGCGACGCGCACGAAGGTGCCGCTCGACTGCTCGCCGGCCATGACGTCGGCGACGCGCGCGGGATCGAGCGGCGTCTCGATCAGATAGTCGGCTTCGAACGTGTCTTCGCCGACGGCGCGCGCTTGCAGCATCCCGCTCATAGCGTGCCCAGATCGGGAAAGCGGCGCACCGGCTCGCGGCCGTCCCAGTCGCGAGACGCCGCATAGATCATGTCGAAGAGCTTGCCTTTCGGCCCGGCGATCTCGGACAACTCGATCACCGTGCCGGGATGATTCTCCGTGTCGAAGTAGACAAAGCGCCCGTTGCGCCCGACTTCGCCGCTCATCGCAACCTTGAAACCCTGCTCCTGCAAGCGGGCGAGATCCGCGTCGAACGAGGTGGTCCAATACGCGTTGTGCTGCAAGCCGGTGTGGCCCGCGGCGAGAAAGTCGCGATACATCGACGGCGCGTCGTTACGCGTCTGGATCAATTCGACCTGCAACGGTCCCGAGTTCGCCAGCGCAACCGAGTTATGCACCTCGTACGTTTGCCCGCGGTACGTATAGTTTTCAATCGGCACGCGTTCGTTATAAAACCACGGACCTACGCCGAGCACGCGGCTCCAGTAGTCCATTGCGGCTTCGATGTCCCGCACCACGTAGCCTGCCTGCCGGATTTCGCCAAAGAAACGACTCATGAAACTCTCCCGATACTGCGGGGTTGAAAGACGAGCGACGCCCCGGCGCGGCGAAAACGCAGCGCCCGAAGGTCGAACCCGTTAAGAAACCAGAGAGACCCGGTTAGAGAAACCCGATCGAAATCCAGGGGATCGCCGCGACCAGAATCAGGCCGACGAGCAACGCGCCCATATAGCCGACAATCGGACGAATGCCCGCGTCAGGATTGACCTTGCTGATCGCGCACGCCGAGTAGTAACCCACGCCGAACGGCGGCGAAAAGAGCCCCACGCCCATCGAAAGAATCACGACGATCGCGTAATGCACTTCGTGCACGCCCGCGAGCCGCGCGATAGGAAACAGCAACGGCCCGAACAGCACGATCGCGGGAATGCCTTCGAGCACGCTGCCGAGCATCACGAACACGACAATCGAGACCGCAAGAAAACCGTATGCACCGCCGGGCATCGAGCCCATGACTTGCGCAAGATCCTGCGAAAAACCGGATTGTGTCAGCGCCCACGCCATTGCAGTCGCGCAGCCGATGATGAAGAGGATCGCGCCCGACAACGTCGCCGCATCCACCAGCATGCGGCCCAGCCGCCGCCATTCGAAGCGGCGGTACACCACCAGGCCGATCAGCATCGAATAGGCAATGCCGATGGTCGACACCTCCGTTGCGGTCGCCACGCCTTCGACTACTGCCATCCGAATCACGAACGGCAGCGCCAGCGCGGGCAGCGACACGATGAACAGACGCCCGATCTGCCGCTTGCTGAAACGCTGCGCGCCGCTCAGATCCTCCTTGCGATAGCGCCACCACACCACCGCGCACAGAATCAGCGCGAGCACCGCGCCTGGCAGCATGCCCGCGGTGAAGAGCGAGGATATCGACAGACCCGTTACGGAGCCGATCGTGATCAGCACAATGCTCGGCGGAATGGTTTCGCTTTGCGCGCCGGTCGTAGCGAGCAGCGCGACCAGATCGCCTTCGGAAGCGCCGCGTTTTTTCATCTCCGGGAACAGCACGGGCGCGATCGCCGCCATGTCCGCCACTTTCGAGCCGGAAATGCCCGACACCAGGTACATCGCGCCGATCAGCACGAATGACAGTCCGCCATGCACGTGGCCGACGAGGCTCGCGAGAAACTCGATCATCGCGCGCGCCATACCGGTCATTTCGATCAGCAAGCCGAGAAAGACGAACAGCGGCACAGCGAGCAGCACGAGATGCGACATGCCCTCGTCCATGCGGCCGACCACGACTTCGAGCGGCGTAAAGGTCGAGAGGCCCAGATAACCGAACGTGGCGAGCGCAAACGAAAAGCCGATAGGCACGCCCGAAAAAATCCCGATCGCCACCACGCCCACGAAAAAGATCACGAGATTGGTTTTGCCGAGCGTCTGAAACCATGGCCCGGCGAACACGGCTATCGCGGCCAGTACGGCGGTGATCGCGAGCACGATCACGACGTCGCGCACACGGCTCACCTGGACGAGGCGAATCAGACCGACCAGCAGCATGAGCGCCGCGCCGATCGGCAAAGCGAGCGCGCGCCACGCGTTGCTGATCTGCAAGGCGGGCGTCACGATCGCCGCTTCGCCGGACGCATAGTCGTATGCGGGTGCGATCAACAGCGCAAGCAATGCGATCGACGCGGCGATCGCCAGCGTATCGACGAATGCGCGCCGCTGCGGCGACAGGCGGCTGACCAGTGCGGTCATCCGCATGTGTTCGCCGCGCCGCAACGCGAGCACGGCGCCGAGCATGGCGAGCCACAGGAACAAGATGCCCGCCAGTTCATCGGACCACACGAGCGGCTGATGCAGCACATAGCGGCACATCACGCCCGCGAGCATCACGACGATCTCCACCGCGAGCAGCGCCGCCGCGCACACTTCGACGAGCGCAATCAGACCGCGATCGAAACTCCTCAACCAGCGGCGCGGCATGCTCGCCGCGTGCAGCGGCACGCCCGCCTCCGCCGGATTCAATGCGTGATTCGACATCCTGCTGCCTCCTCGCGGCGGCTCGCCGCGCTTTGTCTCTGACTCGCCCGTATGCAGCACGATCAGGCCAGCTTGCCGACCGATTGTTCGAGCAGATCCCACGCCTGATTGCCGAACCTGTTCTTCCATTCGGCGTAAAAGCCCGCCTGCCGCAGCGCCGCGCGGAACGTGTCCGGCGCGGGACGGTTGATCGACAAACCCTTGCTTTGCAGATCCGCAACTGCCGCCTCGTTCAGCTTGCGCACGTCTTCACGCTGCCTGAGCGCCGACTGGTTGAACGCGTCGCTGGCAATGCCCTGCAGATCCTTGGGCAAGCGTTGCCACGCGCGCTGGTTCAGCACGAACCAGTAGCCGTCCCACATGTGATTGGTCAGCGAACAGTACTTCTGCACTTCGTAGAGCTTGGCGACCTGCACGATCGGCAGCGGATTTTCCTGCGCATCGACAATATGCGTTTGCAGCGACGAATAGACCTCGCTGAATTGCAAACTCGTCGGCGCCGCGCCGAGTCCTTTGAACATATCGATGCTGAGCGGACTCACCGGCACGCGAATCTTCAGACCGCGCATGTTCTGCGCGCTCGTGATCGGACCGTTGCTGGTGGTGGTCTGACGAAAGCCGTTGTCCCACATTTTTTCGAACGATTCGAGGCCGGCCTTCTGCATCGCAGTGCGCACGTAGGCGCCGAGCTTGCCGTCCATGGCGCCCCACACCTGGTTGTAGTCGCTGAACGCAAAGCCCACGGCGTTGATCGCAACCGACGGCACCAGCGTCGACACCACCAGCGCCGACGGCGTGAACATCTCGATGCCGCCGCTGCGCACCTGCGCGAGCATGTCGGTGTCGCCGCCCAACTGGTTGTTCGGGAAGATCCGGATCTCCATGCGCCCTTTCGACGCCTCCTTGATCTGATTCGCGGCCTCCTGCGAGCGCACGTTCAGCGGATGCGTGAGCGGCAGGTTGTTGCCGTACTTGAACACGAACTCCGGGCCGGACGCCGCGCGCACGATCGCCGGAAAGCCCAGCGCGCCGGCTACCGGCACGGCGGCTGCCGCGCGCAGCAGGGTGCGTCTCGCGAGATTGGTCATTTGAGCGTCTCCTTGCTTATAATTGATGTAACTGTCGAATCCATCAAAAACCATCATCGCCCGTTCGCCGCACCTTGCTTTCCAGTCGCCGGTGTTGAGTCGTCGCGTGATAGCTGCAAGACTAGGCGTGCGCGGTAACTACTGTCAAACCGCGAACTTGATGTTTTTTGATGGATTTCCTTCTGCGAAGGACTGCTATGTCCGAAACGGTTCACCTCACCGCCGCTGCGCGTGCCCGCATTCCCGACATTGCGCGTGCCGCCGGTGTTTCAACCGCTACGGTGGATCGTGTGCTCAATGGCCGCGAGGGCGTGCGCGCCGTCACGGCACAACGCGTACTGCAAGCGGCCGCGCAACTCGGTTATCTGCTTACGCCGGAGGCGCCCGTCGCGTCGGCTTCGAAGCCGATGCGCATCGCGTTCCTGCTGCCTGCCGGAACCAATCGCTACCTGCACATGCTCGGCGACTACATCGACTTCGCCCACGATCAGTGGAACGCGTTGGACATGAAGTGCCGCGTGCATTACGTCGAGAGTTTCAACCCGAAGGAACTGGCGGACCGTCTGCTGCATTACGGACAGCGTGCGGATGGCGTGGTGTTCATGGCGCTCGAACATCCCGTCGTGCGCGATGCCGTGAATGCACTGGCGGACCAGGGTGTGCCGGCTATTACGTTGATTTCGGATTTATCGAATGCGCGGCGGCTGGCTTATGTGGGTATCGACAATCGCGCGGCAGGACGTACGGCCGCCTTGCTGCTCGGGCGCTTCATGGGCCCCCGGCCGAGCGGGAAGATCGCGATGCTCGCGGGCAGCCTCAACTATCGCGGGCATGAGGAACGCGAGATCGGATTTCTGCATCTGATCGAATCGACGTTCCCACAGGTGCGCGTGATCGGATTGCGTGAGGGACACGACGATAGCGAGCGCAACTACATGCAGACTCGCAAGCTACTGGAACAGCATCCCGATCTCGCCGGCATCTACAACAGCGGCGGCGGATCGGATGGCGTGGCGCGCGCGATTGTGGAAGCGCGCTCGGAGCAGAAGATCCTGTTTGTCGGTCACGGCTTGACGCCTGATACGCGAGCGCTGCTGATCGACGGCACGATGGACGCGTTGATCACGCAAACGCCGCAAGCCATGGTGGGAAACTGTCTGCGCATTTTCCGCAACGTGCGCGAAAAACGCGACGCATTGAGCGACGTGAAGCCGGTGCAGTTCAGCATTGTTCTGCGCGAGAATCTGCCTTGAAATTGGCGTGACGGCGGTGGATGTCCGGACACGGCACGTCAGGCACGCGGGATGCTCAATCACCTTCGTATTCAAACTTCGATACGAAAGGAGATCACACCATGCCTTATCTTCTCGGCTGGCTGCTTGGCGTTCCGTTGATCGTACTGGTTATCCTGTACCTCATCTTCCATTAATCGTTGGCGACTTGACCCGTTACGCAGTTGAACTGAGCTTCGTTCAACTGCTATACGAACGGCGACGCCGGTGTCCTGGCGTCGCCTTTCGCGCGTCCGCGCGATGCTCGCATGTCGACGCGCCGGCGCAGATATCTTTCCGCTTGCACTGCAAAGAATGGCGCGTAAAACTAAGCTTCGCTAGTCCGCGCAAAATGCCATATCTGCATACGTATGCGCGGAATGCGTACGAGCAAGGAGGGACCGATGGCAAGCAACGAGTACACGCTGTCACACCAGGACGTGGTGAAGGCCATCGTTATTCATCAGGGTATTCACGAGGGGTTCTGGACGCTGAACATCAATTTCGATGTCGCGGCCGGCCACGGTGCGCAAGTGCCCGACCCGTGCCTCGAGGTGACGATCAGAGGCATCGGCATCATGCGCGCGTCGCCTGTCGATCCGTTCGCGATCGACGCCGCGCTCGTCAATCCGCCGGCTCCCCAGCGTATCGAGGGAACCGTGCAGATCGCCGCGGGCGTCAACGGTACGCACGAGCGCGGCATGCAATTCTGCCGCGACGTCTATCGCAATGTCGCGGTACAGAGCGCGGTTAAAGCGCCCAGCAAACCGAGTTGACCTGGCGGGAACGCGCCGCTTCTTTTCGAGCGACGCATCGCGACGGCTGTGCTGTGTGGATGACGCCTTCAGCGCGCCCATGCTGATCCGTAAACTACCATCAGGCGATCCATGGCACTGCCGCTTAGGCCGTTGTAAAACGGTGCGAAGGCAGCGGGAGAAATTGCCGTCGGACGCCATATTCAACGCGAACACGAGTGCAGACACCTTCGATCAGGAACATGCGTTCATGCCCGGCGAGCGCGCCTTCCGGCGCTGGTGACACCGGAATTCGCCCGCGGGCCGCCTTCCTGTGAAGGCAGCGAGACACCGAGTGGCAGCTTATGGCCGCATAAGGCCGCGGACGCAAGGCCCGCAACCCGGACGGTTGTCCCGGGCATGAATGCACCTTGAAAATATACCCGGAGGTAAGCTGGATAGGCTTCTTAAAGCAGTGGACCGTATGTGCGATGCAGGGATGATCTTCCGTTAGAATGCATTTCTACAGAACAAGCTTCCGGAATCGCCCATGACCACCCGAAACCGCCCCATCGACAACCAGGATCGCAAGATCCTGCGCGAGTTGCAGAAAAACGCGCGTCTGAGCAATGCCGAACTGGCGGAGCTGGTCGGCATGTCGACCACCGCCTGCTGGAACCGCACGCGTCAATTGGAAACCGACGGATACATTCGCGGCTACGTCGCGCTACTCGATCAGCAGAAGCTCGGCTTCGCTGACGTCGTACTGCTCGAGGTAACGCTCGACCGTCACGACGACGACGCCCTCGCCCGCTTCGGTGCCGAGTTGGCCACGCTCACGGAAGTGCTCGAGGCCTATCTCGTGTCAGGCGACTACGACTATCTGGTGAAGGTTGCAGTGGACGGCACGGCGGGCTACGAGCGCTTTCTGCGCGAGAAGCTCTACAAGATCGCCGGCATCCGTCATAGCCGCTCGATGTTCGCGCTGCGCTGCATGAAAAGCATCCCGTCCGTGCAGGTGTAAGACGCGACGCGTGCGTGCGCGCACTCATTTTCAGCGCAGCGGCTTCTGACACGCCGCCAGCACCGCGCCCGCCGCGAGCAATAGCGCGGAATACACGAGCCCGCGCGCGAGGCCCGCGCCGTCCGAGACCCAGCCGATCACCATCGGCCCGACGATCTGCCCGAACGCGAACACGATCGTGAACGCGCTGATGCCCTTGGCCCAGTGACTCGCGGGCAGATTGTGGCGCACGAAAGCCGTGGTCGACGCCACGGCGGAAAGGAAGGTCGCGCCGAACAGCAGACCCGACGCGAACGCGACCCACGGCTGCGTGAACAGCGCGGGCAGCAGCGTCGCGATTGCAAGCAAAGTGTTGAGCACCGCGAGCGCTTGGCCGCCGCGCATGCGGTCGAGCAAACTCGACCACACACGCGCCGAGACCACGGTCGCCACGCCGAGCAGCAGATAGAAGCCCGTGACGACAACCGCGCTCATGCCTGCATTGCGCAGCAGCGCCACGATAAACGTCATGTAGCCGATATAGCCGACGCCGAACAATCCGTAACCCGCCAGCGCCGGACTGAAGCGCGGCCAACGGGATGCTTCGGTGGCAGAGTATGAATGTCCAGCCGACGCACCGGTCGCGTGCACGCTTTCGATTTTTCGCGCGGCGCCGATAGCCACCGTGGAGAACACCGCACACGCAAGCGCGAGCGCGAACCACGCGAACTGCCAGCCGTGCGCGACGTTGAAAATGGTCAGCGGCACCAGCACCGACGACGCCACGATGCCCCAGCCCGTGCCACCGTAATACAGGCCGAGGACGAGCCCTGCGTCGCGCGGCCTCGCCGACGCAAGCCGCGCCGCCAGCACGCCGCCGCTGATGAAAATCGCCGCACTGCTTACGCCGGTGACCACGCGCAACCCGAGCAGCGAGTGAGTGTCTGCAAACAGGCCGCTGCCGGCCATGAGGAGCGCGGTTGCCACGCAGCCGCCGCCGAACAGCGTGCCGGCCGACCAGCGGTGCGCAAGGCGCGGAAAAGCCAGCGCGCCGAGCAGATAACCCAGCGCGTTGGCAGTGTTCATCGCGCCGGCTTGAGCGAAGCTCCAGCCGAGGTCGAGTTTCATCGACGGCAACAGTAGTGCGTACGCGAAACGGGCCAGCCCGAGCGCGATCGCGCTTCCCAGCGACAGGGCCGCGGCGAGCGTCAGCGTGGGGAGGCGTCGCGCCGCTTCGGTGGGCCTGGAGGTCGATGCGTCGAGTGTTTTTATCGGCATTTCGCTAGCGGAAGTGGGCAAGGAGGCTGCAAGCCGCTTGTGCCGGCAAGGCTGAAGCCGGCACTTCGCCATCATATCCGGGGACGCCGGCCGGGGTTGACCGTTAGTTGCGTTAATAATTCGACCGTTCACTACTCGGTCTACCTGCATTTCGCGCCTGGTGTCGGGTGCAAATCCACCGCGCGCCCCTTCTAAATGCGAATGATTTGCATTTAGAAGAAATTTAGCTCATCATGCGGCTCATCCGGTTCAAGGTGGCGCAAGCGCCTGATGCCGGCCCGACACAAGCACCTGACGCAGACTCTGCGTCATCGCCCATTCGTCGCACGACATGCGCTGGCCTGCGACGCGGCATCCGTGCCATCCGGCCGGCGCGATTCATTGGACCGTGTCCACCCAGGAGCATCGATGAACTTTCGCTCTCAACACGCCGGCCGCGCGGAACTGATCGACGATCATCCGACCGATACCGCCGACGCCCCCGATCGCACCGTCCTGAGTGCGGTTCGCACGTGGCTGCGGCCCGCCTGCGAAACGGCGAGCGGCGCCGTGCACTGGCGCGACATTCTCAGCGGCGTCGGCTTGCGCCAGGACGGCATCGAACACTTCGATCTGCTGATGCGTTCGCTAATGCACGTGTCGTATCGTCCGCTCGACATGCGCTGCCGCTGCGCCAGCGATCTCGGCAAGGACGAAGCGGTGATTCTGCAAACCATCGCGCTGCTGCAAAAAACTCACAGCGGCGCCGCGTTGCGCATGTTGAACGAATGGCTGCCTGCGCCCGCGGTAAGTGGCGTTCTGAAGCTGATTCGCTGGTTCGCCATCGATCTGCTCGACGCCGGTGTGGAACTCGACGTGCAAGCACGGCGCGTCACGTACATGCATTGAGGAATGCCTGCCTATGCCAATGGAATCCGACCAGGTTTGTCTGGCGACTTCGCGCGTACGAATGCGTGACAGCGGCGAGCCACATGGCGTTGAAGACGGCGTTGAACGTACCGCCAGCGGGCATGCCGTGCATCCCGCTCCGATCGAACACGCTACTGGCACGATAGCGGCACCAGCATTCCGGTGCCATCCGCTGTCACGCACCCATCCGTACAACGTCGGCGCGCCGCGCACAGGCGAGTTGCATCTTTGGCGATTCCGCTGCGAATGGTTGCCCGTTCCCGTGCAGGAAGGCGATAGCTGGCTCTCGAAGACCGAGCGCGAGCGCGCACGCTTGCATCCCAACGCCGCATTGCGCAAACGCTTTATCAGCGCGCGCGTGGTGGTGCGCTGGATCGTCGGGAACCTGTTCGACTGCGAGCCGCACGCCGTCGATCTGCAAGACGACGGCAGCGAGAAACTGCGTGCGCGTCATCCTCGCGACGGTCGCGGCATCGCGATCGATATCGCGTATGGCGGCATCTGGATCGTGATCGGCGTTGCATCGGCAACGCTTGGATTGAGTGTCGTCGTGCCCTCTCCCGGCACGGCGCCTGACGAAACGCCGGAAGCGTCGCGCCGGCGCGCTCGCTATGGCAGTCTTTGCAACGCGTTGCGTTACGCGCCCGTCGATATCGATATCGATCTGCTGTTCAGCCCCATTGCAACCGGTACCTTCGATCTCGCGGAATATGGCCGCTGGCATGTGCTCGACGTGCCGATGGCCGGCAAGATTCGCGCGGCGGTCGCGCTTGCGCAACCGCTCACTCAAGTGCACACGTTTGGCTGGCCGAAGGCTTTGGCATTTGGAGAGGCAAACGCATAATGCGCCACGCGGCCGCTATCGTCCGAACGCGGCGGCCGACCATGCCAGGCACGCGGCATAAGCGCGCGGCGCCGCAAGCCAGTGCGCGCCGATTTCACGCATGTCGTCGGGAATCTGATTGCGCAGCGTCACGCGCATGCTGTCACGCGGCAGCACTGTCAGACGCTGCAATCCACGTGAGATGCCTGCGCCCGTTGTTTTGACGAGCGCTTCCTTGGCGACCCACGCGTCGTAAAACGCTGCGGTCTGCTGACCCGCTTCGAGACCTTCGATCCACGCGGCCTCTTGCGGATCGAGCGTCAAACCCGCAATCGAATGCCAATCGAATTTGTCGCTGTGCTGCTCGATATCCACACCAACGCGCCGCACCGCCGAGATTGCAATCAGCCCATGTGCGCCCGCATGCGAGACGTTGAAATCGAAGCGATCCGAATCCGCGAGATGGGGACGGTGGTTGGCATCGAGCGCAAAACGCACGGCATGTGCTGCGATACCGAGTCGCCGCGCGAGTTGTTCACGCAACGTCGCACGCACGGCGGCGAAACGCAACGCGTCTTCATGGCGGCGAAAGTCGCGGGCTCGCGTGCGTTCGTCGTCGCCAAGGGACGCGAAAGCCGGGGCGTCCAGCGGCATAGTGAAGTCGATATCGATCCGCCACAACGCAATGTCTGACGGGCCGTCGTGCGGCAGCGGAACAGGGTCGATGGAATGCATCGCAAAGGTTCGGACGGTCTATGGGCGGTCGCAACAGAATAGTCACGACTCTACCCGATAATCCCGTCCGCACCGGCACGCGGCTTCAAACGTGTTTGACGTCCTTCGGCACGCCGAACAACAGCGCCACGCCGCTGACGAACAGTAGCGCGGTCAACAGATACAGCGCGTTGTCCATGCTGCCAGTATGCGTCTTGATCAGACCGATCACCCACGGACTGACAATCCCGCTCGTAATGCCGATGCTGCTGATCAGCGCAATCCCAGCCGCCGCCGCGGTGCCGGACAAATAGCCCGAGGGCACCGTCCAGAAGATCGGCAACGCCGCGAAGATCAGCACCGCGGCCAGCGAGAGAATCGCGAGCATCGCTGGAAAGCTGCTCAGATGAAGCGTCAGCAACGACAGCGCGACGCCGCCACCGATCGTGCAAACCGCGAAATGCCGGCGACGTTCTCCACGACGATCCGAATGACGCGCGATCAGAATCAGCCCCACCGCGCCGATTGCATTGGGAATTACCGTGTACAGGCTGATTGCAAGAACGTCATGCACGCCGAAGTCGCGAATCATCAGCGGCATCCAGAAGTTCAACGTCAGCGAGGCGCAGGTCAGTGAAAAATAGATGAACGCGAACAGATAGACCCGCGGATTGCGCAACGCCTGCACGAACGAGCGCGACGAATGCGCTGCAGACGAAGCACGGCGGTCTTCGTCGCGTTGCGCGATCAACTGCGCTTTCTCCGCGGCCGTGAGCCACGTGGCGTGCTGCGGGCCGTCCACCAGATAGAACGCCGCAAGCAGACCGAGCACGATGGCAGGCGCGCCCTCGATCACGAACATCCATTGCCAGCCGAACAATCCCAGCACACCGCCCATGTCGCGCATGATCCAGCCGGACACGAGGCCGCCGAGCACCCCCGCTACCGCCACGCCCGCAAAGAAGATCGACAGCACGGCCGCGCGCCGCCGCGCCGGATACCAGTAGGTCAGATACAACACAATGCCGGGAAAGAAGCCCGCTTCGAACACGCCGAGCATGAAGCGCAGCACATAGAAGTGCGCGGGTTTCGCCACCAGCATCATGCCGACCGATGCAATCCCCCACAGCAGCATGATCCGCGTGAACGTACGGCGTGCGCCGAAGCGCGCGAGCAGCATGTTGCTCGGCACTTCGCATAGCACGTATCCCACGTAGAAGACCGCCGCGCCGAGCCCGTACATTGCATCGCTAAAGCCGAGGTCGTGCTTCATCTGCAACTGCGCGAAGCCGATATTGATGCGATCGAGAAACGACACTACATAGCAGAGAAACAGAAACGGAATGATCCGCTGCGAAACCTTGCGATACAGCAGGTCGTCGTGCGCGGCGGCGGATGCACCCGGCTCGAGCGCGGGGGCGAGGGATTGGCTCATTGGTTATCTCCAAACGTGAGGGTCCAACGGACCCATTGGGTCCGGCGTCTTGATGCGCCGCGTTGTGGTCTGCTACTGAAACGGCAGGCGAGGTTGTCGATGCGCCGCGCTGCCGTGGTGGATTGCGCGCGGCTCGAATGGCCACGGGCGGTTTCTCTTCACTCCTGCCGGTTGTGGGTTCGCCAAAACCCGCTTCAGGCCGCCAGCGGATGCGACTGCGCGTCTCGAACCGTAGCAACGTCGATCGCGCCCTCGCGGGCATACCGCATTGCTTCGAGCAACGTGGCGTGATCGCCGATATGGTTGGCGAGCAGCAGAATCAGTTGCGCATTGGCCGACTGGCTCTGTGCGTCGTCCAGATCCCGATGCATATCGATCAACGCCTCATAGAAATCGTCGGGGCGGGCGAGATTGGGTTGCGTGTTCAGTGTCATGTCTGTCTCCTGCTATTTTTTGCTGGTGCGGCGCGTGCGGCGCGAGCCGCTTTCGCTACACGTTCAAGCCGTGCCTTCCACGTACAACGCGCGTTTCAATGCAGACTCGACATCGCCCGCGGCGACTTTCCGCCAACGCGCGCAAACATGCTGGTCCGGACGGATCAGATAGAACGTGCCTGGCTTTGCGTCATAACGCGCATGGACCAGCCCTTCGATATCGTGCGCGACCTGAGCGCCTGTAGACGCGTCGGACTGCGCGGCGTCACGCGTCACCACCACCAACTTCAACGGAATCGGCCCGCTACGCAACGCATCCAACGTGGCCCGAGTGGCCTGATCGACACCGTGCTCGCCGCAGAACAGCAGACCCGTGAATTGCTGGCCGAGTTGCTGCAGCAGCCATGCCGGCTGTTCCGCCACCTGCACCGGCGCATCCACGCACGACGCGCCCGGCACCATCGCGCCTTCGAAGTGGTCACTGTCCGCTGTATTCAGCGGAGAATCACGCAACACCGCCGGCACCGACAACCGGCCGCTGTTGGTCAATTGCCGCGCAAACGGATGATGACGGGCGAGCTTCAGCACCGCGTCGCGGAATACACGGCTCACGGGGCTCTTTGGCGTGATGAAATCTGTAGAGCGCGTGGAATTGCGGATGTTTTCGTCAGCGGCGAATTCGCGCTCGGTGGCATAGGTGTCGAGCAAAGCGTCGGAGGCTTTGCCTTCGAGCACCATTACCAGTTTCCATGCGAGGTTTTCCGCGTCCTGCACGCCGCTGTTCGCACCGCGTGCGCCGAACGGCGATACGCCATGCGCGGAGTCGCCGGCGAACAGCACGTTGCCGTGCCGGAAACTGTCCATGCGCAAACACGAAAACGTATAGACGCTGACCCATTCCAGCTCGAACTTCGCGTCCGGCCCGAGCAGCGCACGCACGCGCGGAATCACGCGTTCAGGCGTTTTTTCCAGCACGGGATCAGCGTCCCAGCCCAACTGGAAATCGATCCGCCACACGTTATCCGGCTGACGATGCAGCAGCACCGATTGATTCGGATGAAACGGCGGATCGAACCAGAACCAGCGTTCGGTCGGAAACTCGGCTTCCATCTTGACGTCGGCGATCAGGAAGCGATCTTTGAACGTCACGCCTTTACTGTCGAGTCCCATCAGGTTGCGGATCGGACTGCGTGAGCCGTCGGCGGCGACCACATAACGGCCGCGCAACGCATATTGACCGTTGGGCGTATCAATTGTCAGCGCCACGCCGGCGTCTTGAGTGCCGGGCGTGCCGTCTTGCTGCACGCCGACCACCTTGCTCTTCCAGCGGATCTCGAGATTGGGCATCTCCTGCGCGCGTTCGAGCAGAAAGCCTTCGACGTAATACTGCTGGAGATTGATGAACGCGGGCCGGTTGTGGCCCGCTTCCGGTTGCAGATTGAACGTGTACACTAACTCGTCTTTCAGAAACACCTTGCCGACATTCCAACTGATGCCCTTGTCCACCATTCGCTGCCCGCACCCCAGGCGGTCAAAAATATCGAGTGAGCGTTTCGAAAAACAGATCGCACGCGAACCGGTGGATAGCGAACAATCGTCGTCGACCAGCACGACCGGCACGCCCTGCTGCGCGACATCGATCGCGGTAGCGAGACCCACCGGCCCCGCGCCGACTACGATCACGGGATACGCCGCCTGGTCCGCGCCGCCTTGCGCGCTCTGTTCGCGGCAAGGCTGATAGTCGAACGACAGCGTCTGGTAGTTGATGCTCATCTTGTGTCTCCGTCCTTCTCCGCTCTGCTTTGTCTTGCTGTGTGCCGGTTGCTGTCAGGCTTGCAGCGCGTCCCACATTTCCTTGTCGCGTTGCGCGGTCCAGATGCGCGGATGCGTGATACCGCTCGCTTCGTCGAAAGCACGCGATACATCGAACGGCAGGCAATGCTCGTAGATGAAGACGTGGCCGAACTTCGGATCCATCGCTTTGCGCGTGTGGGCCATCGCGGCCTTCAGATCGAGTTTCTGCTCGACGGCTTCACGGCCCTGTTGCAGCAACGTGGTGACAAAGTCCTTCGTGTAATCCAGGCCCTTGTTGACGTCTTCCGGCGTGGTCAGCGCGGGGCCGCGGCCCGGCACGAGCTTGTCGGCCTTCAGCGCGCGCAACGCTTCGAGCGTGGCCGGCCATTGTTCGAGTTGCGCGTCGCCGCAATAGCAGGCTGCGTCGTATTCGACCAGATCGCCGGAGAACAGCACCTTCTGCGACGGCAGCCACACCACTGTATCGCCCTTGGTGTGACCCGCGCCGAGATGCGCGATGCGCACTTCGAGCTTGCCGAGGAACAGCGTCATTTCCTTTTCGAACACGAGTGTCGGCCACGTCAGGCCCGGCACCGTTTCGACACCGGCGAACAGACGCGGGAAGCGCTCGATCTCCGACTTCATGTCCGCTTCGCCGCGCTCGACGATCATCTCGTACGTGCCGCGGCTCGCGATCACTTCCTGCGCGCCTTCCTCGAAATACGCCGATGCACCGAGCACGCGCACCGCGTGGTAGTGCGACAGCACGACGTATTTGATCGGTTTGTCCGTGACGCTGCGAATCTTCGCGATGAGGTCTTGCGCCATGGCCGGCGTGGCGGTGGTATCGACGATCAGCACGCCGTCGTCGCCGATGATCACGCCTGAATTCGGATCGCCTTCAGCGGTGTACGCATAGGCGTTCTCGGACAACTTGGTCCACGTGACTTTCTTGACTTCCAGATCGGCCTGGGATGCGAATGCCTTTGCCATGATGCGTGTCTCCCTCAAAAGTTGAACGTGAGGCGAGACGGCCGGCTGCGCGAATGCCGCGCGGGCTGACGGTATTGGAGGATTGTCTCGCCCCGTTTTTGACTCTGTGACTGCGCCGGTGTGTCGGGGTGAATGCATCTTAGGACGGGGTCAGTTTATTTGTCAATAGCGAAATGTATCGCTATACGCAAACTCCGAGAGGCCTAAGATGAATTCAGGAAGGCACACGCCTTCGGTTAACATGGACCCTTTTTACGGATGAGCGCGGGTGTGAGCAAAGCAGCGAAACCGGCCACGGGCAAAGGCGCGAGCGGCCGCGACACGGCGGACGGCGGCAAGACGCAGCGTGGCATTCAAAGCGTCGAAGTGGGCGGCCGCGTGTTGCTGGCGCTCGCGCAGGCGCGCGCTCCGCTCGCCTTGTCCGACCTCGCCACCGCCGCGCGGATCGCGCCGGGGCAGGCGCATGCGTATCTGGTGAGCCTGAGCCGGCTGGGTTTGATCAAGCGCGACGAACTGTCGGGCCGGTACGAGCCCGGGCCGCTGTCGCTGCGGCTCGGTTTGCTGCATCTGCAGAATCAGCCGGCGTTTCGTGCCGCCGTGCCGCGCGCGGGCGCATTGGCCGAAGCCATCGGCTTTAGCGTCGCGATCTGTATTGCCGGGCCGCAAGGGCCGACCATCGTTCGCTATGAGCACGCGGGCTTTCCGTTGCACGTCAATCTGCATGTGGGCACGGTGATGTCGCTGCCGGCCACATCCACGGGACGTGTGTTTTGCGCGTTCCTGCCGCGCGACGTACGCGATGCCATGTGGGCGAATCAGTCCGGCGCCGCGAATCGCGCGATCACGCAGCCTGACGAAAGCGCCGCCTTCGAGGCCGCGCTGGACGCAATCCGCGCGCGCGGCCTGGAAAGCAGCGTGGATGCGCCGAGTCCGGGCATCAGCAGCCTGTGCGCGCCCGTGCTGGACGCCGACGGCCGCCTGTCGCTCGCGCTAACGGCGATCGGCTCGACCGGCGCGATCGACGTCGCCGCCGACGGCCTGATTGCGCGCGCGCTGCTTGCCGCGGCGCGCGACATCGGCGCCCAACTGGCTGCCGAGCCTTCCTTGTTAGCCTCTTGCGCATCGTGACCGATCCTCTCGACACGCCTCACACCCTTTCCGCCGACGCGAAACCGCAGCGCGGCATCCAGTCGCTCGATAGCACCGGCGAGTTGCTGGCAGCGCTGGTCGCGGCGGCGCGGCCGTTGAGCCTGCGAAACCTCTCGGCGGCGGCGGGCATGCCGCCGGCGAAGGCGTTTCCGCACCTGGTGAGCCTCCTGAAAATCGGTTTGCTCGACCGGGATGCGTCCGGTTGTTTCGAAGCCGGGCCGCTCGCGCTGGAGTTGGGTCTGATCGGCTTGCAGCGCCTGTCGCCGACGCGCGAAGCGGAACCCGAGGTGGTCGAACTCGCGGCGTCGACGGGCATGAGCGTGGCGATGGCGGTGCTCGGGCCGCTCGGGCCGACCGTCGTGCGTCTGGAGGAATCGGCGCGGCCGCTGCATGTGAGCCTGCGGGTCGGGACGGTGATGTCGCTGGTGAATACGGCGATAGGCCGCGTGTTTGCCGCCTATGTCGCAGACGACGTGCGCGCCGGTTTGCTGGCGCAGGATCATTTGCGCCTCGCGGGTGCGGATGCGGCGGATGTTTTTGCGGGGAAAGCGGCGTCAGCGGGCGGGGGCAAGGGCCAGGGCAACACGGACGCCGCCCCGGCGCCGCCGCTGACTCAAGCCTACGCGCAGCGTCTGGCGCAAGTCCGCACGGACGGGATCGATACGGCGCTCAGCCGGCCTGTGCCGGGCATCGACACACTGGCCGCGCCGGTGCTGGATCATACGGGCAGCATCTGTCTGGTTCTGGCGTTGATGGGGCCGAGCGGCAGTTTCGATAGTGAATTGGCAGGCGGGCCGGCGCAGACTCTGCGCGCCGCGACGATGAGGTTGTCGCGGCGCTTCGGGTGGATGGCGGCGGCGGAGTAATCGTTTTTTTTTCGAGAACAGCTCGTTTGGAATCGTTTCGAGAACGGAGTAATCGAAACGATTGCAGCACGGAGCGACTTCCACATCGCGCACCGGCACAGATCAAAATCGCACCCCCTCAATCCCCCGCCGCCTCCGGCTCATGCGACGCCAACCGCGCCTTCGCATGCCGCATCTTCTCCAGCGTCTTCGGCCCCGCTTTGAGCGCGACGCCAATCGCCAGCGCGTCCATGATGCAAAGATGCACGAGTCGCGACACACCCGGCGTATTCGGATCGATCGGACTCGGCACGCGCAGCAGCAGCGGAATATCCACCAGCCACGCGAGGCGCGAGCCGACATTGGTCAGCGCAATCGTGGTTGCACCACGTTCCTTGGCAATCTGAATACTTTCGTTCACTTCCACACTGCGGCCCGAATGCGAAATCGCAAAGGCCACATCGCCCGGCTCCATCAAGCCTGCGTAAAGACGCTGCAGATGTCCGTCCGTGAATGCGGTAGACGCAATATCGAGCCGCAGGAACCGCAATGCCGCGTCTTGCGCGACCAGCCCAGAGCCCGAACCGACGCCGAAGAAAAACACCCGCCGCGCGCCCGACAACGCCGCGATCGCACTCTCGACCACCGCGGGGTCCAGAGCGCCGCGTGCATGCGTAATGCCGTCGACAGCCGCCTCGCCCACCTTGTCCATGAGCGTCTGCACGTCGTCGTCGCGCGCCACTGCCGTGGAGGCATACGGCACGCCGCCCGCCACGCTCTGCGCCAGCTGCATCTTGAAGTCGCGCAGGCCATGTGCGCCGATCGCGCGGCAAAACCGCGTGACGGAAGGCTCGGACACCTCCGCGCGCTGCGCGAGTTCGGTGATGCTCGCGCGCATCGCGAAGTCGACGTCGCTCAATACCATGTCGGCGACCTTGCGCTCGGCGGGCCGCAAATTGGCAAGTGCGCTGCGAATGTGGGGAATCAAGTTCGGTGCGGACACCCGGTGTTCCTTAAAAGCGCTCCCAGACCTGTCGCTTCGCGCCAGGCCCCCGAGGGGGCGAGAAAACTTGGGGCGGCCCGGTCTCAAACGGCAACACGCGGTTCAGACCAGCCTGCGTCCACTCTCCGTATCGAACAGGTGAATATGCTCGGCCGGCAAACGTAGCGCAATACGCTCGCCGGGCTCGATCTTCGAGCGCTGGCGAGTCGTCACGCACCACGTGCTGCCGCCTATTTTCCCGTACAAGTGGGTCTCCGCGCCAGTTGGCTCGACCACTTCGACTTCCATCGTGGCGTCGGGTGTCTGCGCCATTGTCTCGATGTGCTCCGGCCGCACACCGAGCGTGACCTTCGCGCCGACCACGGCGGAAGCGGGTGCGCGCTCCAGCACGATCTCGCCGCCGCCGTCCGTGAGTTTCAGCGCGAGGCCCTGGCCTTGCGCGCGGCTCACGATCATACCTTCGGCAAAATTCATCGACGGCGAACCGAGAAAGCTCGCCACGAACAGATTCGCCGGATGGTCGTACAACTCCAGCGGACGGCCGATCTGCTCGATACGCCCCGCGTTCATCACGACAATGCGGTCAGCCATCGTCATGGCTTCGATCTGATCGTGCGTCACGTAGATCACCGTATTCTTCAGCCGCTGATGCAGCGCCTTGATTTCCGTGCGCATCTGCACGCGCAGCTTGGCGTCGAGATTGGACAGTGGCTCGTCGAACAGGAACAGCGACGGCTCGCGCACCACGGCGCGGCCCATTGCCACGCGTTGCCGTTGACCGCCCGACAGCGCGCGCGGCAAGCGGTCCAGATAACCGCCGAGGTTCAGCATTTTTGCAGCGGCTTCGATCCGCGGCTTGAAACTCGCCGCCGACTCCTTGCGAATCCGCGGCCCGAACGCGATGTTTTCATAGACCGACAGATGCGGATATAGCGCGTAGCTCTGGAACACCATCGAGATATTGCGCTGCTGCGGCGCGAGACCGTTCGCGCGCGTGCCGCCGATCATCAGATCGCCGCCGCTGATCTCTTCGAGCCCCGCCACCATGCGCATCAACGTGCTCTTGCCGCAGCCCGACGGTCCGACCAGCACCACGAATTCGCCGTCGTCGATGTCGAGATCGATGCCGTGCACCACTTGCGTGTCGCCGTAGCGTTTGAAGATGCCGCTCAGTTGCACTGCTGCCATGCTGTCCTCATCGTCTTCTTTCGTTGACTCGATCTCGTGCCTGCGCACAGGTTGCTTCAGGCGGTTCAGAGCGATTCGAGCGTCAGTTCTTCCGCCATCAGACGGTTGCCGGCCATCAGGCCGCCGTCCACCGGCAACGCGACGCCGGTAATCACGCGCGCCATCGGCGAGGCGAGAAACAGTACCGCGTCGGCAATGTCGTCGGGCGTCGCGAAATCGCGCAACGGGTACCACTTTTTCAGGTCTTCGAAGACCTGCGGATTCTTCTCGACGCGCGCCTGCCAGGCCTGCGTCTTCACCGTGCCCGGACACACGATGTTGGCGCGAATGCCGTAGCGGCCCAGTTCGAGCGCGAGTGCCTTCGTATAACTGATGAGCCCGGCTTTCGCCGCACTGTAGGCCGGATGACCGAGCGCGGCCATGCCGTTCACCGAGCCGATCAGCACCAGCACGCCCTGCCGCCGCTCGATCATGGACGCGCGCACGGCTTCGACCGTGTGATACGTGCCGTTCAGATTCAGATGAATGTCGCGCTGCCAGCTCGCGGCATCCGTCGTGGCCAGCGTCAGACCTTGTGCCGCGCCGGCGTTGGCGACCAGCACGTCGACCGGGCCGCGCGCCGCGACTGCCGCGGCCACTGACCGTTGCACCGCGGCGGCATCGCCGAGATCGACTGCGATTGGCGTGACATACGCCGCGCCGAGTTGTGCGGTCAGCGCGTTCAGTGCGGCGGCGTCGATGTCGACCGCCAGCACCGTATCGCCCTGCTCCACGAAACGCTTGCACAACACGCTGCCGATGCCGCCGCAAGCGCCCGTTACCAACACCGTACGATTCATGTCCGCCTCGTTCTTCAGCCGCGCCGCCAGCACCCGATTAGCTTGTAAATTTCTTACATAACCTGGCTTGACGAGTTACCTGGCCATCCCAAAGATTGGGTATCCGTGACTTCACATTACACAGAATATCGCCTGATTTACAGCATCTTATGCACAAAACCGACCGGGAAAAAATATGGCAGACCCTACGTGACAACCGGTTTTTCGTCATGTAGGATTTTTTCAAACAATCCAACCCAAAGCGGCCGGCGACGGCAGCAAACCACCCCACCATCGCTGGATGGGACCGGAGTAAGCGCTAAACCGCTAACCCCGTTCGACACAGGAGAGAGAAATGTCGTTGCATGCCCGTGCTTCCCTCGCGCTCGGCAAAGTTGCCGTGGCGCTCGCGTTTGCAGGTATCGCCGTCGCGGCTCACGCCGACACGGTCCGCGTGACTGTCGCGCACTACAGCGACGCAACCGCGCCATACTTCGAAAAGATGGCCCGCAACTTCGAGAAGGCCAATCCCGGCACCACCATCAAGATCGAAGACGTGAACTGGGACACGCTGCAACAGAAACTGCAAACCGACATTTCCGGCAACGCCAACGCCGACCTCGCGATCGTCGGCACGCGCTGGCTGCTCGACTTCGTGAAGGACGACGTCGCGGAACCGCTCGACGGTTACATGGACGCAAGCTTCAAGGGCCGCTTTATCGGCCCGTTCCTCGCCCCGGGTGAAATCAACGGCAAGGTGTACGGCCTGCCGATCGCCGCTTCGGCACGCGCGCTGTACTACAACAAGGACCTGCTCGCGAAGGTCGGCTATCCCGACGGTCCGAAGACCTGGAACGACGTGATCGATGCGTCGAAGAAACTGAAGGCGCAGGGCATTGCCGGCTTCGGTCTGCAAGGCAAGGAAATCGAAACGGACGTCTACTATTACTACGCCCTGTGGACCAATGGCGGCGACGTGGTCGGCAAGGACAACAAGGCGGCATTCAATTCGCCGGCCGGTATCAAGGCGGCGACGCTGTACAAATCGATGATCGATCAGGGTCTGACGCAACCGGGCGTGACCGGCTACAGCCGCGAAGACGTGCAGAACCTCTTCAAGCAAGGCCGCGTTGCGATGGTGATTTCGGCGCCGTTCCTGTCGAAACAGATCAAGAAGGAAGCGCCGAACCTGAAGTACGGTATCGATCCGATTCCGATGGGCACGACGCACGCCACGTACGCCGTCACGGACTCGATCGTGATGTTCAAGAACTCGAAGGTGAAGAAGTCGGCATGGAAGTTCCTCGACTATCTGTTCACGAAGGAACCGCGCGTGGAGTTCACCACGACCGAAGGCTTCCTGCCGACCACCAAGGCTGAATCGACTGACCCGGCGTTCAACGATCCGGACACGAAGGCGTTCGTCGCGTTGCTGCCCACGGCCCGCTTTGCGCCGACGGTGACGGGTTGGGAAGACACCGCGAAAGCCGTGACCGACGCAATGCAGTCGATCTACCTGGGCAAGGCGAAACCGGCTGACGCATTGAATGCGGCGGCCACGCAGGCGAACAAGTCGCTCGGCAAGTAATCGCGCAGTGATCTCCTGCTGAAATCGTACTGACCCCGTCGCGATCTGCTGAACACGGAACGCGCGCCGCCACAGGAAAGGCGGCGCGCGTTTCGGTCGTAATGCACTATCTGGCCCATCCCGTCGCGCCCGCCGATCAACGCGGCCGCGTCTTACGATCGAGCACGCATGAGCCGTTCTGCTTCTTCGCGCCTGCAAGCGCCCTGGTTGCTGATAGCGCCGAGCCTGATACTGGCGCTCTTCATCATCAGCTATCCGATTTTCAACATCGTGTGGCAATCGCTGCACGAGGTCTCGCGCTTCGGCGCAATTCGCGACTTCACCGGCCTGCAGAATTTCTACACGATCTTCGGCGACCCCGCGTTTCTGGCAGCCGCCAAACGAACCATTGTCTGGACCGTGTGCGTGGTCGGCGGCACGGTGCTGATTTCGGTACCCGTTGCGCTGGTATTGAACCAGGATTTCTATGGACGCGGCGTGGCGCGCACGATTGTGATGCTGCCGTGGTCCGTCTCGCTGACCATGACCGCCGTGGTCTGGCGTTGGGCCTTCAACGACGACTACGGCATGGTCAACGTGACGTTGCAGAGGCTGGGCCTGATCAGCGGTCCGATTCATTGGCTGGCCACGCCGGAGCTCGCTTTTCCGGTCGAAATTGCAGTCGGCATTCTGGTGTCGATCCCGTTTACGGTGACGATTCTGCTCGGCGGATTGTCCTCGGTGCCCGGCGATATCTATGAAGCCGCGCGCATGGACGGCGCGAGCGCCTGGCAGCAGTTTCGCAAGCTCACCATGCCGCTGTTGCGGCCGTTCATCAACATGACGATTCTGTTGAACGTGATCTACGTATTCAACTCGTTCCCGATCATCTGGGTGATGACGCAGGGCGGCCCGGACAACAGCACGCATATTCTCGTCACGTATCTCTACGAGCTTGGTTTCCGGCTGGGGCGTCCCGGCGAAGCCGCGGCGGTCTCGCTGATCATGCTCGTCATGCTGTTCGTTTTCTCGATCGCCTATCTGCGCCTGCAGCCCGCGAAAGAAGGAGATCCGTCATGACTCTCAGCATCAAGATGAAGCGTTCGCTGTGGTGCTGGCTCGCACTGTCGCCCCTGGTCGTGGTGGTGCTGTTTCCGTTTGCCGTCATGCTGTTCACCGCTTTGAAGCCGGCCTCAGAGATATTTGTCTACCCGGCGCGGTGGCTGCCGGTGCATTGGCAGTGGAGCAATTTCTCCGACATGTGGGTGGCCGCCAATTTCGGCGTGGCGCTGCGCAACAGCACGGTGATCAGCTTGCTGTCGACCGCGCTTGCGCTGGCCGTCAGTCTGCCGGCCGCTTATGCGTTGGCGAGATTTCCGTTTCGCGGACGCGGCTTCTACCGTCAGTTTCTGCTCGTCACGCAGATGCTGTCGCCTATCCTGCTCGTGGTCGGGTTGTTCCGGCTGGCGGCGATGATTCCTTATGGCGACGGCAACCTGGTGGACTCCAAAATCGGCGTGATCGTTTCTTACGCGGCCTTCAATATCGCGTTTGCCGTGTGGATGCTCTCTTCGTACTTTCAGACGGTGCCGCGCGATCTGGAAGAGTCGGCCTGGCTCGAAGGATGCGGACGGACCAAGGCGGTCTTCAAGGTGTTCCTGCCGCTCGCGGTGCCTGCGATTGTCGTCACCGCGATCTTCACGTTCATCAACGCGTGGAACGAGTTCGCTGTGGTTTATACGTTGATCCGTTCACCGGAGAACAAGACGTTGACCGTGCAGGTCACCGACATGGTTGCCGGGAAATACGTCGTGGAGTGGCATCTGGTCATGGCCGCCACGCTCTGCGCGACGCTGCCGGTTTCGGTTGTGTTCGCGTGGCTACAGCGGTATCTGGTGAAGGGGCTCGCGTTGGGCGCGGTGAAGTAGCTTTTCAGGAAGGCGCGGCAGGTGGCGGCCTGCCATCGCATTCGTCATGCGGCGTTGCGGCGATTGTCAGAGCGCGAACCCGCCTAACGGGCCGCGCTCGCCTCATGCTTCGTGTTACTCCGTACCGCGCACAATCCGCAGGTCGCGCTCGACGCCATCACCCAACGCCTCCAGCGCTTTCTTGTAGGCATCGCTTTCATAGGCGGCGACGGCCGCTTCGTAGGTCGAAAACTCGATGACGACCGTACGCTCCTTCAAGCCTTGCTCACGGGCCTCGTCCGCCACGCCACGCACGATGAACTTGCCGCCGGCAGCCGCCACGGCGGGCGCGGCGAGTTGCGCATACGCGGCCAGTTTTGCCGCGTCCTTCGTTGCGCGATATGACGTCACCCAATATCCCTTGCTCATTTGAAGCTCCTTTCAACGTTGGAAAAGCAGTCGTTGTCGTGCACGACGGCAAAGACGGATTATGACGCTTGCCGGCATCCCTGTTGCTCGCAGGGTCAATCGTCGGCATTGCTGTGGTGAATTGTAAGACCCCGGCTTGCATGCCGTCTCGAGCCAAGTTCTGCAAATACCGGCAATTCCGGTTACGCTGTTTGCGACTGCCGCTCTGGAACCGAAGCCGGCGCGCAACAGATTATCTCCAGCCGCAACTATCTCGCATGGGACCAGGAACACCCCAATGACACAAGCGCTCACCATCGATTTTGTCTCCGATATCGCGTGCCCGTGGTGCGCAATCGGCCTCTCCTCGCTCCAGCTCGCACTATCGCGCCTTGGCGACGCGGTCGACGCTCGAATCGTCGTGCATCCGTTCGAGCTGAATCCGAACATGGGGCCGGACGGCGAGACCATTGTCGAGTATCTCGGCAAGAAATATGGGCGTACGCCGGAGCAGATCGCCGAAACGCATGCGGCGATCCGCGAGCGCGGTGCGAGCGTCGGTTTCACGTTCGGCCCGCGCACGCACGTCTACAACACGTTCGACGCGCACCGCCTGTTGCATTGGGCCGGTGTCAAAGGCGGGCAGTTGCCGCTCAAGCTGGCGCTGCTGCGCGCTTACCACTCCGAAGGCAAGGACACGAGCGACCATGAAGTGCTGATCGAAGCGGCGCAATCCGTGGGACTCGACGCCGCGGAGGCTCGTGACGTATTGCGAAACGGAACATACGCGGCCGAGGTTCGGGCGGAGGAGCGGAATAACGAGGCGATGGGCATCCAGTCGGTGCCGGCCATTATCTTCAACCGTCGCTACCTGGTGAGCGGCGGACAGCCCGTGGAAACTTTCGAGCAAGTCATCCAGCAGATTCTGGCCGAAGCGAAGAACGAAGCTTCGCAGGACACGTAAGGCCGCACGTTGCCATGCGCCGGCAACGCCGCGCGCGGTGGAAGATGGAACGACTGCGCTTCTGGGCCGGAGCGTTCCGGTTGACTGACGGCCTTGAACCCCGCGCTTGCACTGTGACGTATGCCCGGCAGATGCCAGGGCATACGTATTCACACATCACTCGACGCCAGGCCGCCTAGAACGCGTGACGCATACCCACGGTGACCGCCACTTGCGTGTTGGTCGCTGACGGCGACAACGTGTTGATCATGGCATGCGAGAGTACGGAGTCCGCAGGCGCCCCGTGCACGTTCTGATAGACGCCTTCAAGATAGAAGTCCGTGCGCTTGCTGATCGCATAGTCGGTCTGCAGCATGGCCGTGTTCCATCCCGGCGACGAACCGTTATATGCGCCATGTGTGTACGTGTATGCGCCCGATACGGTCACCGCCGGCGTGAGCGCGTACTTGGCGTTCACTTCGTAGTTGTCGAGGCGCAATGAGCCATTCAGCGATCCAGCAGACGTGTCGCCCGAACCGAGGTAGCTGCCCGTGCCGAAGGAGAACACACCCGACGCGTTGTCGATCTGAGTATGGCTCCAGACCAGCCCCACAGTAGCGGGCCCGAATGTATAGTTGCCGCCCAGCGACCAGATACGCTGGCGTTGCGCGAGGAAGTTCGCGCTTGCATCGCCCGACGTCACCGCGCCGCTGCCGTCGCCCGCGTTGTTCAGTTGCAGATAGCCTGCAGCGAGATTCAGCGGACCCTGCGCATACGAAATGCCGAACCCGTATGACCGGTTATTGCCGAAGTCGCCCGCCTTGTTGCTGAACGAATACATCGTTTCGAACGTGACGCCGCGGTAAGTCGGGCTCGCGTACTTGACCGAATTGTTGATGACGACGGAATTCGCAGAAAGGTTGTCGTTTTCGAACGGATGCGCGGCCATGCTGCCGCCCCACGTGTTGAATTCCGCCGTGAGCGGTCCGACCAGGTCGTTCATCACGTCGAACTGGCGACCGAACGTCAAGGTACCGAAAGGATCGCTTTGCAGGCCGACCCATGCCTGAGAGCCGAAACCATCGCCGGAGAATGCCTGGGCGCCATTGTTCAGCAGGAAGCCTTGCTCGAGTTTGAAGACCGCGTGCAAGCCGCCCCCCAGATCCTCCGAGCCCTTGAGGCCGAACACCGTGTTCTGCGTCGAACTGGTCACTTCCTGCCAATTACTGTGCCCAAGCTGATTGTTCGTGTAAACCAATCCAGTATCGATGAGGCCGTAGAGGGTCACGCTGCTTTGCGCATGCGCCGACATCGTAAATGCGCCGAAGAGCGCGACCGAGAGTAAAGACTTTTTCATACTTGTTGGCTCCGTGATCGTGATCAAGCAGTAATTGAGGGGCTCAATTGCTCTTTCCACCAGCGCCATGACCGCACATGCAATACGTTTGCAACCGTTGTTGCGCAAACTGCGAGAAGCATAAGGTGTTGTTTATTGATTATTGCGCGTCACGTGATTTCAATGGCTTGGCCATCGTGCGCGCTGATTTATTGCATGGTTTCAAATCGGCTCAATGAACGCGTAACAGCCAGTGCGGCGGAAAACGAGCAGTCCAATCATAGGGCGATGAAAATAAATGGGGTGTCAAAAAATTAGCCCCGTGGCGCGAAAAGAACAATGAGGGGACGAAGCTTAACGTTTTCCGGTATACGCCGCGAGTCGGCGTGACGGGATGCCGAGGGCGAAAAGGCGGATAGGGCCGCCTTTCTCATAGATTTGAAATTGATTGGAAAGCGTTGTGTAGCATCCGCCCTGGCACGCGTCCGTCTTAGGGTTTCTTGAAAGCGCTATACAGTGTCTTTGCAAGCGTGCTCAACTCGCCACCCTGCTTACGGAGCGAAGCGATCTCTTCGCCGCTCTCCAACGTCCTTTCGACTCTGCGGGTGCGGTCTCGCGCGACGGCATCCAGGATCGCCTGCGGCAGAGCAGCCAGTTGATCGACTACCTCGAAATCACCTAAACCGGTGAGCATCGGATTGTCGGAACCGCTGAGCATGGATCGTGCGTCGGCTTTGAACAGCACCAGCGGCTTGCCCGCGTGCCACGCGAGGGACGCCTCGACAACCGTGCCTTCATCGGCAACGCGGCCGTTGAGATTGGCGACGACCGCATCAGAGCGCCTGAGCAACTGGTACGTATCCAGACTGAAGATTGCACGATCGAGGATATGCGCGGCTTCTTCGACCGAGGCGCCGAGTTTCTCGAGTTCGGGCTTGAGTTTCGCGAATTCCAGACCGTCGCGATGCGGAAGAAATGTCGTCAAGCCCGCGGCCTCCAGCGTAGCTGCGATCGAATCCATTTCCGATCGCTCGGCGGCATTGAAGAGCGGCCCTGCGCAATACACTCGTGGCATCTTTTTGTGTCCCCTGAGGATGGAGGAATCGTGAATTACTCCCGCAGCGAGAGTGTCGGCATTCATTGCACGAGCGTTTACGATAACGACGGGCGAAGCAAAGTCAATGTGGAGCGTTAGTCACGTTACTTCCCGGTGCAGTCGGAGCGAGGGCAAGCAGATGGCTTGTGAACCCCGCTCGCCCCTTTGCCCGCCATTCAGTCGTCATGCCGATGCTTGTGATGACGCTTGCGCGACCCATAGCTGCGGGAATAGTCGTCCGCGTACGAATTGGAGCGCGAGATATTGCCGCCGAGCGCCGAACCCGCACCGCCGCCTAACGCAGCACCGACCAGACCGCCGCCGCGACCGCCCATCGCATTGCCCGCCGCCGTGCCCGCACCGCCGCCGAGCGCGCCGCCGATAATGGCGCCCGTGCGCTCCCTGCGGTTCGACGTGACCGCGCCTCCTGCGCCGCCGCCTACCGCGCCGCCGAGCACGGCGCCGGTGCTGCCGCCCAATGCGCCACCCACAGCAGCGCCGGCGACGCCGCCGAGCGCGCCGCCAAGCGCGTTATTCATATCGCCGGCCAGCGCCGACAACGATGCCGAAGCGGTAAGCACTGCAACGGCAACCATCCGGAGGATTCTGTTCGACATAAAAGTCCTTTCATTGTTTGGGACGGCGCCGAGTATAGCCGTGCTTTTGAAAGGTTTTTGTAACTACGCCGCTTCACGTCCGTAAGACGTGTAACAAATAATCCGTGGGTTTGAGGGGGCGTATTTCGGTGGTGGCGTGCGATGCCATATCGGCAAGCCGGTGTGCCGCATGAGTCGCGCTTTAAGAACCCCTGGCTGGGCAGGAGAAGAAAACCGCCGGCTTTTCTTAGCCATCTTACGGATCGCTAATCATCCGCCTTTTCGTGTCAATAGTGCCGGCGGGCAGACGCCGTTACGCCGTCTGCCCGCCAACCGCTCTTCGAACCTTATCTGCGCCGCGTCTTCTTCAGTTCGATGGTTTCGAACAGTTCATAGTTCTGGGTCGGTGTTTGATCTGCACCGGGCGCGTGATAGTAGTTCATCGTAATCGTGGTCTCGCCACCCGGGTGCCCCGGATCATGATCGAACACGGCGATGCCATAACCGGTGCCGGTATCGCGTTGCGCCGACCAGATCGCATCCTCCACGGCGTCCGCACCCGCGCGCACGAAAGTCCCTGCCGCCGTACCGGCAACCGGGCGGTTGGGCCGCGTGAAAATACGCGCTTGCGGCAGCCCTGTACCGGCATCCACGCCATAGACATCAAGCGGCGCGCTCGTGCCGCCGCCGCCGAGAATCAGGTGAATCGTGCCGCGGCTCGTGTCGAACGTCGACGCGCCCGAAGACATCGCCGACATCACCGGTTTCGGCTGCAACGTATCCACCGGACGACCCGTCGCGATGTCGGTGCCCTTGTTGTGATTGCAGCCACGCACGGGGTAACTGCGCTCATAGTCGTGATCGTGACCGCACAGCACGAGGTCCACACCGTAGCGGTCGAACAGCGGCAACCAGGCCTCGCGAATTCCTTTGTCGGAACCGTTGCCGGTCTTCGATGAACTGAGCGCGTCCTGATGCATCTGAACCACGATCCAGTCGACCTCGTCGTCTTCGGCCGCGCGGTGCAATGTCTTCTCGAGCCAACGTGTCTGCTCGCCGGCGCTATATCCGCGCACATAGAGCGACGTGCCGGGCTGAATGGGCGGATTGCCCGTGCTGGCAACCGGCACCAGCGCATCCGGGCCGGCGACGAAGGCCGCCGCGTCCTGATAGACCACGTCGTCTGCATCGAGCGAAACGAAGAGCACGGAGCTCACGCGAAAGCTGTACCAGCGGCCCTGAAAGCGCGTGTGATTGTCCGGCAGCGTATAGCGCGCGAGATATGAGGCAAGCCCTTGCTCACCGTTATTGAACTCGAGCTCGTGGTTGCCCGGACACGGCATCCACGGCCGGTTCGACGCCGACGTCTGGCAGTTGTTGCCGAAGTCGCGCCATACGTCCGGCTGCTGCGCGGGATTCAGATTGGCGTAGCAAAGGTCGCCATTGAGCAGGTGGAACAGCGGCTGAAAGCGCTCGACCGCCTGCACCGCGAAGCGGCTTTGCGGCGACGACAGCACCCAGCCCGTGTTAGGCGTCGCGAGATCGCCATAGCTCGTCCAGCGAAACGGCGCGCGTCCGCGCGGCGCCGTGCGGAAGCTCGCCGTAAAAGGCTGCGCCGCATTGCTGTCGTTCTCCGCACTCACCTGGTATTCGTAGCTTGTATCGGGCTTCAGATCACGCAGACGCGCGTGATAGGTGAACACGACTTCGCCGTTGAGGCCGTCCGTGTACGTGGACTGGATGCCATGCACCGTATGCTTCGCCGCACTCGCCCCGCCGAAGCGTACCTGTGGGTTCACCGCAGGTGCAAGCGACGCCCACGACACCGTGACCTCGCTGGTCGGATCGCTGCCCCATGTCAGGTGAATCTGTTCCGGTGTGCCGTCGGGCGCGCTGTTCGCCGCGCGCGCCGCCGATGAAAGCGTGCCCGCCGCCGTAGCGAGACTGGACGCGCCGGCCAGCTTCAGGAACCCACGTCGC